>NZ_JBBEGM010000012.1:0-255614 GCF_037400335.1 Actinomycetospora flava
TAGTCTACCCAAGAACTGCGCCATCGGCGACATCCGCGTCAGGGGAACTCACGGGAGTCGAGGCTGCCTCAGCGACCCGCGACCTGCACTTTCCGCAGCTCAGCGACCCGATGATCATGCGGACCGCGCCGGTCGCGGGCGCCCCCCCGCGCGGCCGATGCGCGAGCGGCACCCTCCGCAGCTCAGCAAGCTGATGATCATGCGCGCCGTGCCTGTCGCGCGAGCCCTGCCCCGATCAGCGTTCCGGCCGAGGGCGACCCTCGCCCGTCTATCCGACCGAAGGTGCCCTTCGGTCAGAACTCCGGCGACCGCCGCCGGATCAGGGCGGCGCCTGCTGGGCTCCGGGCGCCGGCACGACGACGCCGCCGTCGTCATCCCCACCGCCGCCCGGGGTGTCGTCGGTGCCGCCGGGCTGGGGTGCCTGGGTGGTCGTGGTCGTGGTCCTCGTGGTCGGGACGACCGGCGGCGGGACGACCGTGGTCGTGGTCGGCGCCTCGGTGGTGGTGCGCACCCGTGACCGGGTGGTCGTCTCCTGCTCGGTGGTGGTCGTCGTGCTCGATGAGAACACCGGCGGGGCGGGCGGCAGCGCGGGCGGCGCGGCCTCCTCCCGGTTGGACAGCAGGAAGTAGCCGCCGACGCCGCTGGCGAGCAGCAGCGCGAGCAGCGCGACGATCGCCGCGCGCCGGCCCCGCTTGGGCCTCGCCTGTTCGGCCGAGCGCGGGTCGTCGGGCCCGACGAGCGCGGTCGGGTCGGCGGCGCCGTACCCCGCCGTGCCGTAGCCCCCCGCCCCGTACCCCGCCGCCCCGTAGGCGGCCGGGGCGTAGCCGCCGGGAGGGGTTCCCATGGCCCGGGTCGGCCCGCTGGTGGTGGCGCCGCCCATCGGGGCGTAGGCGGTCGGGCCGGTGCCCGTGCCCATCGCGGTGGTCCGCATCGCCCCGCTGCCGGTGACGGGCGCGGGGGCGAGCACGGTCTGGGCGTCCATGCCCGCCTCGCGGGCCATCATGCGCAGCTCGCCGACCACCTGCTCGGTGGTGGGGCGCTCCATCGGCTCGTCGCCGGTCATCGCCGCGAGCAGGTTGCCCAGGGGCGCCGGCACGTCCGGCGGGATCTCGGGGGCGCGGTGCAGGCGGGCGACCGCGGCCTCGAGGGCGTTGCCCGGGTACTCCCGGCGGGCGGTGATGCACTCGAGCAGCACCAGGCCCAGCGCGTACACGTCGGAGGCGGGACCGACCTGCTGGCCGCGCACCTGCTCCGGCGACAGGTACGACGCCGTGCCGATGACCATGCCGGTGGCGGTGATGTTCGTGGCGTCGGCGAGCACCGCGATGCCGAAGTCCGACAGGTGCGGGCGGCCGTCGGTGTCGAGCAGCACGTTGCCGGGCTTGATGTCGCGGTGCACGACGCCGTGGCGGTGCACGTAGGTCAGCGCGTCGCCGAGGGCCGAGCCGAGGGCGACGACGTCGCCGAGCGCGAGCGGACCGCTGCGGATGCGGTCGGCGAGGGACTCGCCCTCGATGAGCTGCATGACGAAGTAGGCGCGGTCGCGCTCCTGGCCGACGTCGTAGATCGTCACCAGGCCGGGGTGGTTCATCCCGGCGAGCGTCTGGACCTCGCGCTGGCGGCGGGACTCGTCGGCCTCGCCGACACCGGCCGGGAACAGCTTCACGGCCACGTCGCGGCCGAGCAGCTCGTCGCGCGCCCGGAACACCTCGGCGGCGCCACCGCGGCCGATGAGGTCACCGAGGGTGTATCGCCCTCCACCCACGGTGGGCGGCGGGCCCGCCTCCGTCGAACTCACGCCCGCGCGCCTCCTCGTTCCGGGTGCTCCGGCGGGTGCCGGCTCCTTCGCGTCCGTAACCCGTCCGAACGGCCCCGGAGTGCCCGGGGCGCCTGCCCATCGTGCCTGGCCCGCTCGGCGCGTCCGACGGCCACCCTGCCGCACGCGCCTCCCCGGGCGATACCACCGCGCCCGCCGGGGTGCGCCCGCGAGGGTGTGGGGCAGGGCGCCCCGCGGGTACGGTCGGAATCCGAACCCCGGTCACACCACCGGTCATCACGGAGGACCCATGAGCCGCGACGACTACGTGCAGCAGGGCAAGCAATTCGCCAACGACCTGCGCGACACGGCCAGCAAGAAGGTCGCCGACAACGAGCAGAGCATCCTCGGCGCCATCGGCAAGGCCGCGCGCTGGGTCGACGAGAAGACCGGCGGGAAGTACTCCGAGCAGATCGGCAAGGCCGAGGCGAAGGCCGGCGAGAGCGTCGGCTGGGCCGCGAAGCAGGGCACCGGCGACCCGCAGGCGCCCGGCGCCGCGGCGGGCGATGGCACGCCGAACACCGGCTCGACCGGGACAGGCCCGACCGGCACCGGCCCGACCGGCACCGGCCCGACCGCCACGCCGCCGTCGAGCACCCCGCCCCCGTCCGGTGCCCCCACCGCACCCGGGGCGTCCGCCGCGCCGGAGCCGCCGACCGGCCCGGTCGGCCCGCCGACGGGCACCCCGTCCGACGCGCCCACCGACCCGGGCCGTCCCACCCACCCGCCGCGCGACGACTCGGCCGACTGGCCGCGCCCGCCGCAGTCGTGAGACCGGGCGCTCCGGAGCCGACCCCCGACCAGGGGCACCGTGGCTGAGTACGACAAGGCCACCCGCCCCGAGCCGACCGATCAGGCCGGCCGGTACACGATCCTCCTCGACGACCAGTGGACGATCGGTCCCAAGCTGCACGGCGGCTACCTGCTCGCCGTGCTCGCCCGCGCGGCGCGCGAGACGGTCTCCGCCGAGCGGCCCGCGCACACCTGCCCGCAGGCGGTGACCGGCACCTACCTGCAGGCGCCCGAGCCGGGTCCGGCGTCGCTCGAGGTCACGGTGCTGCGCCTGGGGCGCGGCGCCTCGCAGCTGCGGGTGCGCCTCGACCAGGACGGCCCGGCCGTCGAGGCCGCGTTCATCCTCGGCCCGCCCGCGGCACGCACGCCGGACGACGTCGAGCCGGCGCCGCCGGAGCTCACGCCCCGCGAGGAGTGCCCTCGCAGCCCCTCGGGGTCCGACGAGGACGGCCGTGGCTCCCTGCCGATCATGGACGTGGTCGACACCCGCCTCGACCCGCGCACCGCCGGGTTCCTGCACGGGCGCCCGTCGGGCGAGGGGCGGCTCGCGGGCTGGGCGTCGCTCGCGTCCGGTGAGTCCTGGACGCCGGAGGGCCTGCTGGTCGCGCTCGACGTGCTGCCGCCGGCGACCTTCGACATGGGCCTCTCGGGGTGGTCGCCGACGATGTCGCTCTCGGCGCACGTCGTGGCCGACCCGGCGCCCGGCCCGCTGCGGGTCGTGCAGTGGGTCGAGCGCGCGGGCGCCGACCGCATGCACGAGACGTGCCGCGTGTGGGACGCCGACGACCGGCTGGTGGGTCACGCCCACCAGCTGGCCGCGATCAGGCGGTAGTCAGCACCGTCTCCGGCGTGCCGTCCGGCAGCAGGCGCCGGAAGCCGGTGAACGGGACGAGCGCCTCGGGGATCGTCACCGACCCGTCCTCCGCCTGGCACTGCTCGAGGATCGCGGCCATCGTGCGCCCGATGGGCAGGCCCGAGCCGTTGAGCGTCGCCACCTGGCCCCGGGTGCCGTGGGCGTCCTTGCTGCGGATCCCCGACCGGCGCGCCTGGAACGTGCCGCAGTCCGAGCAGGACGAGATCTCGCGGTAGGTGTCCTGGCTGGGGAGCCACACCTCGACGTCGTAGGTCAGGGTGCTGTTGAAGCCCATGTCGCCCGCGGCCAGGCGGATGACGCGGTACGCCAGGCCCAGCTCCTGCAGGCACGCCTCGGCGTGGGTGAGCATCAGCTCGAGCTCGGCGCGCGAGTCGTCGGCGGCGCAGACCCGCACCAGCTCGACCTTCGAGAACTGGTGCAGCCGGATGAGGCCGCGGGTGTCGCGGCCGTAGGAGCCCGCCTCCGAGCGGAAGCACGGCGTCCACGCCGTGTACGCCCGCGGCAGCGTCTCGGTCTCGAGGATCTCGTCGGCGTGCATCGCCGTGAGCGGCACCTCGGCGGTGGGGATGAGGTAGAGGTCCCGGTCGCCGGTGCCGGTGCGGAAGAGGTCCTCCTCGAACTTCGGCAGCTGCCCCGTACCGGTCATGGTCGGCGCGGTGACGAGGTAGGGCGGGGAGAACTCGGTGTAGCCGTGCCGGCCGGTGTGCAGCGCGAGGAAGAACGACGCGATGGCCCGCTCGAGCGCCGCCCCCGCCCCACGGGCGAGGGAGAACCGCGCGCCCGAGAGCTTCGCGGCGCGCCCGAAGTCGAGGATCCCCATGGCCTCGCCGATCTCGACGTGGTCGCGCGGGGTGAACCCGAGGACGGGGGGCTCGCCGCTGCGGCGCACCTCGACCGCGTCGTCCTCCGAGAAGCCGTCCGGGGCGTCGTCCGAGGGCAGGTTCGGGATCGCCAGCATCAGCTCGCGCAGGGCGGCCTCGGCGGCGTCGACCTCCTCCTCGGCCTCGCGGATGCGCTCCTTGAGCTCGCGGGCCCGCTCCTTGAGCGCGTCGACCTCGGCGCTCGGGGACCCCGACTTCGCGGCCTTGCCCACCTCGCCGGCGGCGCGCTTGGACTCGGCCCGCAGCTCGTCGACCGCACCGATCGCCGCCGACCGCCGCGACGCCATCGCCTCCAGGCCCGCGAGGTCGAGCGAGTAGCCCCGGCGAGCGAGGCGGCGCACCGCCTCGTCACCGAGCTCGAGCAGGAGGCGTGCGTCGTGCATCGCGGCCGATCCTCTCCGACGGAGCGCGGGGGGTGGATATGAAGAAGGCCCCGGCCGTGGGTCACGGTCGGGGCCCTGTCGATCGCTGCGTGCTGGTGGGCGAGGGGGGAGTTGAACCCCCACATCCTTCCGGATACACGGACCTGAACCGTGCGCGTCTGCCATTCCGCCACTCGCCCGGAGTGATCTGGCAGGAACGCTAGCACGCACGGATCCGGCCCCTCGGAAGGAGGTCGGCGCCCTCGCCGCGGCGACCGATACCATCGAATCCGCCCGCCCGGTGTGGCGACACTCCGGACGGGGCAGCAGGTGTCGGGACGACGGAGCAGACGTCGGACGAGGAGGGATCGCGGTGGGGCGCGCACAGCGCTTCGAGCGCAAGCTCGAGGGACTGGTGGGTGACGCCTTCGCACGCGTGTTCGGTGGCAAGGTCGTCCCGCAGGAGATAGCACAGGGCCTTCGCCGTGAGGCGGAGGACGGCGTGCGAGAGTTGGCAGGTGGGCGCCGCCTGGCGCCCAATCAGTACACGGTGGTGCTCAGTCCCGCGGACCACGAACGCTTGGCCGGCGACGAGGAGACCATCACCCACTCGCTCATCGAGGTCGTGGAGGAGCACCTCACGGAGGGCGGGTGGGAGACTTACGGTGAGGTCGTAGTCTCTCTGGAGCGTTCCGACGCGCTGCACACGGGACAGTTCCGCACCAGGTCGTCCGTTGACCCCGACGCGTCGCGGCGACGGGCCGCGAGCCCCCGATCCGCAGGAGAACAGCCCATGAGTCAGGCACCCGGCCGCTACCCGGACGACCAGCAGGGTCGCGACGGCAACTACGGCCAGCAGGACCCCTACGGCCAGCAGGGCTACCCGCAGCAGGGGTACCCGCAGCAGGGGTACGGCCAGCCCGGCTACGACCAGTACGGCCAGCCGCAGCAGGGCTACCCGCAGCAGGGCTACCCCCAGCAGGGCGGCTACGACCAGTACGGCCAGCAGGGCTACCCGCAGCAGGGCTACGGCCAGCAGCAGGGCTACGACCAGTACGGCCAGCCGCAGCAGGGCTACCCGCAGCAGGGCTACGACCAGTACGGGCAGCCCCAGGGCTACGGCCAGCAGCAGGGCTACGACCCCTACGGCCAGCAGGGCGGCTACCCGCAGCAGGGCTACGGCCAGCCCGGGTACGACCAGTACGGCCAGCCCCAGGGCTACGGCCAGCAGCAGGGCTACGACCCCTACGGCCAGCAGGGCTACGGCGGCCAGTACGGCCAGGGCGGGTACGACCCGTACGCCCAGCAGGGCGGGTACGACCAGTACGGCCAGCAGGGCTACGGCGGTGTCCAGACCCGCCAGCTGACCGCGTCGCTGACCCTGGACGACGGCTCTAACCGCTCGTACCAGCTCGTCAACGGCTCGAACGTCATCGGCCGCGGGCAGGACGCGCAGTTCCGTCTCGCCGACACCGGCGTCTCGCGTCGTCACCTGGAGATCAACTGGGACGGCCAGCAGGCCACCCTGTCCGACCTCGGGTCGACCAACGGCACCACGGTGAACGGCACGCCGGTGCAGACCTGGCAGCTCGCCGACGGCGACACGATCCGGGTCGGGCACAGCGCGCTGCTCTTCCGCGCGCAGGGCTGAGGCCCGAAGGCCCGACGGCGTGCCCGAACTCGTCCTCCAGATCACGAGGGCCGGATTCCTGGCCCTGCTGTGGCTGTTCGTCCTCGCCGCGTTGCGGGTCGTCCGCAGCGACCTCTACGCGGCCTCGGGTCTGCGGGCCGCGGCGCCCGGCGGCCGGCGGCCCTCCACCCGCGGTGGGGGCTCGTCCAAGCCGGCCCGCGGCGGCGGACGCTCGGGGCCCCGTGCCCTGATCGTCACCGCCGGCGCCCTCGCGGGCACCCGCATCGCCCTGGACGGCCGTCCGATCATGATCGGCCGGGCGGACGACTCGACGCTGGTGCTCGACGACGACTACGCGTCCACACGTCACGCCCGGATCTCCCAGTCCGGCGACGACTGGTACGTCGAGGATCTCGGGTCGACCAACGGCACGTACCTCGACCGCAACAAGGTCTCCGGACCCACCCGGGTCCCGGTGGGCACCCCCATCCGCATCGGCAAGACGGTCATCGAGCTCCGGTCATGAGCAGGAGACGAAGCGCGGCGGAGCTCGACCCGCTGAGCAGGAGACGAACCGACGCGGAGCTCGACGCGGTGATCGGCCCGCTGGTCAGCACGCCCGCCATCCGGACCCGGGTGACGACTCCCTGTCCCCTCCCGTGCAGGATCGACCCGTGACCCTGGTGCTGCGCTATTCCGCTCGCAGTGACCGGGGCCTGGTGCGGCAGAACAACCAGGACTCGGTCTACGCGGGCCCGCGCCTGCTCGCCCTCGCCGACGGCATGGGCGGACACGCGGCCGGCGAGGTGGCCTCGAAGCTCGTCATCGCCGCCCTCGTGCCGCTCGACGACGACGAGCCCGGCGACGACCTCCTGGGCGAGCTCGCCGAAGCCACCGCCCAGGGCAACGACGCGATCACCGAACTGGTCGCCGAGGAGCCCGACCTCGACGGCATGGGCACGACGCTCACCGCGGTGCTCTTCGCCGGCAGCAGGCTGGGCATGGTGCACGTCGGCGACTCGCGCGCCTACCTGTTCCGCGACGGCGTGCTCACCCAGATCACCCGCGACGACACCTTCGTGCAGTCGCTGATCGACGAGGGCCGGATCACCGAGGACGAGGCGGCGAGCCATCCCCAGCGCTCGCTGCTGCTGCGCGCGCTCACCGGCCACGACGTCGAGCCCGCGCTCACCGTCCGCGAGGCCCGCTCCGGCGACCGCTACCTGCTCTGCTCCGACGGGCTCTCCGGGGTTGTCAGCGCCGAGACGCTGGCCGAGGCGCTCACAATCGCCGACCCCCAGGACTGCTCGGACCGGCTCATCGAGCTCGCGCTCAAGGGCGGTGGCCCGGACAACGTCACGTGCATCGTCGCCGACGTCGTCGACGTCGACTTCGGCGAGCACGACCCCATCTACGGCGGCGCCGCCGGCGACGGCCGCGCCGACCCCCCGCCCGGCGACTCCGCGGCCGCGCGCGCCTCCGCCGCGACGCTGACCCGCAGCGAGCCCACGCCCCGCCCCTCGCCGGCGGCCTCCGAGTCCTCGCGCCGCGCGCCCCGCCGCACGCGCCTGCGCCTCGCGCTCGCCGCGCTGGCCGTCGTCGCCCTCGCGGGCATCGCCGTGCTCGCCGCCACCGTGTACGTCAGCAGCCAGTACTACGTGGCCGCGGACGACGACACGGTCGTGATCTACCAGGGCGTGCCCGGGACGTTCCTCGGCGTCTCCCTGCAGAGCGTCGCGGAGGACTCCGGCGTCCAGATCGCCGACCTCACCCCCGTCGCCCGCCAGCAGCTGGCCGGCGACGGCATCCGCGTCGCGGACCTCCCGAAGGCCCAGCAGACGGTCGAGCGGCTGCGCACCGAGCAGATGCTCCCGCCGTGCGAGCCCCCCGCCCCGGCCACCGCGCCGGGCACCGTGCCGCCCGCCGGCACCCCCACCGTCGCGCCCGGCACCCCGGGCACGCCCGACGCGGCCGGTCAGGCCCCCGTCGCGTCCCCCGCGCCGGCCGAGCCGCAGGTCCCGGGCCGGGACTGCCGGGTGCCGTAGTGACGCGGCCGACCGCTCCCGGCGCCCGGAACGGCGCGCCCGGGGCCTCCGGGATCGACCGCCCCGCCGACCGCACCGCGCTGCGGCCGGCGGTCGCGGCCGCCGTCTCCACCCGCCGCGGCGTCGAGCTCGCGCTGCTCGGCTTCGCCGCCGCCATCACCACCGGCGCGCTGGTGCTCGTCGAGGCCAACCAGGAGCAAGAGCTCACCTGGGCGCTGCTCTACCTCGGCGCGGCCTACATGGCGATCCTCGCGCTCGCGCACCTCGCCGTCCGGAAGTTCGCGCCGTACGCCGACCCGCTGGTGCTCCCGCTCGCGGCGCTGCTCAACGGCATCGGGCTGGTCATGATCCACCGGATCGACCTGGCCCGGATCGCCCGCGCGGCGAGCCTCGGCAACGACGAGCCCGCCCAGGAGGCGCTGCGCCAGGTCGGCTGGACGGCGATCGGCATCGTCTTCTTCGTCGGCATGCTCTGGCTCGTCCCGGACCACCGCACGCTGGCGCGCTACGGCTACACCGCCGGGTTCGTCGGGCTCATCCTGCTGGCGCTGCCCGCGGTGCTGCCCGCCTCGCTCTCGGAGGTCAACGGCGCCCGCATCTGGATCCGCCTCGGGCCGGCCAGCATCCAGCCCGGCGAGTTCGCGAAGATCCTGTTCGTCGTGTTCTTCGCGTCGTTCCTGGTGGTCAAGCGCGACCTGTTCACCAGCGCCGGCAAGCACTTCCTGGGCATGACCTTCCCCCGGCCCCGCGACCTCGGCCCGCTGCTCGCGGCCTGGGGCGTCGCGATGGCCGTCCTGGTCTTCGAGGGCGACCTCGGCACGTCCCTGATGTTCTTCGGGATCGTGCTGGTGATGCTCTACGTGGCCACCGAGCGCATCTCGTGGGTCATCATCGGCCTGACGATCTTCGCGGGCGGCGCGTTCGCCGCGTGGACGTTCGTGTCCCGCGTGCAGATCCGCGTCTCGGTGTGGCTCGACCCGTTCGCCGACTACAACGGCCGCGGGTTCCAGGTCAGCCAGGGGCTGTTCGGCCTCGCGACCGGCGGGATGGGCGGCACCGGGCTCGGCGCCGGCCGCCCGGAGCTCGTCCCGTTCTCGAGCACCGACTTCATCTTCACCTCGCTCGGCGAGGAGATCGGCCTCGTCGGGATCGCGGCGCTGCTGGTCATCTACTGCGTGCTCGCCACGCGGGCGATGCGCAGCGCGCTCGCCGTCCGGGACACCTTCGGCAAGCTGCTGGCCGCCGGCCTCGGCTTCGCGATCGCCTGGCAGGTGTTCGTCGTCGTCGGCGGCGTCATCAACCTGATCCCGAACACCGGCATCACGGCGCCGTTCGTGTCCTACGGCGGGTCGTCGCTCGTGGCCAACTACGCTCTCGTGGCGCTGGTCCTGCGGGTGTCGAACGCGGCCCGCCAGCCGAGCACCGAGAAGCGGCCCGGCGCACCCGCGCCCGGGCAGCAGGCCCCGCTCGCGCCCCTGGCCGAGGCGAGCACCGAGATGGTCTCGCGCGACCAGGTCCGCACCCCGCCGCACGGCGGCGTGCGCCAGGAGGCCGGTGCCGCCCAGCCCGGCCATCCCGAACAGGCCCCGCGAGGAAGGACCCGAGGAGAGTGAACACCCCGCTGCGACGGGTCTCCCTCGCGGTCATGGTCCTGATCCTGCTCCTGCTGGGGCAGGCCACCTGGATCCAGGTCGTCAAGGCCGACGAGTACCGCGCGGACCCCCGGAACGCCCGCGTCCTGCTGGACGAGTACTCCCGCCAGCGCGGCCAGATCTCGGCCGGCGGCGAGGTGCTCGCCCAGAGCGTGCAGAGCCCCGACCCCGGCGACCGGCTGCGCTACCAGCGCCAGTACACCGACGGCCCGCTCTACGCGCCCGTCACCGGCTACTACTCGCAGATCTACGGCGCGGGCGGCATGGAGCGCGCCATGGACCCGGTGCTCAACGGCACCGACGACCGCCTGTTCGTGCGCCGCATCTCCGACGCCGTCACCGGCCGCGACCCGGCGGGCGGCAACGTCGTGCTGAGCATCGACCCCCGGGTCCAGCGCGCCGCCTACGAGGCGATGACCTCGCGCGGCTACCAGGGCTCGGTCGTCGCCATCCGGCCGCAGACCGGCGAGATCGTCGCCATGGTGTCGACGCCGTCCTACGACCCGAACCCACTGGCGAGCCACTCGGGCACCACCCAGCAGAACGCCTGGAACGAGCTCAGCGAGGACGACCCGCCGACGCTGACCAACCGGGCCACCAGCGAGACCTACCCGCCCGGGTCCACCTTCAAGATCGTCACCACGGCGGCCGCCCTCGAGGCCGGGGCGATCTCCCCGGAGGCCCCGGTCACGGCCGCACCGCGGATCACGCTGCCGGACAGCACGACGACGCTGGAGAACTACGACGGCAAGCCGTGCGGCCCCGGCGCCACGGTGCCGTTCGCGACGGCGTTCGCGAAGTCCTGCAACGGGCCGTTCGCCCAGCTCGGGGCCCAGATCGGCGCCGACCGCCTGCGCGCGATGGCGACCTCGCTGGGCTTCGAGAACCCGGGGCTCACCGTGCCGATGCCGGTGCAGGCCTCCCGCCTCGGCGACATGGCCGACGGCGCCTCCACCGCGCAGTCCAGCATCGGGCAGCGCGACGTGCGCCTGACCCCGCTGCAGAACGCCCAGATCACCGCGACCGTGGCCAACGGGGGCATCCCGATGACCCCGTCCACCGTCGCCCAGATCCAGGGCCAGGACCTCTCGACCGTCGAGTCCACCGAGCCGGACCGGCTGGCCCGCGCGTTCTCGCAGTCGACCGCGGACACCCTGACCCAGCTGATGATCGGCTCGGAGAACAACGGCTCCGGGCAGGGCCGCATCCCCGGCGTCCAGATCGCCTCCAAGACCGGCACGGCCGAGTGGGGCGCGAACCCCAAGACCAACCCGCCGCACACCTGGTACGACGCGTTCGGCCCGGTGCCGAACCCGCAGATCGCCGTCTCGGTGATCGTCGAACGGGGCGGCAACCGCGGCGAGGAGGCCACCGGCGGTTCGGTCGCCTCCCCGATCGGGCGCGCGGTCATCGCGGCCGCCCTGGGGAGTGGTTCCTAGTGGCGCCCACGACCGGATCGCTGATCGGCGACCGCTACCGGCTCGGCCGGCGGATCGCCGTCGGGGGCATGGGCGAGGTCTGGGAGGCCGAGGACTCCCGGCTCGGCCGCACGGTCGCGGTGAAGATCCTCAAGGCCGAGCTCACCGGTGACCCCGAGTTCCTGCACCGCTTCCGCACCGAGGCGCGCACCGCGGGGTCGCTGAACAATTCCGGCATCACCGCCGTGCACGACTACGGCGAGACCACCACCGAGTGGGCCACCGCGAACGGCACCGTGCAGGTGCCCACGGCGTACCTCGTCATGGAGCTGGTCCGCGGCGAGCCGCTGGCCCAGATCCTCGCGGTCCACGGCCGGCTCGGCGTCGACTACACCCTCGACATCCTCGAGCAGTCCGGGTGGGCGCTCGAGGCGGCGCACGAGCGCGGCCTGGTGCACCGCGACGTCAAGCCCGGCAACATCCTGGTGACGCCGTCGGGCCAGGTGAAGATCACCGACTTCGGCATCGCCAAGGCCGTCGACGCCGCGCCGGTGACCCGCTCGGGCATGGTCATGGGCACCGCGCACTACATCGCGCCGGAGCAGGCGGGCGGCGGCGACGCCGGCCCCGCCTCGGACGTGTACTCGCTCGGCGTCGTCGGCTACGAGTGCCTGGCGGGACGCCGTCCGTACCTGTCGGAGAACGCGGTCACGGTCGCGATGATGCACATCCGCGACCCGCTGCCGCCGCTCCCGAACGACGTGCCGCCGGTGGTCCGCCAGCTCATCGAGGCGACGCTGGCCAAGGACCCCCGTCAGCGCTACGCCACGGGCGGCGAGTTCGCGGCCGCGGTCGGCGCGGTGCGTCGCGGCGAGCCCCTCCCCCTGCCCGGCCAGGCCACCGCGCTCACCGAGCGCGTGAACCCCTCCACCCGCGTCGCGCCCGCGATGTCGCGCGAGCCCTCCCCGCCGCGCGGCGCCGAGCGTCCCGACCGCTGGGCCTCCCAGCCCGAGCAGCCCCGCCGCCGCGGGCCCTGGGGCACGGTCGCCGCCCTCGCCGTGGTCGCCCTGCTGCTGCTCGCCGGCGTGCTGTGGGTCATGAACATGACCGAGACGTCGGAGCCCTTGCCGCCCGTGGCCACCACCACGAGCTCCACCACCACGACACCGAGCCCGACCACCACCCGGAGCTCGCGCACGACGACCACGACGTCGGCCTCGAACGGCATCAGCGTCAACCCGGTCGACTACGTCGGCCGGCCCGCGTCGGTCGCGGCGGCCGCGCTGCGGGAGTCCGGTCTCGACCCCGAGGTGGCCACGATCCTCGGCGGGGAGCCGTCGGACCCCTCGCGCTGCCGGGTGCTCTACCTGTCGCCCACCGGCGACGTCCCCCGCGGGGAGACCGTGACCGTCACCTGTCAGGAGTTCTGAGGATGACGACGCCACGACTCCTGTCCGACCGGTACGAGCTCGGGCCCGCCCTCGGCTACGGCGGCATGTCCGAGGTCCACGGCGGGCGCGACGTGCGGCTCGGCCGCGACGTGGCGATCAAGGTCCTGCGCGCCGACCTCGCGCGCGACCCCCAGTTCCAGGTCCGGTTCCGCCGCGAGGCGCAGAACGCCGCCGCGCTGAACCACCCGGCGATCGTCGCGGTCTACGACACCGGCGAGACGCCCACCGACGACGTGCCGCTGCCCTACATCGTCATGGAGTACGTGGCGGGGCGGACGCTGCGCGACATCGTCAAGACCGAGGGCCCGATGGAGGCCTTCCGGGTCTGCGAGGTCCTCGCCGACGTCTGCGCGGCGCTGGACTTCTCCCACCGCCACGGGATCATCCACCGCGACGTCAAGCCGGCCAACATCATGATCACGCCGGCCGGCGCGGTGAAGGTGATGGACTTCGGCATCGCCCGGGCCCTCTCCGACGCCCAGCCCGCGGTCACGCAGACCGCCGCTGTCATCGGCACCGCGCAGTACCTCTCGCCCGAGCAGGCCCGCGGCGAGTCCGTCGACGCCCGCTCCGACGTGTACGCCACCGGCTGCGTGCTCTTCGAGCTGCTCACCGGCCGGCCCCCGTTCACCGGCGACTCCCCCGTCGCGATCGCCTACCAGCACGTGCGGGAGGACCCGCCGGCCCCGTCGGAGATCAACCCGCGGGTGCCGCCGGAGCTCGACGCGATCACGCTGAAGTCGCTGGCCAAGAACCCGTCGAACCGCTACCAGACGGCCGACGAGATGCGCGAGGACTTCTACCGCGTCCTGAACGGCGAGCGCCCCGAGGCGCCGATGGTGATGACGGAGCAGGAGCGCACCGAGTACATGACCGGCGGCCACCCCGTGGCCGCCGCGACCGGGCCCGTCGACCAGGTCGACGACTTCGCCGAGTGGCAGGCCGAGCAGGCCGAGGTCCGGCGCCGCCGCGGCCGGCGGCGCGCGATCGGGTTCGTGTCCGCGCTGGTCCTGCTCGCCGCCCTCGCGGGCGCGTACTTCCTGTTCTCGCCGTCGGCCAACTCCGTCGCCGTGCCCCAGGTGATCGGGCAGCCGCAGGCCGCCGCGCTGCAGACGCTGTCGACCGCGGGGCTGCGGCCGACCGTCGTGCCGGTCGCCTCGAACCCCGAGCAGGTCGGCCAGGTCGTGACCACCAGCCCGTCGAGCGGGCTCGAGGTCCCGCCCGGGAGCGTCGTCGAGCTGCGGGTGGGGCGCGGTCCCGACCGGGTGCAGGTCCCCGACCTCACGGGCCAGACCGCCAACGAGGCCCAGGCGAGCGTGCAGCGGCTCGGCCTGTCCCTCGCGCCGGTCCCGCAGACCCGCGAGGTCGACGACTCCAACCAGATCAACCGGGTGCTCGCGCAGGACCCCGCCGCCGGGCAGTTCCTCGCGCCGGGCACCCCGGTGCAGCTGACGATCGGGCGCCAGCGCGAGACGCTGCGCCTGCCCGACGTCACGGGCCAGGACCGGCAGACCGCGACGACCACCCTCGAGGGCGTCGGCCTGCGTGTCGACGTCACCGAGGTCGACGGCGGCGGGTCGGCCGGGACCGTGGTCTCGACGTCGCCGAGCGCCGGCACCCAGGTGCCTCGCAACTCGTCGGTGACGCTGCGCGTCTCGCGCGGCAACCAGGGCCAGGTGCAGGTGCCCTCGCTGGTCGGGCAGCTGCCCTCCGACGCCGTGCAGACGCTGGTCGCGGCGGGCTTCCGCGGCGGCAACCTGCAGCGCACGTCGCAGTCGGTGAGCGACCCCTCGCAGGACGGCAAGATCCTGAGCCAGAACCCGACGGCCGGCTCGTCGGCCGACCCCGGGTCGAGCGTGGCGGTCGTCGTCGGGCGCTACCAGCCCGGCAGCGACGACGGCGGTGGGCTGTTCCCGGGCGGGAACTGACCCTCCTCCTCGCCGGGCAGACTCAGGCGGGTGGCGCCGCGGCGATCGCCAGGGCCCGCAGGCTCTCGGTGAGCTCGCGGACCACGCCGTCGTCGACGGGGTGGCCGGACAGGCCCATCCAGGTCGCGAGCAGCCGGTGCCCGTCCTCGGTGAGCACGGACTCGGGGTGGAACTGCACGCCCTCGAGCGGCAGCTCGCGGTGGCGCATGGCCATGAGCACCCCGTCCTCGGTCCAGCCGGTGGGCTCGAGCGCCGCGGGGATCGTGTCGGGGAGCACGGTCAGCGAGTGGTAGCGGGTGGCCGTGAACGGGCTCCGCAGCCCGGCGAGCACGCCCGCGCCCTCGTGGTGCACCAGCGAGGTCTTGCCGTGGCGCAGCTCGGGGGCGCGGTCGACGACGCCGCCGTACGCCGCGCCGAGGGCCTGGTGGCCGAGGCACACGCCGAGCATCGGGCGCCCGAGCGCGGCACACCGCCGGATGACCTCGGTGCTCGCGCCGGCGTCGGCGGGCGTCCCGGGGCCGGGGCTGACCAGCACGCCGTCGACCTCGTCGACGAGGTCGACCACCCCGTCGACGTCGTTGCGGCGCACGACGGGGTCGGCGCCGAGCTGCGCGAGGTACTGGACGAGGTTGTAGACGAAGCTGTCGTAGTTGTCGACGACCAGGACGCGCATCCCTCCAGCGTACGAAACCGGTGATCAGGATGCGTGCACTAGACTCGGCGCCGGAGTCTTCCCGATCGGAGCCGACGTGCCGAAGTCCAAGGTCCGCCGCAAGCCGGCCTACACCCCGCCCCCGAAGGCCGGGCCCGCGCCCGCCGGCCCGTCGCACCCGGCCTACGTCGGCATCATGCTCGGCGTCGGCCTGCTCGGCCTCGCCTGGCTGGTGGTCAACTACCTCGCCTCCGAGTCGATCCCGTTCATGCAGGACCTCGGGGCGTGGAACTTCCTCATCGGCTTCGGGTTGATCGTGGTGTCCCTGTTGATGACCATGAAGTGGCGCTGAACCACATCAGTGTCATTCGTCCACGGGTGTGGACGAACCCTGTGGACAACTGCCGGTGAGTGACTCCTGGGCCCCGCCGTGGCCCGCGCTCGTCCTCGGCGCCGCCGGTGCGCTCGGGCTCGGCGCGTGGTCGCTGGCCGCCACCGACCCGCCGGGGCGCCTGCTCACCGGGCTCGCGGCGCTCGCCCTGCTGCTGAGCGCCGCGTTCGGGGCGTTCGCCCGCCCGCGGCTGCGGGCCGACGACGACGGCCTGGCGCTGCGGGGCATCGCGGGCCGGCACACGTGGTCGTGGGCGCGCGTCGACGCCGTGCGGGCGGTGCGGATGCGGCGGATGGGCCTGCCGGCCGCCTACCTCGAGGTGGAGGTGCGCGACGAGGCCGACGGCAACGAGCGGCTGCTCGTGCTCGGGCGCCTCGAGCTCGGCACCGACCCGGTCGAGGTGGCCGACGCGCTCCAGGACCACCGCGCGCGGGCGGGGCGGCGCCTGTCAGGCGAGCGCCAGGGACCGCACCGCGACCAGCACGACGAGGACCACGACGATCCCGCCGACGGCGAGGAGCCCGGCCGCGGGGCGTGAGCGCGCCGGCCCGTACACCAGGACGGCCGCGACGAGCGCCCCGGTGACGAGGCCGCCGAGGTGCCCGAGCAGCGACAGGCCCGGGACGGCGATGCTCAGGACGACGTTGATGCCGATGACCACCAGCGCCGGGCGCATGTTCATCTGCAGGCGGCGCAGCACGACGAGCAGGGCCCCCATCAGCCCGAACACGGCTCCGGACGCGCCGAGGACGGGCTGTCCGGGCGCCCCGAGCAGCACGACGGCGACCGAGCCGCCGAGCAGCGAGACCCCGTAGAGCAGCGAGAACCGCAGGCGCCCGAGGACCAGCTCGAGGTCGCGGCCGAGGATCCACAGCGCGAACATGTTGAGCGCGACGTGCAGCGGCCCGGCGTGCAGGAAGCCCGCCGTGACCAGCCGCCACCACTGGCCGGCGGCGACGTCGGCGGGTACCAGCCAGGCGGTGTCGACCCACGGTGACGCATAGTTCGCCGTCGCGCTGCCCGCGGACACCGCGGTGAGCAGGAAGACGGCGACGTTGACCGCGATCAGCGTGATCGTGACGACCGGCCTGTCGTCCGTGCGGGAACGCCCGCCGCCGACGGTGCGCGGCCGCGTCGCCGCCGCGGCCCGGTTGGCCTCGGCGATGCAGTCGACGCAGTGCGCCCCGACCGGCGCCGGACGCAGGCAGTCGGGGCACGCCGGGCGCCCGCAGCGGGTGCAGGCGAGCGACGTGGGGCGGTCGGGGTGCCGGACGCAGACCGGCGAGGCCTCGGGCCCGGCCGTCGGCCCGCCGGGCGCGGTCACGCCGTCCTCACTGCTGTGGTCGTCCTCAGGGGGCTACCTCAGGAACCGACCGAGACCGAGGTGATGACGATGTCCTGGACCGGGCGGTCGCCGGGGCCGGTGGCGGTCGCGGCGATGGAGTCCACGACGTCGCGCGAGGCCTGGTCGGCGACCTCACCGAAGATCGTGTGCTTGCGGTTGAGCCACGTCGTGGGGGCGACGGTGATGAAGAACTGGGAGCCGTTGGTGCCGGGGCCGGCGTTGGCCATGGCCAGCAGGTACGGGCGGTCGAAGCGCAGGTCGGGGTGGAACTCGTCGGCGAACTTGTAGCCGGGGCCTCCGCGCCCGGTGCCCGTCGGGTCACCGGTCTGGAGCATGAAGCCCGCGATCACGCGGTGGAAGATCGTGCCGTCGTAGAACGGCCCGGAGCTCCCGCCCTTGGCGTTGGGCTCGCTGTACGACTGCTCGCCGGACGCCAGTCCCGTGAAGTTCGCGACGGTCTTCGGCGCCTCGTTGGAGAACAACACGAGGTTGATGTCCCCGTTGGAGGTGTGCAGCGTGGCGGTCGGGGTGTCGGCGGTGGTCACCGGGCCATCGTGCCACTAGGACTCTGCGGGGAGGGACGGTGGCGACCTTCGAATGGAGTAGCGGGTGTGACGGCCCGGCGGGTCGGGCACCTGCACCACAGGGCCGGGGGCATCATGGCCGCCCACCGACGAGTGAGGTGAAGTCGTTGAGCAGCAAGACTCTGATCGGCGCCAGGGAGGACCTGGACGATCTGCGCAAGGAGGGCCGCCGGGCCCGCAAGAAGGCCGAGAAGAAGGCCCAGAAGGCCGCCGCGCAGGCCCGCAAGGACCGCGAGAAGGCCCGCAAGCAGGGCGCGAAGAAGCGCGCCGAGGTCCGCAAGGACGTTCGCAAGGCCGCCGACGAGGCCCGCCAGCGGGTGCTCGACGCCCGCGCCGAGGCCCGCCAGCGCGCCGAGGAGGCGCAGGCCGAGGCCCGCAAGCGCGCCCAGGAGGCCCGCGAGGAGACCCGCAAGCGCGCCAACAAGGCCGCCAAGGAGGCCCGCAAGCAGGCCAAGAGCTACGCCAAGGACGCGCGCAAGCGCCTCGAGGCCTCGGCGGTGCCCACCAGCGCCGACGAGCTGCGTGACTTCGGCGAGTCCGTGCGCGGCTCGCTGGAGGAGGGCCTGACGTCGGTCCGCAAGGACCTCGCGGCCCGCATCGAGCCCGAGGAGCCGAAGAAGCGCCGCCGCTGGGGCCTCTGGCTGGTCGTCATCGCCCTCGTGGGCGTCGGCGCCGCCGTGGTCGCCACGCGTCGTGAGCCGGAGCTGCCGCCTCCGCCGCCGCCCGCCCCGCGGCCGCGTCCGGTCAGCACCGAGAAGCCCGCCGGGGCGCCGCCGGTGACGCCGGCGCAGGCGAGCAGCCAGGAGATCCCGACGCACACGGCCACCGACGCCGTGAGCGGCTCGAACTCCAACGGTGCGGTGGCCTCCGACAAGCCCGCCACCGGCGGCAAGGAGTAACCACTCCGGACGGACACGCTCGTCGGCACGGCCCGCTCCCGGTCCCTCGCAGGACCGGGGGCGGGCCGTTCGCGCGTGTCACCGGCCCAGCAGCCGGCCCGCCAGTCGGCGCAGCCGGTCGCCGGCGCCGACGCCCCGGTCCAGCACGGCGTCCTGCGGGCGCCCCCCGACCACCGCGGCCACGTTCGCCGCGCTCGTCGTCCCCGGCGTCAGGTACTCGCCGTGGCCCCGCGACGCGGCGAGCACGCGGCCGTCGGGCAGCGCGACCTCGCGCGCCGAGAGCCCGGTGACGCCGGGCGCGCGGTTCGGGTCGGGACCGAACCAGCCGGCGTCCGCGACCGGGTCGCCTGCCGCCTCGACCACCCACGCGCGACGCGGCGGGTCCCCGACACCCGGGCTGCCGAGGAGCACGACGTCGTCGACGCCGCTCGCACCGCCGGGCGCGGTGGCCGCCGCCGTGACCACCGAGCCGTACGAGTGCCCGATCGCGGTGAGGTGCACGTCGTCCCGGCGCGCGGCCCCGATCCCGTCGAGGAACGACGCCAGCCGCCGCCCGCCCTCGTCGGCGGCGGCGCGGCCGAGGACCGAGCGGTCGGGGTCGGCGAGCTCGCCGACCTGGGGCGCGTCGTAGCCGTACCAGGCGACGGCGGCGGTGCCCGGTCCCGCGGCGTCGGCCAGCGCGTCGAGCTCCTCGAGGCGTCCGGGCAGCTCGTCGACCCCGGTGGTGAAGCCGGGCGTGTACACCCCGACGTGGCCGGCCGTGTCGACGTCGCCGCGGGCCACGGCCGCGCGCACGCCCTGACCGTCGGCGGGATCACGCTCCACCTCGAGGTCCAGCAGCGCACGGCCGGGCCGGTCGACCGCGGCCGCCACCGCCCCGAGCCGGGCGAGCCGGGTCCGGACCTCGTGCAGCTCGCACCCGATCCGGGCGAGCTCGGCGGGATCGCGGGTGCGGGCGAGACGGTCGCGGGTCACGGTCTCCTCGGCGCGCGCCTGCTCCTGCGCGGCGGCGAGCACGCGCCGGTTGGCGCGGTCGCGCACCGCCGCCGGCACCCCGTCGAGGCCGCCGACCAGGGCGGGCCGGTCGCGCTCGAGCGCGGCGCGGGCGTCCGGGCCGAGACCGTCCCACCAGCGCGCGACCGCCTCGGGATCGAGGCCGGGGACGGTGCCCGGCACGCTCATGGGACTCGTGCCCGGGGGTGCGGGGCCGGCGGCGTCGAGGGCGGCCGCGAGCGCGGCGTCGACGACGAGGGGCGGCGTGTCGGCGGCGAGGGCGACCGCGGCGACGCCGAGCGCCGTGAGCACGCCGTCGAGGTCGTCGAGCAGGACCGCGTGCGCCCGGAGCAGGGCGGTACGCGCGGACGCGGCCTGTTCCGCCGCGGGACCGCGCCATCCGGGTGCGGGGTCGGCGAGCACGGCGGCGGCCCGGGCCAGGGCACGGCGGGCGGCGAGCAGCCGGGCGGCGGCGACCCCCACCGTCACGACCGCCGTCACGAGCCGGGCCCGCCCATCCGCCCCGTCGCGACGGTGTCCCCGGCGGCCATCAGGCCCGTCGCGGCCGCCCCGTCCCCGGCGGCGTAGGCCACCGCGGCCGCGGCCAGCGCCTCGCCGTGGGCCACGAGGTCGGCGCACCACCGCGCGTGCGCGACCTCCCAGCGGTCGGCGAGCGCGGCCGCCGCGGCGCCGGACCGTCCGCCCGGCACGACCGCCACCTCACGGATCGCCTCCGCCGGTGCGCCCACCGGCACCTCGAGCCCGGCGGCGACGCACGCCGCCCCGGCCTCCCGCAGCTCCTCGGGCCGCACGTCCGGCCCGCCCTGGTCGTCCACACCGGTTCCGACGCCGCCGACCCGGCCGCGGATCCCGCGACCTCGCGGGCCTGGGGACGCGACCGGCCGATGGGGACGGCGATCGGGCGAGTCCGTGGCAATCGAGGTGTGTCGATCCCGGCGGATCCCGTTCGTGGTGGGGCGAGACCACGACGAGAGGAACCGACATGAGCGTTCACCTGCCGCCCCCGCGGACGCTGCTGACCGGCCTGGCGATGGTCGAGTCCGCGCGCTGGCACGACGGGCGCCTGTGGTTCGCGCACTGGGGCGTCGGCGAGGTCGTCGCCGTCGACCTCGACGGGCACGCCGAGGTGACGGCGCCGGGCCCGGCACGGATGGGCTGGGCGATCGACTGGCTGCCCGACGGCCGGCTCGTCACCACCGGCGACGCGATCACCCGCCACGAGCCGGGCGGCGCCACCACGACGCTGCGGGCACAGGGCGCCAACGAGATCGTCGTCGACCCGCGGGGGCACGTCTTCGTCGACGGCTTCGACGGTGCCTTCGGCGACGGCGCCGGCATGCCCGACCCGGGCTGGATCGACCTCCTCGCGCCCGACGGGGCCTCCCGCCGGGTCGCCGAGGACGTCCACTTCCCGAACGGCATGGTCGTCACCCCGGACGGCGGCACGCTCGTCGTCGCCGAGTCGACGGCCGGGCGCCTCACCGCGTTCGCGATCGCCGACGACGGCGGGCTCTCCGGGCGCCGGGTGTGGGCCGACGGCCTCGGCCCGGACGGCATCGCGATCGACCCGGCGGGCGGCATCTGGACCCAGACGGCCGACACCGCGGCCCACTCCGGCGACCCCGACGCGCCGGCCGGGGCGGTCGTCCGCGTGCTCGACGGGGGCGAGGTCACCCACCGCGTCGAGACCGAGCTGCCCTGCTTCGCCTGCGTGCTCGGTGGCCCCGACGGCCGGCACCTGTTCCTGCTGTGCAACGAGTTCGCGGGCATCGACCGCCTGACGGAGGTGCAGGCCCGGCGGTCGGCACGCGTGCTCGTCACCGAGGTGCCGCGGTGATACTGCTGGCCGTGGACCTCGAGGCCGCGCGCTCCCGCCTGCTGCCCGACGTCCTGCCCGGACCCGGCGACCCGCCCCTGCGGGTGCTGTTCTGCGGGATCAACCCGGGGCTGGTGTCGGCGGCCACCGGGCACCACTTCGCGCGGCCCGGCAACCGGTTCTGGCCCGCCCTGCACGCGTCGGGCTTCACGCCGCGCCTCCTCGCGCCCGCCGAGCAGGGCGAGCTGCGCGCGCTCGGCCTGGGCCTGACCAACGTCGCGCCCCGGGCGACCGCGCGGGCCGACGAGCTCGACGACGCCGAGCTGGTCGCCGGGGGCGAGCGCCTGCGGGGCCTCGTCGACGAGGTGCGCGCGGCCTGGCTCGCCGTGGTCGGGATCGGCGCCTACCGGGTCGCGTTCGGCGACCGCCGGGCGGCCGCGGGCCGGCAGGAGCGCACGCTCGGTCCGACGGGGCTGTGGGTGCTCCCGAACCCCAGCGGCCTCAACGCCCACCAGACGCCCGCGTCCCTGGCGGCGGCGTTCCGGGAGCTGCGGGAGAGCGCGGGATAGGTTGCGCCCGTCCGGGGCACCTGGCCGGCATGAAGGCTGCGATCTACCGCCGCACCGGTCCGGCTGCCGACGTGCTCTCCGTCGAGGACGTCGAGACCCCCGAGCCGGGGCCCGGCCAGGTGCGCGTCCGCATCACGGGCTCCGGGATCAACCCGACCGACTGGAAGACCCGGACGGGCCTCACCGGCCAGGATCCCGCGACGTTCCAGATCCCCCACCAGGACGGCGTCGGCGTCGTCGACGCGGTCGGTGAGGGGGTGGACGCCGGGCGCGTCGGGGAGCGGGTCTGGCTCTACCTCGCCGCGTTCGGCAACCCGTACGGCACGGCCGCGGAGTACTCGGTCGTGCACGCCGACCTGGCCGTCCCGCTGCCCGGCGACGCCCCCGACGACCTCGGCGCCTGCCTCGGGGTGCCGGCCGTGACCGCGGCGCACTGCCTGCTCGTGCGCGGCGAGGGACGGGAGGCGCTGCGCGGGCGCACGGTGCTCGTCGCGGGCGGCGCCGGCGCGGTCGGGCACTACGCGATCGAGCTGGCCAAGCACGCCGGCGCCCGCGTCGTCACCACCGTGAGCTCCGAGGAGAAGGCGGAGCTCGCGCGCGCGGCCGGCGCGGACCTCGTCGTCAACTACCGCGAGCCCGGCGTCGTCGAGCGGATCCAGGAGTTCACCGACCGCGCCGACCGCGTCGTCGAGGTCGCGCTCGGCGCCAACCTCGAGCTCGACCTGGCGCTGTCCGGGGCGGGCACGGTGATCGCGGTCTACGCCAACGAGCCGGACGACCCGGTGATCCCGACCCGGCGCCTCATGGTCGCCAACACCTCGATCAGCTACGTGCTGCTCTACGGCGTGCCGGCCGACGAGCTCCGCGCGGCGGTCGCGTGGACCGGGGACGCGGCGGGCGCCGGCGCGCTCTCGCCGCTGCCGGTGACGCGCTACGGGCTCGACGAGATCGTCGCGGCGCACGAGGCGGTGGAGCAGGGCGCGATCGGCAAGGTGATCCTCACGCCCTGACCGACGCGGCGAGCTCCCACGGCCGCGGCCGGCTCACCGCGCGCTCGCTCTCGGCGAAGGTGCGCCGGCGCAGGAACGACGAACGGGCGCACAGCCGGAACCACGCGCGCGCCACGCGGGTCCGCCAAACGCCGCCGGCAAGCATCTGGTCGCGCACCGCCAGCGCGTCCGCGATGGTCGCGGTGCCGTGCTCGCGCAGGTCGGCCTCGTAGGCGCCGACGGCGGCGAGGAGGTCGTCCGGACCGGTCAGGGCCAGCGTGAGCCGGCGGGCGTCGCGGAGGGCGGCGTTGCCGCCGAGCCCGCCGGTGGCGGGGACGGCGTGCACGGCGTCGCCGAGCAGGGTGACGCGACCGGGCTCCCAGTACGGCACGGGCGGCGCAACGAGGAAGACGCTCGCGCTCCGGCTCGCGGGGTCGCCGGCGGCGAGCATGCGGCGCAGGTCCGGGTGCCAGGACGCGGTCAGCTCGTCGGCGAACGCGGCGAGGGCGTCGGTGTCGTGGACGTCGAGGTCCGGCGGGAGGTGCTCGGGCGCAGTGACGAACGCGGTGAGCAGGTAGGGCTCGTCGACCGGCGGGGCAGGTCGGCCGGTGACCTCGGCGAGGACCGCCCCCGCCCCGGGCGACGGGCGGAAGGCGGCGGTGAACAGCGAGCCCGGGCCGGCGTCGGAGACGACGTGCATGCCGTGGGCCAGGATCGCCGGCACGTCGGCCGTGAGCGGCACCTTGCCCGCGAACCCGACCACGCCGGCGGGGACCGGCTCGGCCTCGGGGAGCAGGCGACGGCGCACCCGCGAGCCCACGCCGTCGGCGCCGACGAGGAGGTCGGCGGTGACATGGCGGCCGTCGGCGAAGCGGGCGGTCACGGCGTCGTCGCCCGTCTCGTGCGACACGTACTCGGCGCCGAGGTGCACGACGTCGTCCAACCCGGCGAGCAGCAGGCGACGCAGCGTGCGCCGGTCGACGGCGTAGTGGTTCTCCGCAGGGTCGGCGGCCGCCGGGTAGGCGATGGCCTCCTCGATCTCGACGAGCTCCTCGAGCTGCTCGGTGACGAACCCGAACGGCCCGCCGGGCGCGGACGTCGCGAGGAAGGCGTCCCAGAGGTGGTCGGGCAGGCACGCCCGCAGGGAGCGCGCCCCGGCCGGGTCGATGTGGATGCGGTAGCCCTCCCACCGGTCGGCGGGGTCGCGGTCGCGCTCGTGCACGGTCACCGGCACCCCGGCGGCGTGCAGACCCTGGGCGAGGCAGAGCCCGCCGATCCCGCCCCCGATCACCGCGACCCGCGGTCCGTCCGTCATCGCGTCGCTCCTGTCGTCTGCTCCACCAACCGGCCCAGCACGGTCGGGGCGAGGTCGGGCACCAGGCGCACGCCCTTGACCGCGGCGATCACGAGCTCCGCCCGCGCTGCGGGGTCGTCGTCACCGTCGAGCGCCGCGTGGAGCCCGACGAGCACCTCGCGCCAGCCCGCCTCCTGCCGGTCGACCACCGCGCGCACCGACGGGTCGCGGCGCGCCCGCAGGTCGAGCTCGGCGGTGACGGTGAAGAGCTCGGGGCGCGTGGCGATGAGGCCCGCGAGCGCGTCGAGGTGGGCCGCGAGGGCCTCGTGCGGGGGCAGGTGCCGCGGCGGCGCGGTCGTCGCGAGCAGGGCCGCGGCGTGCTGCGCGACCGCCTCGACCAGCTCGGCCTTCGTCGCGACGTGGTAGTGCAGCGTCGACTGGTCGATCCCGACCGCGTCCGCGACCCGTCGCAGGCGCAGGCCCTCGAGGCCCACCTCGGCGACCAGTCCGAACGCCGCCGCCACGAGCTGCTCGCGTCGCGTCGACTTTCCATCAACCACTTGATGGAGATTAGGACACGGTTCCCATCATCGTCTACCTGTGACCTTCCGTCACAGCTACTCACGGGTTAAGTTCCTGCGGTGCCACCACCACGCCACTACGACGTGCTCGTCGTCGGATCCGGGTTCGGGGGCAGCGTCACGGCGCTGCGGCTCGCCGAGAAGGGCTACCGGGTCGGGGTCCTCGAGGCCGGCCGACGGTTCACGCCCGAGACGCTGCCGGCGACGTCGTGGGACGTGCGGAACTTCCTGTGGGCGCCGCGGCTGGGGTGCTACGGGATCCAGCGCATCCGCGTGCTGCGCGACGTCGTGGTGCTCGCGGGCGCGGGCGTCGGCGGCGGGTCGCTGAACTACGCGAACACGCTCTACCGCCCGAAGAACGAGGCGTTCTACCGCGACCCGCAGTGGGCGTCGCTCACCGACTGGCGCGCCGAGCTCGACCCGTTCTACGACCAGGCGACGCGGATGCTCGGCGTCGTCACCCAGCCGTCGGTGACGCCGTCGGACGTGGTGATGCGCCAGGTCGCCGAGGAGCGCGGGCGCGGGGACACGGTGGCGCCGACCCAGGTCGGCGTGTACTTCGGTGACGGTCCGGGCGTGACGTCCCCCGACCCGTTCTTCGGGGGCGCGGGGCCGGCACGCACCGGGTGCGTGGAGTGCGGCGAGTGCATGACCGGCTGCCGCCACGGCGCCAAGAACACCCTCGAGACCAACTACCTCGCGCTGGCCGAGCGCGCCGGAGCCGTCGTGCACCCGGAGACGACGGTGCGCACGGTCCGGCCCTCCGCGTCCGGCTACACGGTCGAGACGCGGGCGCTGCGGGGGCGGGGGCGTGCCACGTTCACGGCCGATCAGGTCGTGCTCGCCGCCGGCACCTGGGGCACGCAGTCGCTGCTGCACCGCCTGCGCGACACCGGGGTGCTGCCGCGGGTGTCGCGGCGCCTCGGCGAGCTGACGCGGACCAACTCCGAGGCGCTGGTCGGCGCGATGGCCCGCCGCGCGCCCGAGCCCGGCGGCCCCCGCGACTTCACCCGCGGCGTCGCGATCACCTCGTCCTGGCACCCGGACGACGACACGCACATCGAGCCCTGCCGCTACGGGCGCGGGTCGAACGCGATGGGCCTGCTGACGACGCTCATGACCGACGGCGGCGGGCGGGTGCCGCGGCTGCTCAAGCTGCTGGGCGGGATGGTGCGCCACCCGCGCACGTTCGCGCGCTCGCTGGACAAGCGACACTGGTCGGAGCGCACGGTGATCGCGCTGGTGATGCAGTCGCTGGACAACTCGATCACGGTGCGCCGGCGGTTCGGCCGCCTCGTCTCGCGCCAGGGTCACGGCACCCCGAACCCGACGTGGATCCCGGCGGCGAACGACACCACCCGGCGCCTCGCCGAGATCATCGACGGCGATCCCGGCGGCACCTGGGGCGAGGCGGTGAACATGCCGATGACCGCGCACTTCATCGGCGGCTGCCCGATCGGCGCCGATGCGGAGCACGGCGTGATCGACGGCTACCAGCGCCTCTACGGGCACCCGGGCCTGCACGTGGTCGACGGCTCCGCGCTGTCCGCGAACCTCGGCGTCAACCCGTCGCTGACGATCACCGCGCAGGCGGAGCGGGCGATGGCGTTCTGGCCGAACAAGGGCGAGGCGGACCCGCGCCCGCCGCTCGGGTCGGCGTACCGGCGCGTGGACCCGGTCGCCCCGCATACGCCGGTCGTCCCCGCCGACGCCCCGGGCGCACTGCGCCTGGTCCCCCTCGGCACCCCGACCGTTCCGCCTCGCACCCCCGTGTGAGCGATGCGGCGTCGCTGGTGTGTGACGCCAGGATCGCCACATCCTCGCTGCGCGACACGCCGGGGACGGGCGCGGCGAGGTGTTCCAGCGTGGCGGCCACGGGCGGCACGCGGCGCAGCGGAGCTGCCGCGCCGGAGGCGAAATACTGACGTCAGATGTCAGGAAAGCCACCAGCTCGCCTCCCGTGGAGATCAGCAGAGCGCTGTCCACCCGGTGCAGCGACCTGAGGTGGATGACGTAGCCCGTGATCTCCGAGCCGACGCCGGGCCCGGATCGAGCGGGCGGAAATACTGACGTTCAACGTCAGCGTGGCCCCCACGCTGACATCACCCCGTGCGTCGGCCGGGTCCGCGGGCCGCGAGGATCGCCACGTGCCCGCCGACGCCCTGCTGTTCTCCAACTCCCGCCCGCCCGGGGCGGCGGTGCCGTTCGCGCACGCCGCGGAGCCGCTGCGCCGCCACGTCGGCGAGCGGACACTGTGGTTCGCGCCCTGGGCCGGCGGGGACCTCGACGCGTACACCGGCTTCGTCGCCGAGGCGCTCGAGAACGTCCTCGGCCCCCTCGACGTCCGCGGGCTGCACCGCGAGCCCGACCCCGCCGCGACGATCCGCGACGCCGACCCCGACCGCGAGACCGTGTTCGTCGGCGGCGGCAACACGTTCCGCCTGCGCCGGCGCACCGGCGACAACGGGGTCCTCGACGCCCTGAAGGCCCGGGAGGACCTGCGCTACGCGGGCGCCAGTGCCGGGTCCAACCTCGCCTGCCCGACGATCATGACGACCAACGACATGCCGATCGTCGACCCCGGCGGCTACGACGCCGTCGGCCGCATCCCCGTGCAGATCAACCCGCACTACCTCGACCCCGACCCGCACTCCACGCACCGCGGCGAGACCCGCCAGCAGCGGATCGAGGAGTTCCACGAGGAGAACGCCGTCGCCGTCGTGGGGCTCCGCGAGGGCGCGTGGCTGCTCCACAGCGACGACACCCTCACCCTCGACGGCTACACCGCGCGCCTGTTCCGCCGCGGCCACGAGCCCGTCGAGCTCCCGGCGGGTACCGACCTGACGTGGCTGCTCGCGACACCTACCTCCTGACCGACGTCCGCACCCGCCACCACGAGGGGCTCGTGGACGTCGCGGTCGCCGACGGCCGGATCACCGCCGTCGGACCCCACCTCGAGCGCACCGGGAGGACGGTCCGCGGCGGCGCGGGCAGGCTCGTCCTCCCCGGCCTCGTCGAACCCCACCTGCACCTCGACAAGGCGATGCTCGACCCCGGCCCCGACCCGGACGCGGGCCTCGACGCCGCCGTGCGGCGCACCGCCGAGCGCAAGGAACGGTTCACCCCCGACGACGTCCGCGCCCGCGCCACGGACGTCCTGACCCGGGCCCACGCCGCCGGCACGACACGCATCCGCACCCCCGTCGACGTCGATCCCACGGTCGGCCTGACCAGCCTCGACGTCCTGCTCGAGCTCCGGGACGAGTGGCGCGACCGCATCGACCTCCAGGTCGTCCCCTTCCCGCAGGAGGGGATGATCGGGAACACCCGCGACCTCCTCGTCGAGGCCCTGCGCCACGGCGCCGACGTGCTCGGCGCGTGCAGCTACGCCGAGGACGACGTCGACGCCTGCCGCGAGCACGTCCGCGACGTCCTCGACCTCGCCCAGCACCACGGCGTGCCCGTCGACGTCCATGCCGACTTCGCCGCCGGCGCCGACGACCCGCGCCACGACCTCGCCCGGGACATCGCCGCCATGACACGCGCGAACGGCATGGCGGGACGCGTCGTCCTCGGCCACGTCACGACCCTCGCCGGCCTCGACCCCGACCGGCGCCGGCGCACCGCCGACGCCCTCGCCGCCGCCGGGGTCGGCGTCGTCGTCCTCCCGCCCACCGACCTCTATCTCGTCGGCGCCTCCGCCCCGGTGCGTGAGCTGCGCGACGCCGGCGTTCGCGTCGCGTACTCGTCGAACAACGTCCGCAACGCCTTCACCCCGTTCGGCACCGTGGACCTGTTCGACGCCGCCCTGCTGCTCGGCCACATGCAGGGCGTCGACCTCGACACCCTGCTGGACATGGGCACACGCGAGGCGGCCGCGCTGCTCGGCGACGAGCACCACGACGTCGTCCCCGGCGCCCGGGCGGACCTGGTCCTGCTCGACGCCGACGACGCCCGCACCGGCCTCCTCGACCGCGCGCCGCGCACCCCGATAGGCGAACACCCCGGCACCGGCGCAAACTGACCCGCGATGACCGCCACGCACCCTTCCTCCCGCGAATCCCTCCTCGCCGAGGACCTCCGCACGGCCGTGCGCGGGCGGGTCCGGTTCGACACCGCGAGCAAGGCGATGTGGTCGGCGGACGCGTCCAACTACCGCCACGTGCCGATCGGGGTCGTCCAGCCCGTCGACATCGACGACGTCGAGGCGGTCGTCGACGTGACGCGGCGCCACGGCGTTCCGCTGCTGCCGCGCGGGGCGAGCACGAGCATCGGCGGGCAGGCGGTGAACGAGGCCGTCGTGGTCGACTTCTCCCGGCACCTCACCCGCGTGCTGGAGATCGACCCGGACGCGCGCACCGCCCGCGTCCAGCCCGGCGTCGTGCTCGACGACCTGCGCGAAGCGGCCAGGCCCTACGGGCTGACGTTCGGCCCCGACCCGTCGACGCACAACCGCTGCACGCTCGGCGGGATGATCGCCAACAACGCCTGCGGGTCGCACTCGGTGGCGTGGGGCAAGACCGTCGACAACGTCCGCGCGCTCGAGGTCGTGCTGGCCGACGGCACGCGGATGGGCGTCGGGCGCACGCCGGACCTCGACGCAGCGAAGCGGCGGCCCGGCCGCGAGGGCGCCGTCTACCGCGAGCTCGACGCGCTGCGCCAGAAGTACGAGGGCACCGTCCGCGACGAGCTCCTCGCCGAGGGCATGACCCGGCGGGTCAGCGGCTACAACCTCGACCAGCTCCTGCCCGAGCAGGCGTTCGACCTGGCCCGCGCCCTGGTCGGCACCGAGGGCACCTGCGCGACGATCCTCGAGGCGACCGTCGAGCTGGTCGAGTCGCCGCCCGCGCGGGCGCTGTGCGTGCTCGGGTTCCCCGACGCCTACACCGCCGCCGACCACGTCATGCCGATCCGCGAGCACCACCCGCTGACCATCGAGGGCATGGACGTCGGCGTCATCGGGGCCCTGCGCGCGAGCCGGCCCGACGACCGCACCCACGAGGCGCTGCCCGAGGGCAAGGGCTGGCTCTACGTCGAGACCGGCGGCGCCGACCGCGGCGAGGCCGAGGCGAAGGCGCACGCGATCGGCAAGGAGATGGCGGCCTACGGCGCCAGCGTCAAGGTCGTCTCGGAGCCCGCGGCGCAGCGCGCACTGTGGAAGATCCGCGAGGACGGGTCCGGGATCGTCACCCGTTCCCCCGACGGCGGCGAGGCCTGGCCCGGCTGGGAGGACGCCGCGGTGCCGCCCGCGCAGATGGGCGCCTATCTGCGCGAGTTCGACGCGCTGCTGCGCCGCCACGGCCGCCAGGGCGCCTACTACGGGCACTTCGGTGACGGCTGCCTGCACGTGCGCATCGACTTCGACCTGCTCACCCGGCCCGGCCTGGCGAACTTCCGCGCCTTCCTCACCGACGCCGCCGACCTCGTCGCGGCGCACGGCGGCTCGGTCTCCGGCGAGCACGGCGACGGGCAGGCGCGCGCCGAGCTGCTCGCCCGCACCTACTCCCCGCAGCTGCTCGAGGCGTTCGGCGCGTTCAAGGCCGTCTGGGACCCCGAGGGCCGGATGAACCCGCGCCGCGTGGTCGACCCGGCCCCCATGGACGAGGACCTCAAGGTCTTCGTCGGCGTCCCCACGATCGGCCCCACGACCGAGCTCGCCTACACCGACGACCGCGGCAGCTTCACCCGCGCGAGCCGGCGCTGCATCGGCGTCGCCAAGTGCATCTCGGACTCGGGCGGCTACATGTGCCCGAGCTACCGCGTCACCGGCGAGGAGACGCACTCCACCCGCGGCCGCGCGCGCATGCTCTTCGAGATGGCGTCCGGGCAGCTCGTCCCCGACGGCTGGCGCTCCACCGAGGTCCGCGACGCCCTGGACCTGTGCCTGAGCTGCAAGGCCTGCCAGCGCGACTGCCCGGTCGGCGTGGACATGGCCACCTACAAGGCGGAGTTCCTCTCTCAGCACTACGCGGGCCGCGCCCGGCAGCGCCCGCGCAGCCATTGGTCGATGGGCCACCTGCCGCGCTGGCTGCGCCTCGCCGACGCCGTCCCCGGCCTGCCGCGGCTCGCCAACGCCCTGGCCCGCCGGCCCGCGCTCGCGGCGATCGCCAAGCGCCTCGGCGGCATCGCCCCGCAGCGCGACATCCCGGCGCTCGCGCCGAAGCCGCTGCGCCGCCTCGTCACCCCGCACCCGCCGCGTCCCGACGGCGCCGAGCCGCGCCTGCTGCTGTGGCCCGACACGTTCACCGCGGCGTTCGACCCCGAGCTCGCCCTCGACGCGATCGCCGTGCTGGAGCACCTCGGCTACCGGGTCGAGCTGCCGACCGGCCAGGTGTGCTGCGGGCTGACCTGGCACACCACCGGCCAGCTCGACACGGCGCGCGCGGTCGCCCGGCGCAGCCTCGACGTCGTCAAGCCGTGGCTCGACGACGGCGTCCCCGTGGTGGGCCTGGAGCCCTCGTGCACGGCGGCGCTGCGCCAGGACGTCGTCGAGCTGCTCGGCCCGGACGACGAGGACGCGGTGCGGCTGGAGAAGTCGACGCGGACGCTCGCCGAGATCCTGGCGTCCCACGTCGACGAGATCCGGGCGCAGGTCACGACCACCACGAAGGCCGTCGCGCAGATCCACTGCCACCAGTACGCGGCCATGGGCTTCGACGCCGACCGCGCGGTGCTCGACGCCCTCGGGGTCGACGTGCGGGTGCTCGACGAGGGCTGCTGCGGGCTCGCCGGCAACTTCGGGTTCGAGGAAGGGCACTACGAGGTCTCGACGGCGTGCGCCGAGCGGGGCCTCATGCCCGCGGTGCGCGCCGCCGACCCGGACACCGCGGTGCTCGCCGACGGCTTCTCCTGCCGCACCCAGATCCGCCAGCTCGAGAACGCGGGCCACGAGCCGGTGCACCTCGCCCACGTCGCGGCGACGGCCCTCGGCCTGCGCGCGGGGAGACGCGAAGCGGCGCGCGCGGCACCGTGACCCGCCCCGGCGTCCTGCGCTGGATCGCCTACGCGTTCGGCGCGCGCCTGCCGGTCCGGTACGCGCCGTGGGTGCTGCACGACCTCACGTGCCGGACCTGGTTCCTGCGCCACCTCGCCCGCTCGGCGGTCCAGGCGACGCCGGCGGCGTTCCTCGCGCTGCTGCCCGGGCCGGTCTGGCTGAAGCTCGCCCTGCCGCTGTTCGTGCTGGTCTCGACGCTGTTCATGGCGACGCTGTTCTCGCCGATGGTGCGCGAGAAGCGGCTCTACCAGCACGGTTACCTGCCCGAGGTCGTGCTCCGCGACGACGACTAGCAAGCACGTCGTGAGCACTTTCCGGGCCTATGGGCCCGGAAAGTGCTCACATGGGGACGGTCGGGGCGTCGGCCAGCGGGACGCCGGCGGACAGCGTCTCCAGCACGCTCGCGAAGGTGTCGATGTAGCCGCGGGCCGGGTCGCGGTGCACGAGCACCTGCGCCGCGAGGCGCGCGCCGCTCACGACGCCGGCGACCACGACGACCTCCTCGTCGTCCGCCGGGCGCCCGACCGCCTGCGCGATCATGGCCGCGACGTGCTCGACGCCGAAGGTGTTGCGCTCGCGCAGGACCGCGCCGATCTCGGGGATCGTCCGCGCGAGGTCCATGCGGACCTCCTCGAGCGCGCGCTTCTCGTCGTCGAGGGACGCGAACCCCGCCCGCATGCTCCGGCTGACGGCCTCGAGCAGCGGTGTGCCCGCCGGGATCGCCCGGAAGGCCTCCTCGAAGACCGGGTCGACATCGTCGAGCAGGACGACGTCCTCCTTGGTCGGGAAGTAGCGGAAGAACGTGCTGCGCGAGACCTCCGCCGCCGCCGCGATGTCGTCGGCCGTGGTCGCGGCGAACCCCCGGTCGCGGAACAGCCGCAGGGCGTGGCGCTGCAGCTCGGCGCGCGTGCGGGCCTTCTTGCGCTCGCGGAGGCCGGCGTCTCGGGTCCCCGGATCGGTCACGGGGGACATCGTGGCACGGCGCTTCATCTGGTACTGAGTCCTACTTGAGACTCAGTCTCACTTCGGCGTAGCGTGCCGGTCATGGACACCGAGGTGGTCGTGGCCGGGGCAGGACCGACCGGGCTCGTCGCAGCCCTCGAGCTCGCGCGCCGCGGGATCGGCGTGCGGCTGCTCGACGCCGCGCCCGCCCCGTTCGCGGGGTCGCGGGGCAAGGGCCTGCAGCCCCGCTCGCTGGAGCTGCTCGACGTCGTCGGCGGCGTGACCGACCGGCTCGTCGCGCTCGGGCGCACCCACCTGCCCGTGCGCCGGTACGGGCCCGACGGCGTGGTCGACGAGCCCGCCCAGGGCCGGGCGCCGACGCCGGACACGCCCTGGCCGTCGACCCTGCTCCTCCCGCAGTGGCGCGTCGAGCAGGTGCTGCGCGAGCGGCTCGCGGTGTGCGGGGTCGCGCCGGAGCAGGGCGTGCGGGTGGAGGACGTCGCCACGGCGGACGACGGCGTCACCGTCGCGACGTCGGAGGGCACCCTGCGCGCCCGCTACCTCGTCGGCGCCGACGGCGGCGGCAGCACCGTGCGCCGCACGCTCGGGGTGCCGTTCCTCGGCGAGACGCGCGAGGAGATGCGGATGGTCGTGGCCGACGTGGAGCTCGAGGGCCTCGATCGCGAGCACTGGCACCAGTGGGGCTCGCCGAGCGGCGCGCCGTACTCCTGGGTCGCGCTCTGCCCGCTGCCCGCCACGTCGACCTGGCAGCTGCAGGCCGGCCCGCTCGACGACCGCGAGCCCGACGACCCGGTGATCGCCGGGATCGTCGCCGCGCGCGGTCCCCGGGTGCGCCTGCGGTCGGTGGCGTGGCGCTCGGTGTGGCGGCTCAACGTGCGGATGGTCGCCGACTACCGCGTCGGCCCGGTGTTCCTCGCCGGCGACGCCGCGCACGTCCACTCGCCCGCCGGCGCGCAGGGGATGAACACCGGCATCGGCGACGCGATGAACCTCGGCTGGAAGCTCGCCGCCGTCCTGCGCGGCGCCGATGCGGGCCTGCTCGACACCTACACCGCCGAGCGGCTGCCGATCGCCGCCGGCGTGCTCGGCATCTCCGCGGAGCTCTCGGGCGGGGCGATGTGGGCGCGCACGGCCGCGCAGGTGCGCACCACCTCCCAGCTCGACCTCTCCTACCGCGACGGGCCGCTCGGCGCCTCCGACGACGGTCCCGGGCCGCGGCCCGGCGACCGCGCGCCCGACGCCCCGGTCGGCGACAGCACCCTGTTCCTGCGCCGCCGCGAGGCCGACTGGACGGTGCTGGCGGCCTCCGCCGCCGACGTCGAGGGCGCCACGGTGGTCCTCGCCGGGGACGAGGCGATCGCGACCTACGCGCTGGCGCCCGGCGAGGTGGTCGCGGTCCGGCCCGACGGCTACGTGGGACGCCGCGGCACCGCGGACGAGGTGCGCGCGTGGCTGGCGCCGCTCACAGCCCAGCGGGGCACTGTTCGGGCGGCGTGACCCGCGGGTCGAGCAGGTAGGCGGTGTACGCGTCGGCGGCGCAGCGGCTCGGCGCGTCGAGGGTCGTGTGGCCGATCGCGTCGACGACGAGCACGTGCGCCGCCGAGAGCTGCGACGCCGTCGCGCGGGCGTCGGCGAGCGGGGTCGTCGGGTCCCAGCGCGAGTTGACCATCAGGGCGGGCGCGGCCAGGGGCGCGTTCCACGGGCCCAGGTAGCGGTCGGGGTCGATCGCGGGCCAGTCGACGCACATCGCGTGGTTGAGCGCGGTGGACGCCCCGACGATCGGGTGCGCGGCCTGCTCGGACACCACCGCCGCGTCCATGTCGGCGGCCGGGGGCGTGACGCTGTCGGTGCACTGGATCGCGAGGTAGGACGGCGAGTGCTCCGGCGCCCACGGGGTCGCGGGCAGCGGGATGCGCCCCTCCGAGGGCGGAGCAGGCAGCGCGGCCAACGAGCGCATCAGTCCGAGCAGGCGTCCTTCGGTCTGCAGGGCCCGGTCGATGCGCGCGACGAGCTCCGCCGACGTCCCGGAGGTCGCGGCCGCGGCGACGACGTCGGTGGCGCGCGCTCGCGCGTCGGGGCCGAGCGGGCACGCCGGGCCGGCCGCGCACCGGTCGAGCGCCACCCCGAACGCCTCCTCCCAGGCCTCGCTGACCGCCGCCCGCACGTCCACGGGGACCCGCTCGGTGCCGGGCGCGCCGGCCGCGTTGGCGACAAGGTCGAGGCTGCCGTCGAGCACCATCGCGCGGGTGTGGGAGGGGAACAGGTTCGCGTAGGTCGCCGCGGAGTAGGTGCCGTAGGAGTAGCCGTAGAGGCTCACGGTCTCCTCGCCGAGCGCCTGGCGCACGAGGTCGACGTCGCGGGCGGCGTTCGCGGTCGACAGGTGGCCGAGGCGCTCCCCGGTGCCGGCGAGGCACGCCCGCCCCGGCTCCGCGGCCGATGCCCAGAACTCCGGGGTGCGCGCCGGCCCGACGGGCGCGGGCACCCGGTCGCCGCCGAAGGGCCCGCAGGCCACGGGCGACGAGGCCCCGGTGCCGCGCGGGTCGATCGTCACCAGGTCGAAGCGGGAGCGCAGCGCGTCGAACCGCCCCGCGAGGCGGCGCAGGCTCGACGTCCCCGGGGTGCCCGGCCCGCCGTAGTTGACGACCAGCGTGCCGATCCGCGCGGCGGGGTCGGTTGCGGGCATGCGCAGCGCCGCGAGCGTGATCGTCGGACCGGTCGGGCGGCGGTAGTCGAGCGGGACGGCGACATCGGCGCACTGCCCGCCGCCGCACGGCCGCCAGTCGAGGGCGGGGACCGGCGCGCCGTTGGTGCCCATCGCGGGCGCACCGGGCGCCGGGGGCGAGCCCGCGGCCGGGGACGACCCGCCGCCGGCACACCCCGCCACGACCGCCAGCACGAGGACGGCGAGCACCGCGCGGGATCTCACGCGCCCATCATGGGCCCTACTGCATGTGCGTGATCGATCCCCACGACGCCGACCAGGGTGCGCGCAGGTCGCACAGGGCGAGCGGGACGTCGCCGTTGACGACCGCGTTCGCGGTCGGGTCGCGGTGCGGCGGCAGGGGCGTGACCGTGCGGCAGAGCGCACCCGCCTCCGCGATCGGGCCGACGAGGATCGCCGCGGTCGCGGTGTCCGGGGGCGGGCCGAGGTAGGCGAACCCGCGGTGCGCGCTGTACACGGGCGGCAGCCCCGCGGCGGGCCCGTACACCTCGAGGGCGGCGGCGTACCAGTACGACCACGCGAGCACGGTCGTGCGCGCCTGCTGCTCGGGCGGCAGGGCGCGGTAGGCCGCGCCGGTGTCGGCGGCGAGGCTCTGCCAGCCGACCTGCCCCGCGGTGAGGAAGTCCCCGCGCTCGACGCGCCACGACGCCGGCCCCAGCGGCAGGGCGATCACGGCGACGACCAGCGCGGACGCGACGTAGGCGGGGACCGAGACCGTCCAGCCCCACCAGCGCGCCGGGCGCCGGTCCTGCAGCACGACCGCCCCGGCGGCGAGCAGGACCGCGGCCAGGCCCATGACGTAGTACGGGCGGCCGCCGGCGGCGATCATCACGGCCGTGGCGGCGACGGCGGCGATCCCGACCGCCCGCCAGGGCCGCAGGACCTCGGCGCGCAGCAGCCCCCACAGCCCCAGCCCCGCGAGGACGGCCCCCGGCACCAGCCCGACGTCCCAGGCGGCGAAGGGCAGGAAGCACCAGCGGTTGCCCGTCAGGCCGCCCTCGGCGGCGACCACCGCGCCCATGTGCAGCTGCGGCCAGCCGTGCGCCGCCTGCCAGAGCAGCGTCGGCACGGTCGACGCCGCGGCCAGCACCAGCGCGACCCACAGCGCCGGGCGCGCGAGCAGCCGGCGCGGCCCGGCCACGAGCACGCCGACCGCCAGGCCCGCGACCAGCACGGGCACGAGGAACTTGACGGACAGGGCCACCGCGAGCACCGGCGCCGCGGCCAGCAGGAGGCGGTCCTGCCCTGCGGCACGCAGCGCAGCGGAGCTGCCGCGCCGGAGGCGGGAGTCCGTGCGGATCCACCGCACGACCAGCCAGAGGAGCAGCGTCCACAGGAACGGGTCGAGCGTAGAGGTCGCCAGCAGGTGGCCGGTGGCGAGCAGGAACGGCGACATCGCGACCGCGGCGCCGGCGAGCAGCTGCGCGCGGCGCCGTCCGCCCATCTCGGCCGCGACGAGCGCGGTGACGACGACGTGCGCGGCGCTGGTCAGAGTGGCGGGCAGACGCAGGACGACGAGGTTGCCGGGTGCGAGCGCGTCGAGCCCCGCGGCGAGCCAGGGCACCAGCGGCGGCTGGTCGGCGTAGCCCCAGGCCAGGTGGCGCCCGGCGGCGACGAAGTACAGCTCGTCGCCGAACGCGCCGTACCAGGCGGAGGTGACCGCGTGGACGACCGCGACCACCCCGGCCAGCAGGAGCACCGGGCGCCACGCGACCCGGACGGTGCGCGGCGTCGCGTCGCCGGGCCGCGCGTCGGGCGCGGCCGGCGCGGCGACGGGCAGGGGGGCCGTGGTGGTCACCGGGGACCTCCGGCCGGGCCGCCGGGGGTGTAACCCATTCGAGCGACCCTAGAGGCCCGCGTCACACCGCCTTACCGCGGGTCCGGCGCCGGGAGCGGGGCCCCGCCCGATCGTGGTGCGAGACTGTCGGCGATGGAGCTGACGCAGGGGTGGTCGACGGTCGTGCCGCCGGAGATCGCCGAGCGCTACGAGCTCCGCGAGACCCGCAACGCCGCCGCCGTGCTCGCCGCGACGAGCCGCGAGGAGTTCGCCGAGGTCTGCGCGGTGCTCGCCGACTTCACCCTCACCACCGCCGACCTCGTCGAGGCCGGCGGCAACGAGTCCCGGCTCGCGGCCCGCCTCAACGCCGCCTTCCGCGGGCGTGGCTGGCGCGAGGGGCGCGTCGACACCGTGGTGACCTCCCGCCTGCAGGTGCAGCCGTGGGCGCCCGCCGGGGAGGTCGGCGTGACGGTGCGCGAGAGCGAGGTCGTCAACGAGGGCTACAAGGTCGACAACGTGAAGGGCCGGGTCGCGCTCGACGTCGAGTGGAACGCCAAGGACGGCAACCTCGACCGCGACATCGGCGCGTACCGCGCGCTCTACGACGCCGGCCTCATCGACGGCGCGGTGCTGCTCACCCGCACCCACGACGACCTGCGCGAGCTCGCCCGGGAGCTGACCCGCGCGGCCGGGGGCAGCGACGACGAGGTGCGCAGCAGGCTCTCGACCTCGACGACCACGCACCTGGGCAAGCTCGAGTCGCGCATGACGCGTGGCGACGCCGGCGGCTGCCCGCTGCTCGCCGTCGCGATCTCCCGCCGGTGCTGGGTGCCCGCCGACGGGGAGCGGGACCGGCCGGCGGCGCCCGCGCCGCTCATGCTGACCGACGAGTTCGTGCAGTGAGCGACGAGGACGACCCGGCGCTGTCGGGGTCCGGCGCTAGCGTCCCGCCCACCCCGATCCCGGCGAGGAGGCCCGAGACGATGACCCTGGCGGCGGACGCCGGCAGTGCGACGGACACCGACGGTGCGACACCCCGACGCCGCGCGGCTCCCCTGCGCGTGGACGCGACGCCCCTCGAGGAGGTCGCGCTCCCCCGGACGGCGGGCGGCTGGTCGTGCGTGTACGCCGACCCCCCGTGGCGGTTCACCAACCGCACCGGCAAGGTCGCGCCGGAGCACCGGCGGCTCGACCGCTACGACACGATGACCGCCGCCGAGATCGCGGCGCTGCCGGTCGCCGACGTCGTCTCGGCCAACGCGCACCTCTACCTCTGGGTGCCGAACGCCCTGCTGCCCGAGGGCCTCGCGGTGATGCAGGGCTGGGGCTTCCGGTACGTGAGCAACCTCGTGTGGGCCAAGCGCCGCAAGGACGGCGGGCCCGACGGGCGGGGCGTCGGGTTCTACTTCCGCAACGTCACCGAGCTGATCCTCTTCGGTGTGCGGGGGTCGCTGCGCACGCTCGAGCCGGGCCGCCGCCAGGTCAACATGATCGAGACGCGCAAGCGCGAGCACTCCCGCAAGCCCGAGGAGGCCTACGACCTCATCGAGGCGTGCTCGCCCGGCCCGTACCTCGAGATGTTCGCCCGCTACCCGCGTCCGGGCTGGTCGAGCTGGGGTGCCGAGTCGTCCGAGGACGTCGCCCCGCGGGGGCGTCAGTACCCCGCCTACAGGTAGTGCACGAGCGAACAGTTTTTCTCACGGTCGGTCACCGCAATGAGCCGACGGACGGACCTTGATCTCGTTCGCAGTACGCGTCCGACCGCTTGACTCAGCGGTAATCCCCGATAGTGGCGGCGCTCGGCCACGCGCTGTGATACTGCCTCCCATGGCGAAGACACCAGAGCTGGCGCGCAACCAGCGGGTGACGGGGGCGGAGCGCTCCAAGCTCGGCAGCGAGCTGCTCAAGCGGTACCAGAAGGGCGCCAGCATCCGGGAGATCTGCGCCGAGACCGGCTACAGCATCGGCCGGGTCCGCCGCCTGCTCGTGGACGCGGGCGTCGAGTTCCGCGGCCGTGGCGGCACGCAGGGCCGCAGTCGCAAGGACGGCGCGAAGAGCAGCAGCTAGCGCTGCCGGCGGCGGGCGAGCGCGTTGAACCCGCGCTTGAGCCCGACGTCGAGACGCGACCCCTCGGCGGGCATCAGGCCGATCTGCCGGGCGAACTGCAGCTGGTCGAAGACCACGAAGTTGCTCGCGATCACGCCGCCGGCCACGACGAAGTGGTCCATCCCGTCGAGGTCGACCGCCGCCCCGGTGGCCTCGAGGCCCTCCCACGCGGCCCCCGAGTGGTGACCCGCGAGCCGCCAGCGCAGGAACACCTCGCCCTCGTCGCGCGTGCCGTTCTCGGCCATGCCCTCGATCGTCATGGCGAGGTCGGGCACCGCCGCGAACACCCCGCGCCACCAGGCCACGAGGTCGTCGGCGCTGCGCACGGTGCGCGTCGGGAAGCGCGCGCGGATCGTCGGCGCGTACACCTGGCGCAGCGCCTCGGCGTCGTGCGCGTTGAGCACGTCGATCGTCCAGCGGATCAGTGCGCCCGGGGAGGCGTCGGTCGGCGGGGTCGGGCGGGGCGGGTCCGGGGCGGACGCGGAGCTCACGGCACGGGAGCGTAGAGGTCGCCCGCGCCGGGCACCTCCTCGTCCGTGACTCCCCCGAACGTCCCCCGAGGTGACCAGCCCCGATGAGCACTTCCCAGCTCGCCGCGCAGTGGGTGTCGGCGGTCGGCAGCGCCGGCTCCCTGCTCGGCTTCGCCGCCTACGTGTGGATCATGCTGCTCAACCGCAAGGACCAGGTCGAGGTCCGCCAGGAGCAGCAGGCCCAGGGCGTCACGGCCTGGCTCGACGAGGGCCGGCGGCACGACCGCGACGAGGACTACGTGCTCTGCGTCCACAACGGCGGCGACTCGCCGGTGTTCCAGGTGCGCTGCCTGTTCAGCCTGCCCTCCAGCGAGGAGCAGCACAGCATCTCGATGGCGCTGCTCCCGCCGGCCAGCGACGAGATCCACTCGCTGCCCTTCGGCGCTGACGAGGTCAGCCGCGAGGAGCTGTACTCGGCGCCCGCCGTCCCGGAGATGCGGTTCACCGACTCCCACGGCACCCACTGGGGCCGCGACGGCAACGGCCAGCTGCACCGGCTCGACCGCCGCGGCGTCCGCCGCAAGCCGTCCTCGGACCGCGGCGAGGACGGGGCACGCGACGACTCCGAGTGGGAGCAGGCGCACCGCGAGCGCGCCGACGCACCCCGCGAGGGCGCGTCCCAGGGCTCGGCGTCCCAGGACGACAGCCGCGACCACGCCGCCAGCCGGAGCTAGACGCGCTCCGGCGCTCCTCAGAGCAGGGTGAGGATCCGCGGCCCGTCGTCGGTGATCGCGACGGTGTGCTCGGCGTGCGCCGCGCGGCTGCCGTCGGCGGTCCGCAGGGTCCACCCGTCGTCGTCGTGGAAGTAGTCGTCACCGCCGCCGGCGTGCAGCATCGGCTCGATCGCGATGACCATCCCGGCGCGCAGCTTCATGCCCCGCCCGGCGCGGCCCTCGTTGGGCACGTGCGGTGACTCGTGCATGGCGCGCCCGATGCCGTGGCCGCCGTGGTCGGCGAGCATCCCGTAGCCGGCGGCGCGGGCGACCCCGCTGATCGCCGCGCCGAGGTCGCCGAGGCGCGCCCCAGGCCGTGCCGCGGCGATCCCGGCCTCCAGCGAGCGCTCGGTGGTGGCGATGAGGTCGAGGTCCGCCGGGTCGGGCTCGGCGCCGACGACCGCGCTGAACGCCGCGTCGCCGCACCACCCGTCGAGGAACGCGCCGCAGTCGATGCTCAGCAGGTCGCCCTCGGCGAGCCGGTACGGCCCGGGGATCGCGTGCACCACCGCGTCGTTGACGCTCGCGCAGATCACGCCCGGGAACGGCGAGGGCGCGAAGTGCGGGTGGTAGTCGAGGAACGCGGGAACGGCGCCCGCGTCGGTCATGACGTCGTGGGCGACGCCGTCGAGCTCCTCGAGCGAGACGCCCGGTGCCGCCGCGGTGCGGACGGCGTCGAGGCAGCGGGCGACCACCCGGCCCGCCTCCCGCATGGCGTCCACCTCGCCGGAGGTCTTGAGCTCGATCTCGGCACGGCGCAACATGCCCCGACCCTAGACACCGGGCTCCTGACCACCGGGAATGACACCGGTGTAGTTCGTCCCCAGTGTGGACAACAGCTGTGGACAGCTAGCGGGGAGCAGGGTGGAAGTCGTACTCCGTGGGGTCGAGGCGGGACACCGCGCGGACGTACTGCTCCATGTACTTCGGCCAGTTGGCGACGATCCGTCCGGACTCGTCGCGGTACCAGGAGTCGCACTGCGTCCACGCCGTGCCCTCGAACTCGGCCTGCAGGCGCCGGTCGAACGCCTGCTCCACGTCGCGCCGCACCTCCAGCGCCGCCGCCTTCCGCCGCGCGGTCTCCTCGAGGGCCTGCCGCACGTAGGCGACCTGCGCCTCGAGGAACACGATGATCGAGCCGCCCGAGGTGTTGGTGTTCGGCCCGTACAGCACGAACAGCGACGGGAAGCCCGGCACCGTCATCCCCAGGTGGGCGTGGGCGCCGTCGCCCCACTCCTCCTCCAGGGTCCGGCCACCGCGGCCGACGATGTCCATGGGGAACATGAACTCGGTGGTCTTGAACCCGGTGCCCCAGATCAGGACGTCGGCGGGGTGGTGGCGGCCGTCCTCGGTGCGCACGCCGTCCGCCTCGATCCCGGTGACCCGGTCGGTGACGAGCTCGACGTTCTCGCGCTCCAGCGCGGGCAGGTAGTGCGAGCTGAACAGGATGCGCTTGCAGCCGAACGTGTAGTCCGGCCAGGCCTTGCGGCGGACCTCCGGGGTGCGCAGCTGGCGGCGCATGAACAGCGTCGAGTAGATGCGCCCGAGCCGCCCGACGGTGTTCGGGTGCCGGATCATCAGCGTCAGCGACTCGAGGTAGCCCTTGAGGAAGAAGCGCCGGGCGCGCATGACGCCGGGCAGGATGCTGAACAGCCGCCGCAGTGCCGGCGGGTAGTACCGGTTCTTGCGCGGGAAGAACCAGTTGCCGCTGCGCTGGAAGACGGTCATCCTGCCGACCTCGGGGGCGATGGCCGGCACGAACTGCACCGCGCTCGCCCCGGTGCCGACCACGGCGACGCGCTTGCCCTCGAGGTCGACGTCGTGGTCCCAGCGCGCGGAGTGCATCTGCGGGCCGGCGAAGTCGTCGGCGCCGGGGATCGAGGGGATCGCCGGGGTGTTCAGCTGGCCGGTCGCCAGCAGGACGGCGTCGGCGTCCCAGCTCCGGCCGTCCTCGGCCTCGACGGTCCAGGTCATCGTGGCCTCGTCGAGCCGGACGGCCGACACGCGCACCGAGGGCACGAACACCTCCTCGAGCCCGTACTCCTTGGCGACGCCCTGGAGGTACTCGAGGATCTCCGGCTGCGGCGAGCACAACCGCGACCAGTCGCTGCGCTGGGCGAACGAGAACGAGTACAGGTGGCTCGGGACGTCGCAGGCCGCGCCCGGGTAGCTGTTGTAGTACCAGGTGCCCCCGACCTCCGGCGCGCTGTCGAGGATCACGACGTCGGTGATCCCGTGGCTGCGCATCTCGATGGCCGCGGCGATCCCGCCGAAGCCCGCGCCCACGATCACCACCCGGCTGCCGCGCGCCGCGTCGCGTGCCGTGCCCGTCTCGTTGCGTCCCGTCACGGGCCGGACGGTATCCGTTCCGCGCCGCTTTTGGCAGGCTGCCAACGTGGACGTCACCCCAGCTCGGCACCCCCACCGGGTGCTGGCGGGCGTGGTCCGGCGCTACCAGGCCTACGACGAGGTGTCGCCCGTCGTGCCGCTGCGCCGGCGGGAGGCGCCCCACGGCGCGTGCACGCTGATCCTCTCGTGGGCCGACCCGCTCGAGATGACCGGTCCCGGCGGCCGCTCCCGCGCGGCGGCGTTCCTCGCGGGCATGCACGACGGCGCCGTCGTCACGGCGTTCGCCGGGCACCAGCAGGGCATCCAGGTCGACCTCACGCCGCTCGGGGTGCTGCGGCTGCTCGACCGGCCGACGTCGGCGCTGACCAACCACATCGCCCCGCTCGACGCCCTCGACGCCCCGGCGCTCGCCGCGCTGCCCGAGCGCCTCGCCCACACCGCGAGGTGGGCGGACCGCCACGCGCTGGTCGACGCCACGCTCGCCGGCCTCCTCGACCGCTCGCGCACCCGGCCCGACCCCGAGGTCGCCCACGCCTGGGGCCGCCTGACGCGGGCCCGCGGGCGGGTGGCCGTGGCGACGCTGGCCGCGGAGACCGGCTGGAGCCGTCGGCACCTGCTCACCCGGTTCCGCGACCAGATCGGGCTGGCGCCGACCACCGCCGGGCGCGTGCTGCGCTTCCGGGAGGCCGCGACGCTGCTCGCCGCCGACGACCCCGGCAGCATCGCCGACGTCGCCGCGAGCTGCGGCTTCGCCGACCACTCGCACCTCGTGCGCGAGTTCCGCGACCTCGCCGGGTGCACGCCCAGCCGGTACCTCCACGAGCTCCGGCACGGCTTCCCGGACGTCCAAGACGCCGCGGCGGGGGACTCCTAATCTCGCCCGCATGAGCGTCCACCCCACCCTGCGCTATCGCGACCCCGACGCCGCGATCACCTTCCTGCGCGACGCCCTCGGCTTCACCGTGGCCGCCGCCCACCGCGACGACGCCGGCACCGTGCAGCACGCCGAGCTCGTCCAGAACGGCGGCGCGGTCCTCGTCGGGCCGCGGCGCGAGGGCGACCGCTTCGCGACCGGACGGGCCGTCGTCTACGTCGCCGTCGACGACGTGGACGCCCACCACGACCGGGCGGCGGCCGCGGGGGCCACGATCATCATGGGCCTGACCGACCAGGACTACGGCTCGCGGGAGTACGCCGCGGTCGACGCCGAGGACAACGTCTGGAGCTTCGGCACGTACCGGCCCGCCACCTAGGTCGGGCACCCTGAGGGCGTGGGCACCCTCATCCTCGTGCTGCTCGGCATCCTGCTCGTGCTGGCGATCCTCTCCGCGGCGCTGACGGTGGTCGAGCGCCGCCGCCGACGGGCCGGGCACGACCCGCGGCTGCGCGCCGACCGGGACCTCCCGCCGGCCTGACCGTCACGCGATCCACGGCGGCACCACCGGGTCGCGCCCGGGCCCGGAGGCGGTGTCGTCCCCCGGTCCGGTGACGACGGCCTCGAGGCCGAGCGCGGCGTCGGCGTGGATGCGCCGCAGCACGCCGGCCGGCAGCACGACCGTGTCCCCGGGACCCAGGTCCACGACCTCGCTCCCGATCGCGACCCGCACCCCACCCGCGGTCACCAAGCAGGCGGCCGGGAAGACCGTCGACGTGCTCGCCGCGCGGGGCTACGTGGAGCGCGCCGGCGACCCGGCCGACGCGCGCCGCCGGCTCGTCGTCCTCACCCCGCGCGGCCACGAGCTGCTCGCGCTGTCCGGCGAGATCCTCGAACGGCTGCGCGCCGAGCGGGCCGCCCGGGTGGGCCCGGAGCGCTTCGCGGCCTTCCAGGACGGGTTGCGCGCGCTCACCGACGACGGCGCGGGTCCCTTCGCGGCAGCGGCCTGGTTCGTCTCGTCGTGAGCGCCGGAACGCCCGACGGATGGCTTCCGCGCGCCCGCCACCGGGTCTAGCTTCACGCGCGTCGGGGCCCGACTCGTCGATCCACGGAGCACCTCATGGGCGTCACCCTGAACCCCTACCTGCACTTCGACGGCGAGGCGGCCGACGCCATCGCCTTCTACGCCGAGGTCCTCGGCGGCACCACGAACGTCATGACCTTCGGGCAGATGGGCATGGAGGGCCCGGACGCGGACAAGGTCATGCACGGCCAGCTCGAGACCGACAGCGGCATCACGCTGATGGTCTCGGACATGCCGCCCGGGGAGGCCCGCCAGCGCGGCAACGACATCACCATCTCGCTCTCCGGCGACGACGAGCCGACGCTGCGCGGCTGGTACGAGCAGCTGTCCGCGAGCGGCACGGTCGGGACGCCGCTGGAGAAGCAGATGTGGGGCGACCTCTACGGCGACTGCACCGACCGGTTCGGCATCCGCTGGCTGGTGAACATCGCCGGCTCCGGCTGAGTCAGCTGCTGCCGGTCGCCGTCTTCGCGACCTTGGCGGGGGCCTTCGCCGCGGTCTTCGCCGGGGCCTTGGCCGGCGCCTTCGCGGCGGTCTTCGTCGCGGTGCGCGCGGTCGACGCCGCGGTCGCGGTCGTGTCCTCCACGGTGTCGTCGACGGTGCTCACGGTGTCGTCCACCGTGCCCTGCGCCGTATCGCCGGCCGCGGACACCGCGTCCTCCTCGTCGGCCTCGTCGTCGTCCTCGTCGTCGCTCTCGGCCTTGCCCTCAGCCTTGCCCTCGGCCTTGCCCCGGATCGACCACGACAGCTCGAGCTCGAGCTCCACCTCGTCGCCGTCGATCTCCACCTCGATGTCGACGTCGATGTCGTCGGCGAGCGGCAGCGTGAGCACCGGCCCGGACAGCGACAGCTCCGCCGAGCCGCCCTCGCGGATGGCGTCGGCGAGGTCGGCGAGCCAGTCCGCGACCTCCTCGCGCGACAGCGTCACCTCGTGCTCGACCTTGACCTCGCCCATCGCGCCGTCCCTCCGTCGGGACGCGGCCGGTGCCGCGCCTGCCCCCGTCCACCTTCCCAGGAAATCCAGGACAGGAGACCGCTGTCGAGGACGGCGATCTCGCGCAGGGCCATCAGGAACCGTTCCGCGGCCGCCGAGCGGACGGTGCGGCGGCACCACCGCGGTGGGCGCGAGCCGACGCCGAGGGTCACAGCGACATGCGGGTGACCCGGCGCGGGTGCAGCACGATCCGGCGCAGGTTCTCCTCCTTCGCGTACAGCGCGACCAGCTCACGGTGCTCGGGCGTCGTCAGGTCGTCCCAGTAGCGCTCGGAGAGCCGCAGAGCGAGGTCGGCCGCGCCGTCGGGGTGCAGGGTCACGTCCGCCTCGACCGAGACCCAGGCCTCCGTCTCGGTGGCCGGGGCGACGACGACGAACGAGGCCTGCGGGTCGGCGGTCAGGCGGCGGACCTTGAGCGCGTCCGCCATCGAGAACAGCTGCAGGTCGTCCCCGGGCGTGCGCTCGAACCACACCGGGCGCGGCGCCGGGAGGCGGTCGCGGCCGGGCGGGATCGTCAGCAGCCCGTGCAGCGGCCGGTCGAGCAGCGCGCGGTCGGAGTCGGTGAACATCGGGTCCTCTCTCAGGGTCGGGTCCAGGCGCCGAGCGCGGCCTGCTCGAGCGCCCAGTCGGTGAAGGAACGCGCCGGGCGTCCGAGGAGCCGGGGCACGTCATCGCTCGTGCTCGCGAGGTGTCCCTCTCCCATGATCGCGAACAGGCCACCGAGCTCGCCGACCCCGAACTCGCCGACGCCGGCGGCCCGCAGCTCGGCGGCGTACGCGTCGGGGGTCAGGGCCTCGTAGCGGATGTCCCGCCCGGTGGCGGCGGCCAGCACGTCCACGGCCTGCTCGAAGGTCAGCACGGCGGGGCCGGTCAGCTCGTAGGTCCGGCCCTCGTGCCCGCCCTCGGTGAGCACCCGGGCGGCCACCGCGGCGACGTCGCCGAGGTCGACGAACGCGTCCCCGACGTGCTCGGCGGGCAGCGCGAGCCGGCCCGCGGTCACCCCGGGCGCGAAGGCGTCCTCGGTGAACCCCTGGGCGAAGTTCGACGCCCGCAGGATCGTGCCGCGCCCGGTCGCGGCGACCGCCTGCTCCCCCACGACCATCGCGCCGCCGAACCGCCCGTCGAAGTGCTCGAGCCCGCGCCCGGAGATCATGGCGATCCGCTGCACGCCGGCGGCGAGCGCGGCGTCGACGAACGGGCCGATCGGGTCCGGCGCGCCGTCGGGGGCCACGAGGTAGAGCGCGTCCGCGCCGTCGACGACACCCGGCCACGTCGCGGGCTCGTGCCAGTCGAACCGGACGGGCCCGCGCCGCCCGGCGACCCGGACGTGGTGGCCGGCCACGCGCAGCGCCGCAGCGATCCGGCGGCCCGACTTGCCGTTCCCGGCCAGCACGGTGATGTCCTCAGCCATGGGTTCCACGGTGTCCGGTTCCGGCCGCGATGCCCATCCGCGCGGCTCTACGACACCTACGCGAGCGTCTAGCCTCGGGGGCGTGGAGACCGTCGACGGACTGCTCGGCCCGGTCCACGTCGGCGAGCCGGAGTTCGCCGTCGAACGCCTCGGCCCCGGTCCGACGTTCGTCGGCAGCGGCGACCGGTGGGGCCTCGTCGCGGTCGCCCGCGGGCGGGTCCGACTGCTCGGCACGACGCTCGCGCCCGGGGACGCCGTGCTCACTCGCGGCCGCGGCGACCTCCCCGCCGAGGGCCTGGACGACGACACGACGCTGCTCGTGACCCGGTTCGCCCTGCACGGCACCGGCAACCGGATGCTCGCGCTGCCCGACGACGTCGTGGTCCACGCCGACTCCGAGTTCTGCCGCCTGCTCATCGAACGGCTCGCCGACCAGTTCTGCGCGTCCCCAGACACCGACGTCGTCTCCGAGCGCCTGCTCGACTGGCTCGTGACCTGCACCGTGCGCGACGTGCTCACCGCGGCGGCGCCGGCCGGCACGGTCACCGACCCGGACGTGTCCGCCGCCCTGACCGCCGTCCACGAGGACCCCGCGCGGGCCTGGACGGTCGAGGGCCTCGCGCGGCACACGGGCGTGGGCCGCGCGGCGTTCGCGCGCCGGTTCCGCGAGGCCGTCGGCACCTCGCCCCTGTCCTACGTCCGCGAGCACCGCCTCGACGTGGCCGAGCGGGCCCTGATCACGGAGCCCGAGGTCACCGTCGCCGCGGTCGCCCGCCGGGTCGGCTACGCGAACCCGTTCAGCTTCAGCGCCGCCTTCCGCCGCCACCGCGGCCTCACCCCCAGCGAGGTCCGCCACCGCCCCTCGGCGCCGAGGGACGGTGACGGGGCGCTGGCGGCGGACTGATCAGCGGCCGGCGCAGAGGTCGTCGCGGTTCGCGACCCGGTAGCGCGGGGTCGCGAGGGACTCGGCGGTGACGCCCTCCGCCGCCGTGGCCACGACGAACGGCGAGTTCCGGTAGATGTCGACGACCACGGGCGCCGTGCCGCCGCTCGGGGCGTCGATCGTGCCGGTCTACTTCACGCTGCAGGCGTCCTGCGAGTGCAGCGTCAGGCCCGTGCCGCCCCAGCCGCGGACCAGCGAGGTCTCGAAGGACGCCGACGACCCGGTGTAGCGGTAGAAGATGAAGATCGACCCGTCGCCGGGACCGCTGCAGGTCATGCCCTCGCTGCTGGAGGCGATCTGCTCCCCCGGCCCCACCGGCGTGCAGGTGCCGTTGCCGGCGAACATGCTGTTGAGCGTGTAGTGGCTCGCCGGGACCGGGGCGGGCGCCGGGGTGGGCGGCACGGGCGCGGTGGACACGCCCTTCGCCATGACCGCGACCGCCGCGACGATCCCGCCGAGCAGCACCACGCTGAGGATCACCGCGATGAGCGCCGTCCTGCCGCGGGAGCCGGGCGGGCCCGGCGGCATCGGCGGCATCGGCGGCATCGGGGGGACGGCGCCGGGGAACGGCGGCGGGCCCCAGCCCTGGGCGCCCGGCGGCGGGTACCCGAGCCCCGCCGGCGGGGTCGCCGGGTGGCGGGGGTCGGGCACGTACCCGTACGGCGGCACCGGCGCCCCGGGGGGCGGCCCCATCGGCCGGGGCGCGGGTCCACCGCCGTGCGGGAAGTCGCGGACATCGGTCATGGTCGGTCCTCCGGATCGGGCCGGTCGTGCTGCCGTCTGTGCTGCGTTAGTGCTGCGTTCGTGCTGCTCAGAGCCTGGTCCGGCGCCCCGCGGGGAACGATCGGGCAAACCCTCGGCCCCCGCGGGCGCACCCCCGCGGGCGCGAGGGGAGAACCCCACCGGTCATGAGGCCGACCTTCTGGGATCAGTGGCGGATCGCATCGACGGAGCGAGGTCAACGCCAGGACCAGCCGTGATCCTGGTGATGTCCGTCACGAGAGCGAGGCCACCCATGACCAGTCCGCAGCCGCTGCCGGCGTACGTCCGCGATCGTCTGCACGAACGACTCGCGCTCGGACCCGTCGTGTGCGGCGAGGGCTATCTGTTCGAGCTCGAGCGGCGCGGCTACCTGCAGGCCGGGGCGTTCGTGCCGGAGGTGGTCCTCGAGCATCCCGAGGAGGTCGCCGCGCTGCACCGTCAGTTCGTGCACGCCGGCTCCGACGTCGTCGAGGCGTTCACGTACTACGCGCACCGCGAGAAGCTGCGCGTGATCGGCAAGGACGGGATCCTCGAGCCGCTCAACCGCCAGGCGCTCGAGATCGCGCGCGGGGTCGCCGACACCACCGGCACCCTGCTGGCCGGCAACATCTGCAACACCGGCGTCTACGACCCGGCCGACCCGGCGACGCACGCCGCGGTGCGCGAGATGTTCACTGAGCAGGTGGGCTGGGCCGCGGAGGCCGGCGCCGACTACGTCATCGGCGAGACGTTCCGCTACCTCGGCGAGGCCCGGATCGCCCTCGAGGTGATCCGCGCGGCGGAGCTGCCCGCGGTGATCCTGCTCGTGGCCGGCGCCGAGCCGGAGACCCGCGACGGCGTGGACATCACCGAGGCGTGCCGCGAGCTGGCCGCCCTCGGCGCCGACGTCGTCGGGCTCAACTGCGTGCGCGGACCGGCCACGATGCTGCCGCTGCTGGGCCCGATCGCGGCCGCGGTGGACGTCCCGGTCGCCGCGCTGCCGGTGCCCTACCGCACCACCCCGGAACAGCCGACGTTCCATGCGCTGCGGGACCCGGGCCCGACGCCGCTGCCCGAGGACCTGCCCTTCCCGACCGCGCTCGACCCGTTCACCTGCCACCGCTACGAGATCGCCGACTTCACCCGCCGGGCCCGCGCCGCCGGCGTGCGCTACTTCGGCCTGTGCTGCGGCGCCGCTCCGCACCACCTGCGGGCGATGGCCGAGACGCTGGGACGCACCCCGCCGGCGAGCCGGTATTCGCCCGACATGTCCAAGCACGTCTACCTCGGGGCGGACACCCGGCTGCGCGCGGCCAACCAGGCGTACCGCACCTCGTTGTAGGTCGTCGCCCGAGCGCTAGCGTGACTCGATTCCAGTGGCTTCACGGACCAGGCCACGGGGAGGTGAGTGCCGTGAGCGCGCCAGTCACGAGGTGGTGGGACGTGCCCGTGGTCGGCTGGTCCGACGCTGGGCCGTCACCCCAGAAGCGGGGCCGCGCCACCCGTCACACCCTGCTGCTCGAGGCGGCGCGCGCCTTCGACGAGCGCGGGTACGACGCCGCGTCGCTCTCGGACATCCTCGCGGCGTCCGGACGCACCAAGGGCGCCATGTACTTCCACTTCCGCTCCAAGGAGCAGATGGCGACCGAGCTCGTGGCGGAGGTCGTCGCCTCGTGGGAGCAGGTCCGCGCGGCGATCGCGGCGCGCGGGCTCGACCCGCTGCGCACGCTGCTCGTCGAGACCGACGCCTACGTCGGCCGGTGGACCCACGATGTCGTGGTGCGCGGCGGGAGCCGGGCGATGACCGGCACGACCCACTTCGCCGACCAGCACCGGGCCTGGTACGGCGACTGGGCGCGCTCGACCGCCGCCCAGCTGCGCGCCGCGCTCGAGCAGGGCCTCCTGCGCCCCGCGACCGACCCGGACCGGGTCAGCAGGCTCGTGGTGGCGGCGTCCTGCGGCCACCGGTCGTTCGCCGAGACCGTCGTCGGCTCGCCGACCCACTTCGAGCGGATGACCGACACCTGGCTGGGGATCCTGCCCGTCGTCGCGACCGACGCGTGGCTCGCCGAGGTCCTGGAGTCGGACTGGGAGAAGCGCTGCGCCCCCGACGCGGCGGTCTTCGCGCGGGCCCGGGGGTCGTGACCCGGCTCCTCCGGGCGTGGCCCGCGGCCTGGGGCGCGCTGCTCGGCGCGGGGCTCTTCCTCGGCGCCCGGCACGCGATGCCCGACGACGCGATGATCTCCCTGTCGTTCGCCCGCAACCTGGCCGAGCACGGGCAGTGGGCGCTCACGACGGGCATCGAGTCGAACACCGCGACCTCGCCGCTCAACGTCGCGCTGCTCGCCGGCCTGCACGTGCTCACCGGGCACCGCGCGATCGTCGCGGCCGGGCTCCTGCTGTGCCTGTGCCTCGCGGTCACCGCCACCTGGCTGCACCGGCTGGGCGGGGCGCCGGCGGCCGCGCTCGGGCCGGCCCTGCTGGCGACGTCGCCGGTGCTCACCTCGGCGGTCGGGCTCGAGTCGTTCCTGTGCGCGGCCGTGCTCGTCGGGCTGGTGCGCTACGGCGCCGACGGGCGGTGGGTCGCGACGGGCGTGCTCGTCGGGGCCTCGGTCCTGGCGCGGCCGGACCTGCTGATCGCGGCCGTGGTCGCCGTCGGGGTCCTCGGACTCGCGGTCGACCGCCGGCTCTTCCTGGCCCTGCCGCTCGGCGCGCTGGTCGCCCTGCCCTGGGTGCTGTTCTCGTGGTGGCACTTCGGGTCGGCGTGGGCGCACTCGGTCGCCGTGAAGTGGGTGCACGGCGCCTGGAGCGGCTGGACCCTGACGATGCCGGGCTACTGGTGGCCCCGGTTCGGGTGGGCGACGATCGCCGTCGCCGTCACCCTCGCGCTCGGTGTCCTGGCGGTGCTCGTCGCGCTGCGCCGCCGCCGGTGGCCGGCGGTGGCGCTCGGGGCCGGCGGCGCGGCGCACCTCGGGGCGCTGGCGAGCGCCGAGACACCACCCATCGAGTACTACCTGACGCCCGCGATCGCGGGCCTGGGCCTGGCGCTCGTGCTGGTCGCGGCGCCGTCGCGGGCGGTCGCCGTCCCGGGGCTCCTCGTCGCCGGCTGCGTCGCCGGATCGGTCGCCCACGGGTCGCTGTGGTCCGAGGGCCTGGCACCGATGCGGCAGAACATGGCGACCGCCGCCGAGTACGCCGCGATCGCCCGCGACCTGCCCACCGACGGCGTCGTGCTCAGCAACGAGATCGGCTCGCTCGCCTTCGCCTGCCAGGACCGGGGCTGCACCGTGGTCGACCCGGTGCTGTCCGACCCGGGCCGGGTCGACGCGTCGATCGCCCGGTGGCGCGCCCTCCACCCGGCCTTCGAGCTGAACTACCGCCACTACGCGGCGCCCCCACCGATCCCGGTGCGCTACCGCCTGGAGGTCGGGCTCCCCGAGCCGGGCCGGGGCCGCTGGCCGGTGACCCGCACGCCGACCCGCCACGGGTGGGCGCAGCTGGTCACCGAGCCGGATCCGAGGGCGGCCGGCTGACGGCGATCCCGCCGAGCAGCGCGTCGACGAGCCGTGCGGGCATCCCGGGCTCGATCGGCTCGCGGGTGAGGAGCACCCGGAAGTGCACGGGGCTCACGAGCATCTCGATCGCCAGGCGGGGGTCGACGGTGTCCGGGAGCTCGCCGCGCTCGACCGCGCGGACCACGATCTGCATCGAGCCCCCGGCGCGCGCGGCCCAGTAGCGGTCGCGGGCCTCGCGCATCGCGGGGTCGTCGCCGGCGGCCGCCAGGGTGTGCTCGAGCGCGTGCCCCGTGGGCGTCGCGAGGAACGCCGCGAGGTCGGTGGCGTAGGCGACGAGGTCGTCGCGCAGGCTGCCGGTGTCGGGCACCGTGAGCGCCCCGGTGGCCTCGAGCAGCGCGTCGATCAGCAGGTTCTCGCGGGTGCCCCAGCGCCGGTAGATCGACGTCTCGTGCACCCCGGCCCGCGCGGCGACGTCGGCGACCTTGAGCCCCTCGAGGCCGTGGGCCGCCAGCAGCTCGAGCGCGGCGTCGAGGACCGCCGCCCGGACGCGTGCCGACCGGCCACCGGGACGCCGCCGTACCTCCGCCTCGGCCATCCCGGGCACTCTAACGCAAGCCCTCTTGCTTTTCGGCTCGGGCCGGGTCGACACTCCTTAAGGCCAGTCGGCTGGACTCAAGGAGCACCCGATGCAGATCGATCGCGACGTCGCGGTCCCCGTACGCGACGGATCCACCCTCGTCGTCGACGTCTTCCGGCCCGACGGCGCGGCGCCGTCCCCGGTGATCGCGTCGATCAGCCCGTACGGCAAGGACGTGCACTGGCCGGAGCGCTACCCGCTCTACGACGTCGTGCCGAACAACGAGCACATGGTCTGGGAGACGCCGGACCCCGAGTGGTGGACCGCGCGGGGCTACGCCCTGCTGCGCGCCGACACCCGCGGCACCGGCGCGTCACCGGGCCGGCTGGACCTCTACGGCCCGCAGGACGCCGAGGACTTCTACGACGTCGTGGAGTGGGCGGCCGAGCAGCCCTGGTGCACCGGCAAGGTCGCCTCGAGCGGCATCTCCTGGCTGGCGATGATGGGCTGGCGGGTCGCCGCGCTGCAGCCGCCGCACCTGGCCGCGGTGATCGCCTGGGAGGGCTCGACCGACTTCTACCGCGAGTGCGCCTACCAGGGCGGCCTCTACACCCACGGGTTCATCGAGTTCTGGTGGGCGCGCCAGATCGAGCCGCAGCGCACCGGGTCGGACGGGGACGACTGGCGCACGGTGCTCCCGCAGCACCCGCTGCTCGACGACTACCACCGCGCGCGCACCACCGACCTCGACCGCGTCACCGTGCCCGTGCTCTCCGCCGCCAACTGGGGCGCGCTGCACCTGCACCTGCGCGGGAACATCGAGGGCTGGCGCCGCGCCGCGTCGGACGACAAGTGGCTCGTGGTGCACACCGGCACCCACATCGACCCCTACTACGCCGACTGGGCCCTGGAGCTGCAGGAACGGTTCCTCGCCCGCTACCTCCAGGACCGGCCCGACGCCATGGACGGCGTCCCCCCGGTGCAGCTCGCCGTCCGCCACGGCCGCGACGTCGTCTGGCGCGACGCCCCCGACTTCCCGCTGCCGGACACGCGTTGGCGCGAGCTGTACCTGGGCGAGAAGGACCTCGACTGGACGCCGCCGAGCGCGGCCGCCGAGGTCGGCTACCCCGCGAGCTTCGAGACCGCGCCGGCCACCGAGACCCTCGAGCTGACCGGGCCGGTCGCGCTGCGGCTGTGGCTCTCGGCGGACCAGGACGACGTGGACGTCCTCGCCCGCGTGCAGCACCTCGACGTCGACGGCAACCCGATCCCCGGGGTCGGGCCGCAGGGCGGGCCGGTGCCGATGGCGATGGGGTGGCTGCGGGCCTCGCACCGCGCGACCGATCCGGAGCGCTCGCTGCCGTACCGGCCGTGGCACCCCCACGACCGCGCCGTCCCGCTCACCCCGGGGGAGCCGACCCTGCTTGAGGTGGAGATCTGGCCGACGAGCATCACCCTCGCGCCGGGCGAGCGGCTGCGCCTGGAGCTCGTGGCCGAGGACGGCGACCTGGCGATGATGGCCCACGACCACCCGGACCTGCGCCGGCCCGCGACCGGCGCGACGATCCACGTCGGCGGCGAGCACGCCTCGCACCTCCTCGTGCCCGTGATCCCGGGATGAGCCCGCCGGGGTCGGCTGGACCGAGATGGGCGAGGTCGCCGCCCACATGTGAGTCCCTGGCGCGCTCAGGCGGCCAGGTGGAACGTGCGGGCGAAGCGGCCGAGGAGGTCGCCGGGCCCGTGCCGGACCTCGACGACCCCGGTCGCGATGGCGCGGTCCGGGGCGAGCTCGCCGGAGAGGACCCGGTGGATGCCCGGGCCGGCGGTGAAGGCGAGGTCGACCGGCCCGTCGCCGCGCGTCACGTCGAGGGCCGGGCCGTCGACCCGGACGAGCAGGTCGGCGGGGCCGAGCCGCGCCGCGTAGGCGGTCGCGGGCAGGGTCGCCGCGACCTGCGGCCGGAAGGCGGTGCGCAGCGACATCGTCATCGCGTCCGGGGTGAGGATCTGCTCCTCCCGGGGGTCGCCCATGGCTTTGGAGCCCCAGGCCCCGAGCGCGAGCACGACCGGCTCGAGCTCGCGGCCGTAGTCGGTGAGCTCGTAGACGACGACCCGCGAGCGCGGCGCCCGCCGGATGACGCCCGCCGCCTGCAGCTCCTTGAGCCGCGCCGCGAGGATGTTGCTGGGGATCCGGGGCAGCCCCGCGGCGAGCTCGCCGTTGCGGCGGGGCCCGACGAGCAGGTCGCGGACGATGAGCATCGCCCAGCGCTCGCCCACGAGCTCCAGGGCCCGCGTGACGCCGTCGTACTGCCCGTACTCGCGAGGGGCCACCGGCCTCAGCCCTGCCGGCTCGCGACGGCCTCGGGTCCCTGCTCGGCGGCGACCGGGTCCATCCACCCGAACTCGAGGACGTTGCCGTCGGGGTCGGTGAGCTGGCGCTGGTACATGAAGCCGTAGTCCGCGGCGGGACGTGCCTCCGAGCCGCCCGCGGCGAGGCCGTCCGCGACGCTCGTGTCGACCTCCTCGCGGCTGCCCATGAAGAGCGCCACCGCCACCGACGGGTTCACGGCGTTGTCGCCGATGGGCAGGTCGGTGAAGGTCTGGAAGAAGTCGCGGGTGAGGAGCATGAAGGCGCTGTGGTCCTGCTCGACGACGACGCAGGCCGCGTTGTGGTCGGTGAAGGTCGGGTTGATGGTGAACCCGATCGCCGTGTAGAAGGCCTTCGCGCGGTCGAGGTCGGTGACGGGCAGGTTGACGAACATCGCGGTCGCGGGCATCGGGGGCTCCCTCTCGCCGGTCGGTGGAGAGCCCGACACTTGCGAAAAACAAGTGAACCGTCAAGACCCTCGCGGCCGGGGCAGCACGAGCGGGGTCCCGGTGAGCGGGTCCTCGATCACCAGGGCGTCGACGCCGAACACCGCGGCGACGATCTCCTCGGTGACGACCTCGCCCGGCGCGCCCTCGGCGACGATCCGCCCGTCGTGCATCGCGATCACGTGGTGGGCGTAGCGCGCGGCCAGCTCGAGGTCGTGCAGCACCATCACCACGGTCCGGCCGTCGTCGGCGTTGATCGCCCGGAGCACCTCGAGCACGTCGAGCTGGTGGGCGAGGTCGAGGAACGACGTCGGCTCGTCGAGCAGCATCGTCTCGGCCCCCTGGGCGAGCACCAGCGCGATCCACGCCCGCTGGCGCTGACCGCCGGAGAGCTCGGCGACCGGCCGCTCGGCGAGGTCCGCGAGCCCGGTGGCGGCGAGCGCCGCGGTCACCGCCGCCTCGTCGTCGGCCGACCACTGCCGGAACCACCGCTGGTGCGGATGACGCCCCCGGCCGACCAGGTCGGCGACGGTGATGCCGTCGGGCGTCACCGGCGACTGCGGCAGGACACCGATGCGCCGGGCGACCTCGAGCGCGGGCAGCCGGGCGAGCTCGGCGTCGTCGAGGAGCACCCGCCCGCCGGACGGGCGCAGCAGCCCGGCCAGGCCCCGCAGCAGCGTGGACTTGCCGCACGCGTTCGGTCCGACGATCGCGGTGATCCGCCCGGCGGGCAGCCGGACGTCCTGCCCGTCGACGACGAGGCGGTCCGCGCCGTACCCGAGGCGCAGGTCCCGCCCGGAGAGGGTCATCCGCTCGCCCCGACCCGGTTCGCGCGCACGAGCAGCGCGATCAGCACCGGCGCGCCGACCAGCGCCGTCAGCACCCCGACCGGCAGCTCGCGGGGCGCGAACGCCGTGCGCGCGACGAGGTCGGTGGCGACCACGACCAGCGCGCCGACCGCCGCCGACGGCAGCAGGCCGGGGCCGCGCCCGCCGAGCAGCCGGCGCACGATCTGCGGCGCGACGAGCGCGACGAACCCGACCGGTCCCGCCGCGGCGGTGGCGAGCGCGGACAGGCCGACCGCGCACCCCAGCAGGGTCGCCCGGGTGCGCGCGATCCGGGGCGAGAGCACCTGCGCGAGGTCGTCGCCCAGCTCCAGCAGCGCGAGGTGCCGGGAGAGCACCAGCGCCACGGGCAGCAGCAGGCCGACGGCCACCGCCACCGGGACGACGTCGCCCCAGCCCCGCCCGGTCAGGCTCCCGACCAGCCACACCGCGGCCTGGTAGGCGGCGTTCACGTCGGCGCGGCCGAGCATGAACGTGGCCGCGGCGCTGAGCATCGCGGCGACCCCGATGCCGACGAGCACCAGGCGGTAGCCCGAGAAGCCGCGCCGGTGGGCCAGGGCGAACACCGCCACGGTGGCGAGCGCGGCGCCGAGCAGCGCCCCGGCGGTGACCCCGGGCGCCGCGGCGCCGCCGAGGATCGCCAGCACGGCCCCGGCCGAGGCGCCGGCGTTGATGCCGATGACGTCGGGGCTGACCAGCGGGTTGCGCGCGGTGCGCTGCAGCACCGCGCCGGCCGTCCCGAACGCCGCGCCGACGAGCAGGCCCGCGACCGCCCGGGGCAGCCGGTCGAGCACGACGATGTCGTAGGTGACGGCCGTGCCGTGGCCGGCCAGCGTCCCGACGACGGTCGCGGGGGACATCGGGTACTGCCCGACCCCGACGCCGGCGAGCGCCACCGCGGCCGCGGCGACGCCGGCGAGCAGGCCGACCGTCAGGCCCCGGGCCCGGAGGCGGACCGAGAACCCGCCGCGGCGCAGGACGATCACAGCACGGCCACCTTCCGGGTGCGGACCAGGTGCAGGAAGAACGGCGCGCCGACGACGGCGGCGGTGACGCCGATCTGGACCTCCTCGGGCGCGATGACGACCCGCCCGAGCACGTCGGCGAGCAGCACCACACCCGCCGCGAGCAGCGCCGCGAGGACGAGCACGCGGCGGTGGGCGGTGCCGACGAGCGCGCGCGCCGCGTGCGGGGCGACCAGGCCCACGAAGGCGACCGGCCCGGCGACCGCGGTGGCCGTCCCCGCGAGCACGACGAGGGCGGCCAGGCCCAGCGCCCGCGTCGTCCCCGGGCGCGCGCCCAGCGCGTGCGCCGTGTCGTCGCCGAGGGCGGCGGCGTCGAGGCGGCGCACGAGCGCGATCGCGAGCACGACGCCGACCACGGCGAACGGCACCGCCTGCGCCACCGTGGCCAGGTCGGCGCGGGCCAGCGAGCCGAGGATCCAGTACCGGTAGCGCACGAACAGGTCGCGGTCGAGCAGGACGATCGCCGAGACGGCGGAGGTGATCAGCGCCGAGACCGCCGCGCCGGCCAGCGCCAGCTTGATCGGGGTGGCGCCGTCGCGTCCCGCGGTGCCGATCGCGTACACCGCCACGGTGGCGAGCGCGCCGCCGGCGAACCCGAACCAGACGTAGCCGCCGAGCGCGCCGATCCCCGTCAGCGACATCGCCGCGATCATCGCCCCGGCCGCGCCCGCGCTCACCCCGAGCGTCCCCGGCCCCGCCAGGGGGTTGCGGGTGACGCCCTGGGCGACGCACCCGGCCAGGCCCAGGCACGCGCCGGCCACCAGGCCCGCCAGCGTCCGCGGCACCCGCACGTGGCGCACGACGATGTCCGGCGGGCGCCCGCCGAAGTGCCAGAGCCCGCCGTGCAGCTCGCTCCACGACAGCGGCCGGGTGCCGATCTTGAGCGAGGCCACGCCCGCCACGGCGACGAGGACGACGGCCAGGGTGATCGCCGTGCCGGCACCGGGCGAGGTCCGCCGGGGACCCGTCGCCGCGACGGCGACCGTCACCCCGGGTGGACCAGGCCCGCGACCTGCTCCGCCGCGTACGGCGCGCGGACGCCGGCGGCGCGGTCCTCGAAGAGGAACGGGTACACCCGCCCCTCCTGGACCGCGCGGACGCCGCCCAGCGCCGGATCGGCGCGGATCTGCGCGACGTCCGCCGCGCCGTCGGGGCCGATGGTCGCGGGGTCGCAGCAGGTGGAGGTGAGGATGACGTCGGGGTTGCGGGCGGCCAGCTCCTCCTTGCCGACCGCGACGTGGCGCCGCTCGGTGAGATCGGCGAACGCGTTCTGCGCGCCGGCCATGGCCAGGACCTGGGTGCCGAAGTCGATGCCCGAGGCGACCCGGTAGCTGCCGTCGTCGTCGTTGAGCAGGATCGCCACCCGCGGCGCGGGCCGGCCCGCCACGCGCTGCGCCACGCCGTCCACCCGCGCCCGCAGGTCGGCGACGACCGCGTCGGCCCGGTCGGGCACGGCGAACAGGCGCCCGAGCCCCCGCAGGTCGTCGTAGACCGTGTCCATCGAGACCCGCGCCGGGTCGATCGCCTCGTCCGACAGCCCGTCCTGCGTGGGGCACAGCGGCGCGTTGATCCAGGTGGCGATGCCCAGCCGGCCGAGGTCTGCCCGGGTGCTGATGCTCTCCGACCCGCCGGTGGCGAAGGCGTTGTTGAACCCGGCGAGCACGAAGTCGGGGTCCGTCGCGAGCAGCGCCTCGCGGGAGGGCAGGTCGGGCAGGTTCGGCACGCGGGCCTGCGCCTCGGCGTGCCGGGGCAGCACGGGCGCGCCGTGGTACGAGGTGCCGACGAGGCGGTCGGAGAGCCCGAGCGCGTGGATCGCCTCGGCGGCCGGCTGGTAGAGCGCGTACACACGCTCGGGCGGCGCCGGGACGCTGACCGGGAGGCCGCAGTTGACCTCGGTGATCCCGCCCGGGCCCGCGGCCTCCGGTGCGGGACGCCCGCCGCACGCGGCGAGGACCACGGCACCCACCGCGACCACGGCCGCCCACCGCATCCGACGGGGAACGGACGAACGCACCATTCCGGGCCTCCTCAAGATCGACCCGCAGTCTGCAACACCTCAGCAGATGGTGAGGTGTGCTCTACGCCATAGCGGATCGACCCCGTGATCGGCGGCCGCGGCGGGGGATAATGAACCTACATTTCGTCGGCGGGACGGAGGCGCGGATGACGGCGATGGCGACGAGCCGGACGTGGACCGGGCCGGCGGTCAGGTGGACCCACCACTGGGAGACCGCGCTCGAGGCCCCCGAGCACCGCGCCCTCGCCGGCCTGCTCGCGCGCAGCTACCCCGCGACGCCCACCGTCTTCTCCCGCGAGCACAGCTGGGCCGGCGCGCGCCCCGAGCTGCGTGTCCTCGGTCGTCGTGACGGCCGGATCGTGGCCCACGCGGCCGTGGTCCGGCGGTTCCTGCGCACCCCCGGCCCGTCGGTGCTCGTCGGCGACGTCGGGCTGGTGGCGGTCCACCCCGACGAGCAGGGCACCGGTCTCGGCGCCGAGCTGATGGACGCGGTCGCGATGACCCTCGCCGAGCTCGGCCTCCCCTTCGGCTTCCTCACCTGCGACCCGGACGTCCGGCCGTTCTACCGGCGGTGCGGCTGGACGCCGCTCGCCGAGCGGGTGCGCTCGATCCGCGTCGACGACCTCGTCGAGGACCGCCGGCACGGGATGGTGCTGCCGGTGCACCGCTCGCTCGGCGACTGGCCCGCGGGGTCGGTCACCCGTGACGGCCAGGAGATCTGACGCCGGCACCGGTGGGGATGCGGTGCCCGGCCGAGCGCCTACGCTTCCCGGCGTGAAAGCCCTGCTCCTCGAGAACATCCATCCGGCCGCCGCCGAGGCGTTCCGCGCCGAGGGTCTCGAGGTCGACGTGCGTTCGGCCTCGATGAGCGGACCCGAGCTCGCGGACGCGCTGCCGGGGGTCTCCCTGCTGGGGATCCGGTCCAACACCACCATCACGGCCGAGGTGCTCGAGGCCGGCAAGGACCTCCTCGCGGTCGGGTGCTTCTGCATCGGCACCAACCAGGTCGACCTCGCCGCCGCGGCCGAGCGCGGTGTCGCGGTGTTCAACGCCCCGTTCTCGAACACCCGCAGCGTCGTCGAGCTGGTGCTCGGCGAGATCATCGCGCTGGTCCGGCGGCTGCCGGAGAAGACCCAGCGGATGCACGAGGGCATCTGGGACAAATCCGCCCGCGGCAGCCACGAGTTCCGCGGCCGGACCCTGGGCATCGTCGGCTACGGCAACATCGGCACCCAGCTGTCCAACATCGCCGAGGCCGTGGGTCTGCGCGTGATCTTCTACGACACCGCCGACCGCCTCGCCCACGGCAACGCGCGGCGCGTCGACTCGCTCGAGCAGCTGCTGGGCGAGGCCGACGTCGTGAGCCTGCACGTCGACGGCAGGCCCGGGAACGCGGGGCTCTTCGGCGCCGAGCAGTTCGCGCTGATGAAGCCGCGCTCGATCTTCATCAACGCCTCGCGCGGCATGGTCATCGACGACGACGCGCTGCGGGAGAACATCCTGTCCGGGCACCTCGCCGGCGCCGCGATCGACGTCTTCCCGATCGAGCCCAAGGCGCAGGGCGACACCTTCGAGTCGCCGCTGCGCGGGCTCGACAACGTCATCCTCACCCCGCACGTCGGCGGCTCCACCCAGGAGGCGCAGGAGGAGATCGGGACCTTCGTCTCCACGAAACTGCTGAGCTACGTCGCCACCGGCGTCACCGCGCTGTCGGTGAACCTCCCGGAGGTCGCCCTGCCCGTGGCGCCGACCGCCTTCCGGATGGGCTACCTGCACACGAACAGCCCGGGCGTGCTCGCCGGCATCAACCAGCTCCTGCTCGACAGCGGCGTCAACGTGGTGAGCCAGGCGCTGTCGACGCGCGGCGAGCGCGGCTACGTCCTCACCGACACCGAGGCCGCCGTCCCGGAGGAGGCGCTCGCCGAGCTGCGCCGCTCGCCCCACACCGTGTGGCTGCGGACCTGGGGGCCGTGAGGCCGCCGGCCGGTCGCTACGCGCGGACACGGCCCAGACGCAGCGCCGTGACGAGGAAGAACACGCCCCCGAGCAGGGCGTAGCCGGCGACACCGACCAGGGACGCCCCGGCGCTCGAGGCCATGAGGACGAACGCCCCGCCGGCCAGCACCGAGAGGCCGCCGCTGGCGATCATCGCGCCCTGCCCGCCCAGGCGCCGCCGCCGCAGGGCGACGACGAGCTGCGCCAGGCCCGCCACCACGGCCCAGGCACCCCACACCCACAGGACCGCGGGCACGCCGCCGGTCACGGCGACGGCGAGGCCGACCGCGGCGAGCGCGCTGATCGCCACGGTCGCGACGACGCCCGCCTCGGTGCGCATGGAGCGGAGCTCGACCACGGCGGCGGCCACGTCGACCAGCGGGTAGAGCACGAGCAGCACGGCGGTGAGCGCGCCGAGGCCCGGCGCGGTCGCGACCACGAGGACCGCCCAGACGAGGGCGAACACGAAGCGCGCGGCGTAGAGCCGCCGCAGCGTCGGCGCGACGGTGGCCGCGGGCGGGGCGGTGACGGTGTCCATGGCGGTGGGCCTCCGGAGTCGTAGACAGAAAGACCGTTCTCTCTGCTCTGCGTCGGAGGTTGCCACGGCTCCGGCTCGCCCGCAAGACCGACCATTCTTTCTGTTACCGTCGACGCATGACGACACCGACCCGGGCCACGCGCTCCGAGGCGCGGGATCGGCTGCTCACCACGGCGAGCGAGCTCTTCTACCGCGAGGGCATCCGGGCGGTCGGGGTCGAGCGGATCCTCGCCGAGGCCCCGGCGACGCGGGCGACGTTCTACCGCCACTTCCCCTCGAAGGACGACCTCGTCCTCGCCTACCTGCACGGTGCCGACGCCCGTGCCCGCGACCAGGTCCGGGCGGCCGTCGAGAGCACGACGTCGCCGGCGGACGCGGTGCGCGCGATCGGGGCGGCCGTCGCCGCCGACCTGGCCCGGCCGGAGTTCCGCGGGTGCGCGTTCCTCAACGCCGCGACCGAGTACCCCGACCCCGACGACCCCGTCCGGCGGGTGGTCCTGGATCACCGGCGCTGGTACGTGTCCACCCTCGCCGCGCTCTTCGCCGAAGTCTTCGGGGACTCACCCCGGCGCGGCGACCCCGGGCACGCCGCGCGGCACTTCGTCCTCATGCGCGACGGCGCCATGACCGGCGCGCACCTCGACGGGGCGGACGAGGTCGGCGACGCCTTCGGACGTGGTGTCGAGGGCCTGCTCACCCTCCTGCACCGAGACGCCGAGTCAGGGGACGCCGCGGCGCCGCCCGGCGGGGCGAGCACTGGAGACAGCAGCACCAGCAGGCGGACTTGACGTCGTGGTCCCGGTCGAACGCCTGGGCCTGCAAATGCCTCGCCTGCCGGATCTCCCAGTCGAGCGTGGGGAACCGGGGCCGGGACATCGCCACACCCCCTCGGTGGGTCCGTCGGCAGGCTCGCTCCCTGCTCTCTACGCTCGCCTTTCGTACACTTCGTTCGTCCTGAGAGCGAGCGCCGACCGTGCCCGGACAGTCCCGCCGGATCAGCTCGGCATGCGGCGAGGATCCCCTCGGACGGCACCGAGGTGCTCGAGGAGCGTTCGGTGGTCCCGGCCGCGGGAGACGCAGGCCAGGTAGCCGTCGGGGCGGACGAGCGCGAATCCGCAGCCCCCGAGCCCGTAGCGCCCGGCGATCCCGCCGGCGGGGTCGACCAGGGCGTCGGTGGGGGCCTCCGCCGGGGAGGCCACGACGGGGACGACCGTCCCGAGGCCGCCGAGGACCTCGCGGAACCGCTCGAGGTCGTCGTCCCCGGAGCCGACCACGAGCAACAGGTGGCCGGGCCGGCGCAGCAGCACGTCGAGGTGGGTGGGGTCGCCGTCGGCGGTGCGCAGGTCCGCGACGTCCGGGGCGTGGTCGCCGATCACGGCGTGCCTCGCGCGGGACCGCCGGTCGCCGTAGTGCACGGTCGTCTCGGTCATGCTCGCCATGAGGCGTTCACCCACGCGCGGCAGGTGCCCGAGCAGCGCCAGGCCGAGGTCGCGCGCGAGTGCGAAGGGCCCGGAGGCGGCGAGCAGGTCGTCGAGCCTGCTGGTGCCCGCGACGACGGCGGCGCCGATGGGGTGCCGCTCGTCGTGATAGGTGTCGAGCAGGTTCTCGCCGGCCCGCCCGGTGCTGACCAGCGCCAGCTTCCACGCGAGGTTGACCGCGTCCTGGATGCCGGTGTTCATGCCCTGGCCCGCCGAGGGCGGGTGGATGTGCGCGGCGTCGCCGGCCAGCAGGACCCGCCCGTGCCGGTAGCGAGGGACCTGCGCGTGGCGGCTCTCGAAGTAGGTCAGCCAGTGCGCCGTGCCCAGCCGCCAGTGCCCGCCCATCTGCTCGTCGACCAGGCGCTGCACTTGCTCGACCGTCGGGGTGGTCCCGGGCTCCGGGGTCCCGACGCGCGCGGCGATCTTGGCGCGGCCTCCCGCGAGGGGGAACACGCCCCCGCCGCCGCGGGGGTCGATGAACAGGCGCAGCGCCGTCGGCGCCAGCTCGGTCTCCACGTCCACGTCGGCCAGCACCGAGTGCCCCCCGGCGAACTCGCCCTCGAGGTGCGTCCCGACCCCGGCCCGGACCGCGCTGTGCGCGCCGTCCGCGCCGACCACCCACCCGAACCGCCGCTGCTCCGGGCCGGCCGACGTCGTGAGGTCGACGGTGACGCCGTCCCCGTCCTGCACCAGACCCTCGACCCGAGTCCCGTACTCGACGACCACGCCGTGCCCGGCGACCACCTCGCGCAGCGCGTTCTCCGTGTCCACCTGGGGGACGTCGAGGATGCGCCGGAACCGCGAGTCCACCTGCTCGGTGGTCAACCGCACCCGCGGCGCGGCCTCCCCGCGCACGTGGAACTCCACCGCGGTGATCTCCTGGGCCCGCCCTACGATCCGGTCGAGGACGCCCATCGCGGCGAGGTGCTCCTGCGTGCGCGGGTGCACCGTGATCGCCCGGAACTCCCCCGACGGGCCCGCCAGCGCGTCGACCAGCCGGACCCGCGCACCTTGACGGGCGAGCTCCGCCGCCGCGGTCAGACCCACCGGGCCCGCTCCGGCGACGAGGACGGTGTCCGGCTCGTCCGAGGTCAGCTCCATGGCACTCCCGCCCTCCCGAGGACGGCCCGTGACGGGCCGCGTCGGTCGGACGATCGCGCCCCGGGTTCCCTCGCGGCTCCCATTCCGCTCCCAGTCCGGTGCACGATGAGCCGGTGGGGGACACCGGTGGCGGGTCGGCGCGCTTCCTCGACCTCGGTCCGCTGATGGTCGAGATCGACGGGCACCGCCGGGCTCCCGGTGGTCCCCGCACGACCGCCGCCCTCGCCGTCCTGCTGATCCACGCCGACCGCCCGGTCTCCGTCGACACCCTGAGCGCCGCGATCTGGGACGACGGCCGGCCGCGGGCCGTGTCGACGCTCGAGTCGCACCTGTGGCGCCTGCGCCAGGTGCTCGAGCCGGACCGGAAGCCGGGGGCGCCGTGGACGCTGCTGGTCACCGAGCCCGGCGGCTACCGGCTGCGCGTCGGGGCGGAGCAGGTCGACTCGTCGCGGTTCGCCGCCCTCGTCGCGGAGGCCGGGACCCTGCTCGGGCGGGGGGACGCCGAGCGGGCGCTGCGGCGGTGCGAGGCGGCGCGGGCCCTGTGGCGGGGCCGCCCGCTCGCGCCGGTGGCCGACCGGGTGTGGGCGGCGCCCGCGGTGGCCCGGCTGGAGGAGCTGCGCGCCCAGCTCGCCGAGCGCCACGTCGACGCGCTGCTCGACCTGGGACGGGCCGAGCAGGCGCTGGTCGAGCTCGAGCCGGCGCTCGGCGAGCACCCGCTGCGTGAGCGCCTGTGGGCCCGGCGCATGCTCGCGGCGTACCGCGCCGGACGGGTCGACGACGCCCTTGCCACCTACGGCCGCGCCCGCGCGCTGCTCGTCGCCGAGCTCGGCACCGAACCCACCGACGAGCTCCGCGACCTGCACCGCCGCATGCTGGCCGACGACCCGTCGCTGAGGTCGGTGGCCGCCGACCCCACGGCCCCGCGCGCGCCGGACCCCGACCTGCCCCGGTGGTCGAGCCGCCTGGTCGGCCGGGACCACGAGCTCGAGCGTCTGACGGGGCTGGCGCGGCGGTCGTCGCTGGTCACGGTGCACGGCCCGGCCGGGGTGGGCAAGACGCGCCTGGCGGTCGAGGCCGCCCACCAGGTCGCCGACACCGTCCCCGACGGCGTGTGGTTCGTCGACCTCACCGCCGCCCGCGACGGCGCCCAGGTCCTCGACGCGATCACCACCGCGCTCTCGCTCGCCGCGCCCGCGCGCGGCTCGGCGCGGGACGCGGTCCTCGGGTTCCTCCGGGAGCGGTCCGCCCTGCTGGTGCTCGACGACTGCGAGCACGTCCTGGCCGAGGTGGCCTCGCTCGTCGGGGCGCTGCGCCGCGACGCGCCGCGGCTCGCGGTGGTCGTGACCAGCCGCGAGCGGCTCGACCTCGCGGACGAGACCCTCGTGGAGCTGCCGCCCCTGGTGGTCCCCGACGAGGAGCACCCCGGCGCCTCCGCGCTCGACCTGTTCCTGGACCGCTGGGAGGCGGCCACCGGGCCCACGGATCCGGACGACCTCGAGGCCGCCCGCCGCGTCTGCCGCGCCGTGGAGGGCGTCCCGCTCGCCCTCGAGCTCGCCGCGGCACGCGCCGGCACCTTCACCCTCGCCGAGATCGCCGACCAGACCGAACAGGACCCGGGCACCCTCTCCGCGCTCGGGCGCCGCCGGCACGGGACCCGGCCCACCGTGTACGCCGCGGTGGAGCGCAGCCAGCGGTTGCTCGACGACGACGCGCGGCGCCTTCACCGGTGCCTCGCCGTGCTGCCGGGCCCGTTCACCGCCGCCGCGGCGGCCGCGGTCGCCGGCGTCACCCCGGTCGTCGCCGCGGACCTGCTCGCCGACCTGGCCCACCGCTCGATGGTCGTCGCGCGGGGCCCCGCCGCGCCGGGCCGCCCCTCGCGGTTCTCGCAGCTCACCATCGTGCGGGCCCACGCCGCGCGCGCCCTGCACGACGCGGGCGGGACCGCGGCCGCGCAGGACCGCCGCGACGCCTGGATCGAGCGCCTGGTGGCCGAGGGGCCTCCTCGTCTGGGCACCCCCGGGGACCTCGCCCGCTCGCGCGCCCTCGCCGACGACGCCACGGCGCTGCGCGGCACGCTGCAGCACACCCTGGTGGAGGACCCGTCACCCCGCGGCGTCCAGGTCATGGCCGACCTCGGGGCGCTGTTCTGGTTCCAGCACGACGCGACGCTCGAAGGCGCGCGGTGGATCGAGATCGCCCACGCGCTGTGCGCCGCCCTCCCGGACGACGTCCCGGCCGCCACCGCGGTGCGGGTCTCGCTCGGCGCGGCGACGGCGCGGGCGTTCGCGGGACGTCTCGACGCCGCCGCCGCGCCGGCCGACCGGGCGCTCGAGGAGCTCGCGGGAGCACGGCCCGACCCCGTGCAGGAGCTGCTGACCGGCGACGCCCTCGTCGTCCTGTCGACGGCGCTGGGGTTCACCGGAGCGCAGGAGCGGGCACGGGCCGTCCTCGACGCCGCCGGGGAGATCGTGCGGCGCACCGACGACCCCACGCTGGCACTGGTCCACCGGGTCCGGACCGTCGTGGCCGCCCTGGCGCGCGGCGACGCCGGCGCGGTCCTCGGGGACCTGGCGGCGGTGTACCGCGAGGCCGCGGCGCTCGACAACTGGTTCGGCGCCTGGATCGCGAGCGCGAGCGCCCACACGGCCGCCATGGCCGCGGGCGACCCGGTGACGGCCCTGTCCTGGTCGGACATCTGCCTCGCCGTCGTCGACGGCACCGGGCGGCGCCAGGCGCCCCTGCAGCTCGAGCAGCGCGCCAACACCCTGGCCCTGCTCGGTCGCCACGACGAGGCGCTGCGCGTCTACGGGGCCGCGAAGGCGCAGAACGACCGCGCCGGGCTGCCCTGGCCCACGGCCAGCGGCACCGACGACCTCCTCGCCCGCACCCGCGCCGCGGTCCCCTCGGAGGCGGCGGAGCTCATCGGTCGCGGCGTCGCGCGGCTGACGGTGGCGGACTTCCGGACGCCCGTGGCCGCCGACGGCTGACAACCCGGGCGCGGCCTCAGCCGTCGACGAGCTTGGCCAGCTCGCGCATCTCGACCTCGGGGTCGACCACGGGCTGGATGACGATCTCGTCGATGCCCGCCTCCTCCATCGAGGCGATGCGCGACGTCAGCTCGTCGCGGGTGCCGACCAGGCCCAGCTTGTCCACCAGCGACGGCACGACGAGGTCGCGGTCCCCGGGGTCGATGCGCCCGAGGTAGCCGCGGTAGAGGACGTGGTGGCGGTCGGTGGCGGTGGCAGTGGTGCCGCGGCGGTCGAGCAGGCGCTGGACGGCCGCGTTCTCCTCGTCGGTGAGGGCGTCACCGAAGGCCGGGTTGTCGGCGGCGAAGGTCAGCAGGGCCATGGCGATGTGGCCCATCGCGTCGCGGGAGGCGTCGCCGTGGCGGTCCTCGCCCTCGCCGAGCACGTGGACCGACGTCATGACGTAGGAGTCGACGTCGAGCGGGGTGCCGGCCTCCTGCGCCGCCTCGCGCCGGGCCCGGTCGAAGCCCTCCCACGCGGCCGGGTCCAGCAGGCCGAAGGAGATCACGCCGGCACCGCGGCGGCCGGCGATCGCCGCGGCCTTGAGGCCGAACGCGGCGACGACGAACTCGACGGGGTCGTCGGTGTTCACGTACGGGCCGACGTGCAGGAAGCGCACGTCCCGGACCCGGTCCCTCTCCCGGTACTCCGTGGGTCGGCCGGCGCAGAGATCCTGGAGCTGACCGGTGAAGCGCTCGAGCTCCGCCATCGTGGTGGGCAGCATCCCGAGGGTGCGACGGGCGGTGTTGCCGGTGCCGATGCCGCAGATGATGCGGCCCGGGGCGAGGGCGTTGAGGCTGGCGAGCGCGGCCGCCGCGGCGGGGGCGGACCGCAGGGCCGGCGAGGTCACCCCGACGCCGAGCCGGATGCGGCTGGTCGCCTTGGCGCACAGGCCGAGGGAGACGAACGGGTCGCCGTTGACCATCGGGGTGTCGTAGACCCAGAAGCTCGAGAACCCCAGCTCCTCGGCGAGGACGGCGAGGTCCTCCACACCCGAACGGGCCGTGACGACGATGCCTGTGCGCATGCGCTCCTCCTGCCGGACTCGCTATGCTCCGAGTTACTGAGCGCATAGTCACTGTGAGCTGAGACTCGTGTCAAGGTCACGCGACGGCGCCGGGCGGCCGTGACCGAGGATGGTCGCGGCGGGCCGTCGAGGCGCGCGGAGAGGTGGTGGACCGCATGGCGCTGAGACAGGCGCACCGCCGGGCCCGGGTCGCCGACGCGTCGATCGACGAGCCGTCCGCCGAGCTCTGGGGGCCGGAGTTCGCCGAGGTCGCGCAGCGGCTGCTGAGCTCGGCGGTGCTGTGCTTCGCCCGCAACGGCTTCCACGCCACCACCACCCGCGACCTCACCGCCGGGGTGGGCCTCAGCCCCGGAGCCCTCTACGTGCACTTCTCCACCAAGGAGGACGTGCTGTTCGCCATCACGCGGGTCGGCCACGAGCGCGCGCTGGCCGGCCTCGGCGACGACACCGGGGAGCTGGATCCCGCCGAGCAGCTCGCCGAGCTCGTGCGCCGGTTCGTCGCCTGGCACGCGCGCCACCACACGGTGGCGCGGATCTGCCAGTACGAGCTCTCCGGGCTGGAGCCCGGGCACTTCGAGCAGGTGCAGCACCTGCGCCAGCAGATCAACCAGGTCTTCCGCGGCGCGGTGGCACGCGGGGTCCACGCCGGGGTGTTCGACGTCCCGGACGTCCACCGCACGGCCCGGGTGATCATCTCCCTGGGCGTCGACCTGGTGCGCTGGTACCGGCTCGACGGCCCGGACTCCCCGGAGGCCCTCGCCGACGAGTACGCCGCGCTCGCCCTGCGCATGGTGCTGGCGCGGCCCGGCGGCTGACGGCGGGGGCCGGTTGACAGCCGTGACGGCGGTCACTAACTATGCGCTCAGTATGGGGCGCGTCCCCCGCGCCTGCCGGCCACGCGCCCGAGGAGGGCCCATGAGCATCCAGCCACGACTGATCGTCACCGGGCGGGAGTCCGACGGGAGGTCGGTGTTCGTCACCGACGAGCCCGGCGACCCGATCACGGTCGGCGCGATCCCCGGGTCCGAGTTCTACATGCTGTGGGGCACCGAGGACGGCACGGCGACCGTGGGCTCGGAGCCCGCGCAGCCCCGGCTGTGGCCGTTCTTCCCCGGCACGGGCGGCACGCGCATCCTCTTCCTGCGGTGGGCGCCCGACTCCTCCGCGCCCGAGGAGCTCGGCGATCCCGAGGAGCTGGGCGCCGAGGCGGCCGAGAAGCTGCCCGGCCTGATGGACGTCTTCGAGCCCGACGCCCCCGGCATGCACACCACCGACAGCGTCGACTACGGGATCTGCCTGGAGGGCGAGCTGCACCTCGAGCTCGACGACGGCCAGGAGGTCAAGCTGACGCCCGGCGCGTGCGTCGTCCAGCGCGGCACCCGCCATGCCTGGCACAACCGCTCCGACCGGACCGCCCTCATGTGCTACGTGCTCGTCGGCGCCGACCGGACCTCCTGACGCGGGCACCGCGCCGGTCAGGGGTCGGTGCGCCCGCCGCACTCCCGGACGAGCGCGGCCATGATCTCCCGGTCCTCGTCGCCGACGTGGTCGGCGTAGTACTGGTACAGGCTCTCGCGGGCCAGGCGCGACGCGGCCGGCCCGTCGCCCGACCGGATCGCCTCGAACACCGCCGTGTGGTGGCGGATGGAGCGCAGCTTGTGCGCCTCCTGGTCGTCGGCGTCGAGGATCGTCTGCTGGATCAGCTCGAGGACCGCCTCGCGCACGGCCTCGCCGTAGAGGCGCACGAGCTCGTGGCCGGCGGCGTCGGCGAGGATCTCGTGGAACGCGAGGTCGGCGCGGCCGAACTCGGCGTACGAGTGGTGGAGCAGCCCGCGCATCCGGGCCATGTTCCGTTCGAGCGCGACGAGGTGCTCCGGGGTCCGGCGCAGCGCGGCCATGAGGTTGGTCGACGCGTCGATCACCATCCGCAGCTGCACGAGCTGGGGCAGCGAGATCGTCCGGCTCGAGGTCAGCAGGCCCAGGGACCGGCGGATCGGGGCGGACGTGATCGGCAGGACGAGGGGTCCGCGCGGGTCCCGGGGGGCGGAGCGGACGAGCTCGAGGCTCTCGAGGACGCGCAGGGCCTCGCGCACCGACGACCGGGCGATGCCGTAGCGGTCGACGAGCTCGCGCTCGCTGGGCAGCCGGTCGCCCGGCCGCAGGTCACCGGACGCGATGCGCGCCTCGACGTCGTCGACGACGCGGCGGTACGCGCGGTGCTCAGCGGTCGCCGCGGTCGCGGTCTTGCCCGTCTCGGTCATCAGCGCCCTCCCCGAGCGCCCACGGTAGTGACCGGACGCCGAGGGACGGTTCAGGCCGGCGGGGTGAAGCGGCCGTCGACGGCGGTCCACCCGCCGTCCACGCTCAGGGTGGAGCCCGTGACGAAGCTGGAGGCGTCGGAGGCGAGGTAGACCACGGCGCCGGCGAGCTCGGACGGCTGCGACCAGCGCCCGAGCGCCCCCTTGGTCGCGTAGGCCCGGTACCACTCCGGGTCGGCCTTGATCTGCGCGGTCAGGGGCGTCTCCACCACGCCGGGGGCGATCGCGTTGACGCGGACACCGGCGTCGCCGAACTCGACCGCCGCCGTGCGCACGAGGGACTCCAGGCCCGCCTTCGTCGCGGCGTACACGCCCTGGCCCGGCTCGACGGTGCGGGCGCGGATCGACGAGAACGCGATGATGCTTCCCGCGCCGCGGGCGATCATGCGACGGCCGACGCCGCGCAGGACGTTGAAGCTCCCGCGCAGGTTCAGCGCGACCACACGGTCGAACTCGTCGGGGCTGTAGTCGAGCAGCCTCTTGCGCACGTTCATCGCGGCGGTGAGGACGGCGACGTCGACGTCGCCCACCTCGTCGAGACGGCCCTCGAGGTCGTCGGGGTCGGTGACGTCGAGGGCGAGCGCGGACGCGAGCCCGCCGGCGGCGGTGATCGCCGCGGCGGTGGCCTCCGCCGTCGCCGTGTCGCGGTCGGCGCACACGACCTCGGCCCCGTGCGCGGCCAGCGCGCGGCCCGCCTCCCCGCCGATGCCGCCGGCCCCGAGGAGCAGGGCGCGGCGTCCCTGCAGGTCGAACAGCGTGCGGTAGTCGGTCACGGCGGTGCTCCCAGGGGTCGGTGCGGTGGTCACGCGGGACGGATGACGGCCATGCGCGTGACCGTCAGCTCCTCGATGGCGAACCGCGGCCCCTCGCGCCCGATCCCGGAGTCCTTGACGCCGCCGTAGGGCATGATGTCCGACCGGAAGCCGGGGACCTCGTTGACGATCACGCCGCCGACCTCGAGCTCGTCGATCGCCCGGAACGCGCCGGCCAGCGAGCGGGTGAACAGGCTGGCGTGCAGCCCGTAGCGCGACCGGTTGGCGGTCTCCAGGGCGGTCGCCAGGTCGGGCACCGAGTTGACCGCCACCACCGGCGCGAAGATCTCCTCGCACCAGGCCTGCTGGTCCTCGGGCACGTCGAGCAGGATCGTCGGCTCGATCGAGCGCTCGACGGCGCGGCCACCGTGGAGGATCTTCGCGCCGGCCTCCTCGGCCTCCTCGATCCAGGCCAGGACGCGCCGCGTCGACGCCTCGTCGATCAGCGGGGCGACGCGCGTCGCGGGGTCGCGGGGATCGCCGGTGGTCAGCTCGCCGATGCGGGCGGTCAGCGCGCCGAGGAACTCCTCGCGCACCGGCTCGCACACGATGACGCGCTGCACGGCGATGCAGGCCTGGCCGTTGAAGTAGAAGCCGCCGCGCAGCACCGCGTCGACGGCGCGCTCGAGGTCGGCGTCCACGTCGACGATGAGGGCGGCGTTCGACCCGAGCTCGAGCAGCGTCTTGCGCGGGGCCGCGTCGCGCGCGATCCGGTGCCCCACCGCGGCCGACCCGGTGAACGACACCGCCGCCACCTCGGGCGCGGTGACCAGCACCTTCCCCACCTCGGCGTCGCCGGTGACGACCTGGACCATCTCCGCCGGCGCGCCGTGGGCGACCGCGACCCGGCGCACGATGTCGGCGAGCCAGAGCGTGGCGAGCGGCGTGGCCGGCGCCGGCTTGCAGATCACCGGGCAGCCGGCCGCGATCGACGGGGCGATCTTGTGTGAGGCGAGCAGCACCGGCCCGTTGAAACCCGCGATCCCGACCACGAGCCCGATCGGCCGGCGGGTCCACCAGCCGACCATTCCGGCGCCGGAGGCCTGCAGGTCCAGCGGGACGGTCTCGCCGTGCTGGTGCGCGATCTCCTCGGCCGTCGCGGTCCAGGTGAACAGCGTGCGGGAGAACTCGACGGCGCAGTCCGCGCGGGTCTTGCCGGTCTCGGCGACGAGCAGCTCGACGAACGCGTCGGTGTGCGCGGCGAGCTCGCGCTCGACGTCGAGCAGGATCGCCCGCCGCGTCGCCGAGGTCAGCGCGGCCACCTCGCGGCGGACCCCGGCCCCGGCGGCGACCGCCGCGCGGGCGAGCTCGACGGTGCCGACGGGGGCGTGCGCGACGGTGGAGCCGTCGAAGGGGAACACGACCGGCGCCGTGGCCACGTCCTCGCGCCAGCCGCCGCCGACGGGCAGGCCGGCGGGCAGGTCGGGCAGCGCGAACCCGGGACTCGAGCTCATGGACGGCTCCTCCAGACGGCTCCGGACAACGATGTCGGCGCGTCCTCCTGGTCAGACCAGCAGCGCCCCTCGGCAGGGTGCAGGTGGTAGTCGACACCCGTCAAGGGGCTCGTCGAACGCGCGGTGTCGCGGACTGCCGGACAGATCAGCGCTCTGAACAGCATGAATGTGGTCGACGCTTGACTATCGCTCACGTCACAGTCCACTCTCCCGCAGTTGTATCCAGTCGACGGGACCCGGGTGGGAGGAGCCGCATGGCGACGCGCAGCGCTGCCGGTGGTGCCGGCGCCGGGCTGGTGGACGAGCTCGCGGCGGTGCTGCGCGAGCGGATCTACAGCGGCCGCTACGCCTCCGGCGCGCGCCTGCCGCAGGAGAACCTGGCCGCGGAGCTGGGGGTCAGCAGGACCCCGCTGCGCGAGGCCCTCCGGGTCCTCGAGCAGGAGGGCCTGGTCCGGGTCACGCCCGGCCAGGGAGCACGGGTCGTCACCGGGGACGTCGAGACGCTGCTGGCGGCCTACGAGCTGCGTGCGGTCGTCGACGGCCTCGCCGCCCGGCTCACCGCGCGGTCACGGCCCGGGCCGACGCGGTGCCGCGACCTGCGGCGGACCCTCGCCGCGCAGCGCGCGGCGCTCGACCCCTGGTCGCCGCGCGCCTACACCGGCGCCAACGTCGACTTCCACGAACAGATCCTCCACCTGTCCGGCAACGAGTTCCTCGTCGCGGAGGCCCCGGTGCTGCGCATGACCGCGCAGGTCTTCGCCCCCGTCGCGCTCGTCGACCCCGCCCGGGCCCGGCGGGCGATCGCCGAGCACGAGGCGATCGCGTCCGCGATCGAGGCCGGGCGCGAGGACGACGCCGAGCGCCTGGCCCGCGCCCACATCCGGACCACGATCGACGAGCTCCGCGCCGACCACGACCACCCCGGCTCCCGGTCCACGAAGGAGTGACCAGCCATGCCGACCTACTACGTCGCCTCGGACATCGGAGGGACGTTCACCGACACGGTCGTGATCGACCAGGACGGCGACGTCGGGCGGTACAAGTCCTCCACGGTGCCCGACAACCCCGCCGAGGGCGTGCTGAACACCCTGGTCGACGCCGCCGAGGAGCGGGGTGTCGCGCTCGAGGAGCTGCTCGGGCAGGTCGAGGTGTTCGCTCACGGCACCACGATCGCCACGAACGCGATGCTCGAGGGCCGCGCCCGCCGCGTCGGGCTGCTCCAGACCCGGGGCTTCGGCGACACCCTCACGATCATGCGCGGCTTCAAGAGCATCGGGCTCGACGAGGAGGACATCAAGCGCTTCCGGACCCTGGTCAAGCAGCCCACGGCGGTGCCGCGCGCCATGACCGAGGAGGTCACCGAGCGCGTCGACTACGCCGGGCGCGTGGTCTGCCCGCTCGACGAGGGCGACGTCCGGCGCGCGGTGCGGGCGCTGCGCGACCGCGGCGCCGAGGTGATCGCCGTGGCTCTGCTCTGGTCGTTCGCGAACGACGAGCACGAGCGCCGCGTCGCGGAGATCGTCGCCGAGGAGGCGCCCGAGCTCGGGGTGACGCTCTCCAGCGAGTTCCTCCCCCGCATCGGCGAGTACGAGCGCACCCTCACCACCGCGGTCAACGCGAGCCTGCGCCCGGTCCTCAAGACCTCCCTCGACAGCTTCGAGAACACCCTCACCCGCGCCGGGCTGCGCAGCGGACCGCTGCTCATGCAGTCCAACGGCGGGCTCGCGACCTTCGACGAGGTCGAGAAGCGGGCGGCGGCCACGGTGATGTCGGGGCCGGTCGGCGGCGTCATCGCCTCGCAGTTCCTGGGAACGCGCTCGGGGCACCGCAACGTCGTCACCACCGACATGGGCGGCACCAGCTTCGACGTCGGCCTCGTCCTCGACGGGCTCCCCGTCATGTCGAACACGACGCTCATCGGTCGCGACGAGCTCGCCCTGCCGTCGGTGGCGGTCCGCGCGATCGGCGCCGGCGCCGGGTCGATCGCCTCGGTGCGCAACGGCGTGCTGCAGGTCGGCCCGGAGAGCGCCGGCGCCCGCCCGGGCCCGGCCTGCTACGGCCGGGGCGGCGAGCGGCCGACCGTGGCCGACGCCGACCTCGTCCTGGGCTACCTCAACCCCGAGAACTTCCTCGGCGGCCGGCTCACCCTCGACGTCGAGCGCGCCCGGACGGCGATCGAGACCCACGTCGCCCGCCCGGCGGGCCTGTCGGTGGAGGCCGCCGCCGAGGGGATCAAGACGATCGTCGACGCCCGCATGGCCGACCTCGTGCGCCAGGTGACGGTCGAGCAGGGCTACGACCCCACGGACTTCGCCGTCTTCGCCTACGGCGGGGCGGGCCCGCTGCACGCCTTCTCCTACGGCGCCGAGCTCGGGTGCCCGCAGATCATCGTGCCGATCACCGCCTCCGTGCACTCGGCGTTCGGCATCGGCTGCTCCGACCTCACCATGGTCGAGGAGATCTCCCAGCCGATGCAGACCCCGCCGGGCACCACCGACCACGCGGCGGCGCTGCCGCCCGAGACCCTCAACGCCACCTTCGACGAGCTCGCCGCCCGCGCCACCCGCGACCTCGTCGCCGCCGGGGCCGACAAGGACTCGATCAGCGTCGTCCGGTCCGTCGAGATCCGTTTCCGCGCCCAGATCCACGTCCTGACCGTCACGATCGACACCGGGTCGGGCGCGCTGACCGCGGCCGACGTCGACGGCATGGTCGAGCGGTTCGTCGAGCAGTACGAGGGCCGCTTCGGCAAGGGTGCGGCGTTCCTCGAGGGCGGCGTGGAGATCACGACGTTCCGCGTGGTCGCGACCAGCCCGGTGCCGCGCCCGGAGTTCACCGCGGTCGCCGACCACACCGCGGTCGCGGGCGGGTCGGCCGCCACGCGCCCCGTCTTCAGCGGCGGGGCGTGGCGCGACGCCACCGTCCTGCGCGGCGACCAGCTCCACGACGGCATGACCGTCGACGGCCTGGCGATCGTGGAGCTCGCCGACACGACCGTGGTCATCGGACCGGACCAGGACGCCGTCGTCGACGGCGCCGGCGACCTCGTCATCCAGACCCGCGCCTGAGAGGGAGACCCCGCATGACCACCCCCACCGGCGGCGTCGACCCCGTCACCTACGAGGTCATCCGCCACAAGCTCTGGTCGATCAACTCCGAGGGCGCGACGACCGTCGAGCACGTCTCCGGCTCGCCCGTCGTGCACGCCACCGACTACAACTTCGGCATCTACACCGCCGCCGGCGAGATGGCGATCATCGGCGTGTACCTGCTGACCCCGCTCTACACCGGCGCGATGGCGGTGCAGGAGTTCCTCGCCCGCTACGACGACATCGAGCCCGGCGACGTCTTCATCATCAACGACCCCTACCTCGCGGCCATGCACCAGAACGACGTGCAGTTCTGCAGCCCCGTGTTCCGCGACGGCGAGATCGTCGCGTGGCTGGGGTGCATGGCCCACCAGGTCGACCTCGGCGGGATGGACCCCGGCAGCTGGTGCACCACGGCGACCGACGTGTTCCAGGAGGGCATCCGCATCCCGCCGGGCCGCATCGTGCGCAAGGGCGTGGTGAACCAGGAGCTCTGGGACACGATCGTCCTCAACTCCCGCGTGCACGACACCGTGGCCAACGACTTCCGCGCCTTCCTCGCGGGCCTGCGCGTCGCCCAGCAGCGCTTCGACGAGCTCTGCGACCGCTACGGCACCGAGGCCGTGCGCGCGACGATGGAGAAGACGCTCGACAACTCCGAGGCCGACCTGCGCGCGATGCTGCGCGAGCTGCCCGACGGCACCTTCGAGCACACCTCCTACCTCGACCGCCCCGACGGCTCCGGGCGCGAGGGGCACGCGGGGATCGAGCTGCTCGAGGTCCCCTGCGTGATGCACAAGGCCGGCGACCGGCTGACCTTCGACTTCTCCGGCGCCAGCCCGCAGAGCCCCGCGTACGGCATGACCACGCGCGGTGGCCTGCTCGGCGCCGTGGCCACGCTGATGCTGTGCACGTTCGGCGGGGAGATCCCCTGGAACCACGGGATCATGCGCCCGGTCGAGGTCGTCGCCCCCGACGGCCTGTGCGTCACCGCGGTCGAGCCGATGCCGGTCTCCGGCGGGGCGGCCGGGGCGAACTGGACCGCCACCTGCTCGGCGGGCGGGGCGATCGCCAAGATGCTGAGCTTCTCGGAGCGCTACGAGGGCTTCGCCTTCGGCCCGAGCGACGGGTCGTGGCAGCTCTCCCAGTTCGGCGGCATCGACCAGCACGGCGAGCCCTTCGCCTCCATGTACATGGACTCGCTGCTCTGGGGCGGCCCGGCGTTCTCGTTCCGCGACGGCGTCGACTCCGGCGGCGCCATGGTCATCCTCGGCGGGGGCGCGACCGACGTCGAGCAGCAGGAGATGCGCCACCCCCTGCTCTACCTGTGGCGTCGCCAGGTCCCCGACTCCGGCGGGGCGGGCACCCACCGCGGCGGCAACGGCGTCCAGTTCGCGCTGACGCCGATCGACACCCGGGAGGTCACCGGCGTCCTGGGCACGCACGGGGTCGCCCTGCCCAACCGCACCGGGCTCTTCGGTGGGCTGCCCGGGTCGTGCGCCCGCTTCGAGCGGGTCATCGGCTCCGGGGTCCTCGACCGGCTCGGCAGCGGGCGCCCGGTGGGCGACCTCACCGAGCTCGACGGCGACCACGGCGTGCTGCCCGGGGTCTCGCCGGCCGCGCGGATCGCCCACGGCGACGTCTTCGAGTGCACCGTGCAGAACGGCGGCGGCTACGGCGACCCGCTGCTGCGCGACCCGGAGAAGGTCGCCGCGGACGTCGCCGCCCGGGCGGTGAGCCCCGACGCGGCGCGGCGCCTCTACGGCGTCGTCGTCACCGGGGACGGCGGGGTCGACGCGGTCGACGCGGTCGACTCCGCGGCGACCGACACCCGCCGTGAGGAGATCCGCGCCGACCGCCGCGCCCGGATGACCGCGCCCGCGGGCGACCCGGCGCCCGCCGTCGACGGCAACCCCGCCGGCCGGTGGGGCACCGCGCTGCTGATCTGGGACGCCGGCGGGCGGTCCGTCGCGGGGTGCGCGCACTGCCGGACCCCGCTGGGTGCGCTCGACGACGGGTGGGAGGCCCTCGCCGCGACCCTCCCCCTCGGCCCCGACGACCTCGGCGGCGGCGTCGACGTCCACGAGGCCCTCGCCGCGATCGCGTACGTGTGCCCGCACTGCGTCACGGCCCTGTGGGTGGACACGGAGCCGGCGTCGGGCAAGGCCTGGCGCGATTTCGCGCTGACGTGATGCGCAGCCACGACCTCGCCGTCGTCGGCGGCGACGGCATCGGGCCCGACGTCACCGCCGAGGCGCTGCGCTGCGTCGACGCGGCGGCCGACCGGTTCGGCTTCCGCGTCACGACGACCCCGTACGACCTCGGCGCCGAGCGGTGGCTGCGCGACGGGGTGGCCCTCGACGAGGCGAGCACCGAGAAGCTGCGCGGCCACGACGCGATCCTGCTGGGCGCGGTCGGGGACCCCCGCGTGCCGCCCGGCATCCTCGAGCGCGGCCTCGTCGTCGCCCTGCGCGTGGCCCTGCGCCACGCCGTGAACGTGCGGCCGGTGCGGCTCTACCCCGGCGTCACGAGCCCTGTCCGCGACCTGACCCCGGAGCGGTGCGACCTCGTGATCGTCCGGGAGAACACCGAGGGGCTCTACGCCGGCGGCGGGTCGACGGTCCACGACGGCACCGACAACGCCACCGCGATCCAGAACTCGGTCAACACCACGCCCGCGACCCGGGCCTGCGTCGACTACGCGTTCCGGCTCGCCCGGGCCCGGCGGCGGCGCCTGACGCTGTGCCACAAGACCAACATCCTGGTCGAGGCGGGCCGGCTCTGGACCTCCGTCGTCGCCGAGACCGGTCACCGGTTCCCCGACGTCGAGCAGGGCTACGTCCACGCCGACGCCATGTGCCAGCACCTGCCGCTGACCCCCGAGCGCTTCGACGTCGTCGTCACCGACAACCTCTTCGGCGACATCATCAGCGACCTCGGCGCCACCCTCCAGGGCGGGCTCGGGCTGGCCGCGAGCGCCAACATCGACCCGACCGGCGCCCACCCGGGCATGTTCGAGCCCGTGCACGGCTCCGCGCCCGACATCGCGGGCACCGGACGCGCCAACCCGGCGGCGGCCGTCCTCTCCGCCGCGCTGTGCCTGGCCCACCTCGGCGAGCACGACGCGGCCCTCGCCCTCGAGGCGGCCACCGCGTCCGTGCTCGCGGAGCTGGGGGACGGCCCCGACACCACCGACACCACCACCGACACCACCACCGACACCACCACCGGCATCGGTGCCCGGATCGCCGACCACGTCCGCGACGTGGACCCGGCGACGATCGGCGACCCGGCCGTCTCCCTCATGACGGCGATGGGACGTGTTCGCACGATCGATCAGTAGGATCTCGTCCCAACCGTACGATCGATCATCGGACCGTCCTTTCCTCTGGACAATCGTTCACCAGATGACCGATGATGAGAGCACCCGCACGACACACGGCGGCCTCGGACCCCGCGGCGATCCCGCGATCGAACCGGCCGCCCCTCACCACCACCCCCGGTAGAGGAGTCACGGTGACGCCCTTCCAGCTGCTCACCCCCGATGGCGAGCTGGCCGACGACCCGGCCGCCGCGATCGTCGACGCGGACCTGTCGCGCGGGCTCTACCGCGACATGGTCCTGGCCCGGCGCCTCGACGCGGAGGCCTACAGCCTCCAGCGCCAGGGCGAGCTCGGGCTCTGGCTGCAGTCGTGGGGCCAGGAGGCCGCGCAGGTCGGCTCGATCCGGGCCCTGCGCGACACCGACTGGGTCTTCCCCTCCTATCGCGACCACGCCGCGGCGATGTGCCGCGGGATCAGCCCGGAGGAGCTGCTGGCGCAGTGGCGCGGTGTCCGCCACGGCGGGTGGGACCCGGCGCGCCACCGGTTCCACATCTACACCCTGGTGCTCGCCGCCCAGCTCCTGCACGCGGTCGGGTACGCCATGGGTGCCCGGCTCGAGGGCTCCGACGAGGTCGTCATGACCTACTTCGGCGACGGGTCGAGCAGCGAGGGCGAGGCCGGCGAGGCGTTCAACTGGGCGGTGACGCGCTCCGCGCCGGTGCTGTTCTTCTGCCAGAACAACCAGTGGGCCATCTCGACGCCCACCACCGCGCAGTTCGGCGCCCCGCTGCACCGGCGCGCCGCCGGCTTCGGGCTGGCCACACAGCTGGTCGACGGCAACGACGTCCTCGCCGTCCACGCGGCCACCGCGCGTGCCGTCGACGGGGTCCGGTCCGGGGAGGGGCCGGCGCTGATCGAGGCCGTCACCTACCGCATGGCCGGCCACTCCACCTCGGACGATCCCCGCCGCTACCGCAGCGACGCCGAGCTGGACCACTGGCGCACCCTCGACCCGCTCGACCGGCTCCGGCGCCTGCTCGACCGCCGCGACTGGGCCGACGACGCCTTCCACGCCGACCTCGACGCCGAGGCCGAGGACCTGGCCGCCGAGGTGCGCCGGGCGTGCCGGTCGATGCCCGACCCGGACGTCGACGCGATGTTCGCCCACACCCTGAGCGTCGAGACCCCGGCGCTGGCCGCCGAGCGCGCCGGCTACGCCGCGTACGCCGCCTCGTTCGTCGACTGAGCCGGAGGACGTCGTGCTCACCCTGTCCCAGGCCATCAACCGCGCCCTGCACCACGAGCTCGAGTCGGATCCCGCCGTCATGGTCATGGGCCAGGACGTGGGCCTGTCCGGCGGGGTGTTCCGGGTGACCGACGGGCTGCAGAAGGACTTCGGCGCCGACCGCGTCATCGACACCCCGCTAGCCGAGGCCGGCATCGTGGGCACCGCGATCGGCCTGGCCATGCGCGGCTACCGGCCGGTCTGCGAGATCCAGTTCGACGGGTTCGTCTACCCCGCCTTCAGCCAGATCACCTCGCAGCTGGCCAAGCTGCACGCCCGCTCCGGGGGGCGCATCACGGTGCCGGTCGTCATCCGGATCCCGGTCTCCGGCGGCATCGGTGCGGTCGAGCACCACTCCGAGTCCAACGAGGCCTACTTCGCCCACACCGCCGGCCTGCGGGTGATGGCCGCGGCCACCCCGCAGGACGCGCACTGGATGCTGCGGCAGGCCATCGCGTGCGACGACCCGGTGATCTTCTTCGAGCCCAAGTGCCGGTACTGGTCGAAGGGCGAGGTCGCCGAGAGCGCCGACGACCCGCTGGTCCTGCCCGTCGACGCCGCCCGCACCGTCCGCGAGGGCACCGACCTGACGCTGCTGACCTGGGGCTCGATGGTCGAGACCTGCCTGTCCGCCGCCGCGGCGGCCGCGGAGGAGGGGCGCTCGCTCGAGGTGATCGACCTGCGGTCGCTCTCCCCGGTCGACGCCGAGACGCTCGTCGCCTCCGTCCGGCGCACCGGGCGCGCGGTCGTGGTCCACGAGGCCCCGACCTTCGGCGGCCTCGGCGGCGAGGTCGCGGCGATGCTGGGCGAGCGCTGCTTCACCCACCTCGAGGCACCGGTGACCCGTGTCGGCGGCTTCAACGTCCCGTACCCCGCTGCGCGCCTCGAGGAGCACTACCGCCCCGACCTCGACCGCGTCCTCGACGCGGTCGACCGCGCCCTCGACTTCTGACCGGAGGCGACGCCGTGAGCACCGAGACCTTCACGCTCCCCGACGTCGGGGAGGGCCTCACCGAGGCCGACATCCTGGCGTGGCACGTCGCGGTCGGCGACGACGTCAGCGTCAACCAGGTGATCGTCGAGATCGAGACCGCCAAGGCCGCCGTGGAGCTGCCCTGCCCCTTCGAGGGCACCGTCGCCGAGCTGCTGGTCGCGGAGGGCGAGACGGTCGCCGTCGGCGCGCCGATCATCGCCGTCACGGTGGGGGCGGACGAGGCGGACGAGCCGGGCGACCGGGAGGAGGCGGCCGAGGCCGCCGGCAGCGTCAGCGTCCTCGTCGGCTACGGCACCAGCGCCGCGCGGACCCGGCGGCGCCGTCGCCGCCCCGCGACGCCGGAGCCGGCGACGGCGACGGCGACGGCGACTCCCGGCGGGACACGACCGCCGGCCACTCCCCCGGTCCGCATGCTGGCCAAGGAGCTCGGGGTCGACCTCACCGAGGTCGCCTTCGACGGCGATCGCATCCGTCGCGAGGACGTGCGCCGGCACGTCGAGGCGCCGACCGAGTCCCCGACAGGGGCACCGACCGAGGCACCGACCGAGGCATCGACCGAGGCACCGACCGACGAGCGCCGCGAGCCGATCCGCGGGGTCCGCAAGGCCACGGCGGCGGCGATGACGGCCAGCGCGTTCACCGCGCCGCACGTCACCGAGTTCGTCGGCGTCGACGTCACCGCGATGACGGAGACCGTCGAGCGCCTGAAGGCCCACCCGGCGTTCGCCGAGGTCCGCGTCACGCCGTTGCTGCTGGTCGCCCGGGCGCTGCTGTCCGCCGTGCGGCACCACCCCGACATCAACGCCCGGTGGGACGAGGAGAACCAGGAGATCGTCCACCCGCGCGCGGTCAACCTCGGCATCGCCGCGGCCACCCCGCGCGGCCTGCTGGTGCCGAACATCAAGGACGCGGCCGCGCTGACCCTCGTCGACCTCGCACAGTCGCTCGCCGAGCTCACCGCCACCGCCCGGGAGGGGAGGACGACCCCGGAGCAGATGACCGGGGGCACGATCACCATCACCAACGTCGGGGTGTTCGGTGTCGACGCGGCGACGCCGATCCTCAACCCCGGCGAGGCGGCGATCCTGTGCTTCGGGGCGGTCCGCCGCCGGCCCTGGGAGTACCGGGGCGAGGTCGCGCTGCGGGACGTCACCCAGCTGTCGCTGTCGTTCGACCACCGGCTGGTCGACGGCGAGCTCGGCTCCCGCGTGCTCGCCCGCGTCGCGGCGGTGCTCGCCGACCCCGCGGGCGAGCTACTCCTCGACTGACGTGTCGGCGGCCGCCGGCCGGTCGATGGCCACGCGCTGGCGTCGATCGAGGATGATCATGGTCTCGCTGTGCTGGAAGTCCGCCACCGACCACACGGCGCCGAGCAGCACCTCGCGGAGGTGGTGCTGGTCGCGCACGAGCATCGTGAGCACGAGGTCCCAGCGGCCGGTCACGAGCTGGATGGCCTGGACCTCCTCGATGCCCCACAGCAGGTCGATCGTGTTCTCGACCGGGCTGCCCTGGCGCAGCTCGATGGCCACGAGCACCTCGAGGCCGAACCCGAGCGCCGAGGGGTCGATGTCGAGACCGAACCCGCGGATCACCCCGCGCTCCTGCAGCCTCTCGAGGCGCTCGCCCACGGCGCCCGGGGACATGCCGATCTCCCGGGAGAGCTTCCGCGCCGACGCCCTCGGGTCCGCGCTGAGGAGGCTCAGCAACTGCCGGTCGACCTGGTCGACCCGCCGCGGTCCGTCGCGCTCGGCCATCCGCACCACACTTCCCGCAGGACCTGGACCAGCGACAACGTACACCGGGGACCGTCAGTCGGTGCCCTCGACGATCTCGTCGCCGACCCGCAGCGGCGGGAGCGCGCGTGCGATCTGCTCGCGGTCGGGCTCGAGCCACGGCGGGAGCCGGAGGTGGCGGCCCAGCTCGAGCAGCGGCTCGTCGACGTCGAACCCGGGCTGGTCGGTGGCGATCTCGAACAGGACGCCGCCGGGCTCCCGGAAGTAGATCGAGGTGAAGTACCGCCGGTCGAGGATCGCCGTGACCGTCAGCCCCGCGTCGACGAGCTGCTGGCGCCAGCGTTCCTGGGTCTCGCGGTCGGGGGCCCGGAAGGCGATGTGGTGGACGGTGCCGCCGGCCTGCAGGCCGCGCTCCGCGTCGGTGGTCGCCGCGACGTCGACGACGGTCCCGGGCCGGTCGCGCCCCATGGCGAATCGCGCGCGGGCACCTCCGCCCGCGGCGGTCATCCCCAGGAGGTCCGTCAGCATCGACGCCGTCGGACCGAGCTCGCGTTCGGTGAGTGTCACCGCGTGCAGTCCCCGCACCGCGTGGTCGGCGGGCACCGCGGCGACGCCGTCCCATCCCGAGCGGGTGTCGCCCGGCGACGCCACCAGGTCGACCACGAGACCGTCGGGATCGCGGAAGGTCAGGACCTCCTCGTCCTGCTCACCGCTGGTGCGGTCGCGGGGCGGGTCGACCAGGTCGACGTCGTGCGCGGCCAGGTGCCGCTGCCACCAGCCCAGGGACCCGGGCGGGACGCTGAACGCGGTCGCGGTGGTCAACCCGGTCCCCTGCCGGCCCGCCTGGACGTCCCGCCACGGGAAGAAGGTCAGGATCGTGGACGGCCGCCCGGCCTCGTCGCCGTAGTAGAGGTGGTAGGTGCCGGGATCGTCGAAGTTGACCGTGGTCTTGACCAGCCGCAGGCCCAGCACGCCGGTGTAGAAGTCGACGTTGCGCTGCGGGTCCGAGGCGATCGCGGTGACGTGGTGCAGTCCGTGCGGGGCGACCTGGGTCACGGGTCAGCGCCCCGGCCGGACGATCGGGAACAGCAGGCTCTCGCGGATCGTGCTGCCGGTCAGCATCATGACCATGCGGTCGACGCCCATCCCCAGCCCGCCGGACGGCGGCATGGCGTACTCGAGGGCGAGCAGGAAATCCTCGTCGAGCTCCATCGCCTCGGCGTCCCCGCCGGCCGCCAGGAGCGACTGCTGGGTGAGCCGCTTGCGCTGCTCGACCGGGTCGACCAGCTCGGAGTAGGCGGTCCCGATCTCTGCGCCGAAGCAGACCAGGTCCCAGCGCTCGGCCAGCCGCGGGTCGTCGCGGTGCTGCCGGGTGAGGGGGGAGACGTCGGTCGGGAAGTCGCGGTAGAAGGTCGGCTCGAGGGTGTGGTCCTCGACGAGGTGCTCGTAGAGCTCCAGGACGACCGCTCCGCGACCCCAGGCGGGGTCGTAGGGCACGTCGACGCGGTCGCAGTGGCGACGGAGCTCCTCGATGGTGGTGTCGGCGGTGACCTCCTCGCCCAGGGCGTCCGAGATCGCCGCGTTGACGGTCGTCGCGCGCCACGTCCCGCCGAGGTCGTACTCGCGGCCCTGGTGGACGACGACGGTGCCGCCCAGCGCAGCGCGCGCGGCCTGCTGGATCATGTTCTGCACCATCGTCTGCATGGTGTCGTAGTCGCCGTAGGCCTCGTACGCCTCGAGCATCGTGAACTCGGGGTTGTGGGTGGCGTCCGCGCCCTCGTTGCGGAAGTTGCGGTTGAGCTCGAACACCTTCTCCGCGCCGCCGACCATGAGCCGCTTGAGGTACAGCTCGGGGGCGATGCGCAGGTAGAGGCGCATGTCGTAGGCGTTGATGTGGGTGGTGAACGGCCGGGCGTTGGCCCCGCCGTGCACCGGCTGCAGCATCGGGGTCTCGACCTCGAGGTAGCCCTGGCCGGTGAGGCACTCGCGCACCGCGTGCACGGCGTCGGACCGTTGCCGCAGCATGCGGCGGGCCCCGCTGTTGACCACCAGGTCGAGGTAGCGCTGCCGGACCCGGGCCTCGGGGTCGGCCAGGCCGCGACGCTTGTCGGGCAGGGGACGCAGGCACTTCGCGGTGATCGACCACGCGGTGGCCAGCACGGACAGCTCCCCGCGGCGGGACGTCCCGACCTCGCCGGTGACGCCCACGTGGTCGCCGAGGTCGACCTGCCGCGCCCACTCGCGGACGCCGTCGCGGCCGAGCCGGTCGGCCGCGAGCATCACCTGCAGCTGCGCGTCGCCCTCCTGCAGCACGGCGAAGCACAGCCCGCCGAAGTCGCGGAGGCGCACGACCCGGCCGGTCACCGATACGCGCTCGCCGGACGCCACGTCCGCCTCGAGGTCCCCGGACCGGGCCCGGACCTGCGCGAGGCTCGCGGTGCGCGAGTGGCCGACGGGGTAGGGGTCGACGCCGTCGGCCAGCATCCGGTCGTACTTCGCGTGCCGCACGCGGACCTGCTCGGGCAGCCGCGCGCGGCGGGCCGCGAGCTGCGCCGCGACGGGATCCTCCGCCTCGACGGGGGACGACGGGGGGAGGACGACGGCCGGACCGCCCTCGGCGGCGAGGCCGCGGCGCTGCAGGGTCCGCATGCTCGGGGTCGAGAGGAACCCCTCCGCGGCCGCGGCGGCCAGGCCGAGCCGCGGGAGATCGCGGGCCGCGCGGTAGCACAGGTAGCGCGGCGTCCAGATCGGCTGGTACTTGGCGTTCGCGCGGTAGAGCGACTCGAGCTGCCACCAGCGCGATCCCACGACGAGCAGGCGTCGCCACAGCCGCACGATCGGGCCGGCCCCGATCCGCTCGCCCTGCTCGAACGCGGCGCGGAACATCGCGAAGTTGAGCGACAGGCGGTCCACCCCGAGGGTGCGCGCCTGCTCGACGAGGGAGGCGACCATGAACTCGGTCAGGCCGTTCTCGGCGGTGCGGTCGCGGCGCATGAGGTCCAGGGACAGGCCGTGGCGGCCCCACGGCACGAACGACAGCAGCGCGCGCAGCTCCCCGGCGCCGTCGAAGCACTCGACCAGCACGCACTGCCCGTCCGCCGGGTCGCCCAGGCGGGAGAGCGCCATCGAGAAGCCGCGCTCGGCGTCGGTGTCGCGCCAGGCGTCGGCGCGCTCGACGACCTCCTTCATCTCGTCCGGGGAGAGGTCGGCGTGCCGCCGGACGCGGACGGTGTGGCCCGTCCGCTCCACCCGGCTCACGGCCTGGCGGACCACCCGCATCGACCGGCCCTCGACCGAGAACTCCCGGACGTCGAGGACCGCCTCGTCCCCCAGCTCGACGACGTTCAGCCCCGCGCCCGCGTAGGCGCGGGCACCGCGCTCGCTCGCGCCCATCACCGCCGGCAGCCAGCCGTACCGGCGCGCCTCGTCGAGCCAGGCCTCGATCGCGCCCGGCCACGCCTCCGGAGCGCCGATCGGGTCCCCGCTGGCGAGGCTGACGCCCGAGACGACACGGAAGGTCACCGCCGACTTGCCCGACCGCGAGAACACAGCGGCCTTGTCGCGGCGGGTGGCGAAGTAGCCCAGCGAGTCGTCCTCGCCGTACTGGTCGAGCAGCACCCGCAGCCGCTGCTCGTCGCCGGGGTCGAGCCGGCGGCGGTCGGGCCGGGGCCGGAACAGCACGTACGCGGCGGCCAGCACGGCGAGCGCGCCGAACAGCCCGCACAGGAACGTGACCGCGCGCGGTGCGGCGCCGTCGATGCCGACCGCACCGGGGTCGCCGAGGCCGCCGAGCACGTAGGTGATCGCCCACCCGAAGCGGTCCGCAGCGCTGGTCAGCGTGCCCGGGAACAGCTGCAGCAGGCCCCAGCCGAGCAGGGTGCCGGCGACGACGAGGGCGAGGTAGGTGCCCAGCGCGCGCCACCCGCTGTACCGCTGGGTGCGCGCGGTGAACCGCCGGCGGGCGACGAGCAGGATCGCGAGCCACGCGACGCCGAACACCAGCCGCAGCCACGTCCCCGTGCCCCCGACGACGAGGGTGACCGGGTCGGCCGCGTCGGTGTCGATCGTGAACTCGACACCGCCCAGGACGCGGCCCAGCACGACGTAGACCACGGCGAACCACCACGCCACGCGCATCCGTCGACGCACGGCGGACGCGAGGATGCCCAGGAAGGTCGCGGTGGCCAGGCTCGGCGGCGCCTCGACCGACACGACCTCGATCGCGATCCGCAGCCACTCCAGGGGGGCGCGCAGCGGCGGCACGATCGCCGTGACGGCACAGAAGACCGCGACGAACGCGAGGTAGCCGGCGAGCAGGTCCGGCACCCGGTCGGCGAAGCGTGTCATCGCCGATCGACCGGCCGCTGCCGACGGGTCGCGGGGCGGCGCGGTCGGCGGCGGCGTCGGCGTGCGGGAACCGGTCCCGGGGGCCCGGGGCGGCTCGTCCGCCGTCAGCTCGACCATGTCGTCACTCCGCGAGGGTGTCGCCGGCCCCGGCGCGCGTCCCCGGCCCGGGCTTCCGAAGTCAGCATGGCGATCAATTCGGTGGGCCGGAAGAGTCGGCCGTCCCGTCCTGGCGGGACCGGCGAGGTGCCGGCCGTGACGGGGCACGCGGCGTCACCTCCTCGGCACCGGGGGTCGCCGAGAGCCCTGTCGGGGGGCGATGGGTGGAGACGAAGGGAATCGAACCCCCGACCTCCGCCTTGATCACCGCGGCGACCCGCTGTTTTCGTGTCACGGGTCATCGTGCCGATCTCACCCGCGACGGATGACGCACACCGTCGGGACGATCGCCAGAGTCGCCGCGTCACGAACGCGTGAAGGGGGCCACGGGATGTCTGCGGATCTCAGCGACCGGACCGACTTCGACAACGCGACCCGCGGCCTGATCGCGAGGTTGGAACCTGGGGTGATCAGAGCCGGCGACGGCCGGGTCGTCTACGACGCGGATGCCTACACCGCGGCGACGACCGGGGAGTGCCCCGACACGGTCCACCCGAGCCTGTGGCGACAGAGCCAGCTCACAGCGATCCAGGGCTTCTTCGAGGTCACCGACGGCATCTTCCAGCTGCGCGGCATCGAGCTGTCCAACATGACCCTGGTCGAGGGCGACCAGGGCGTCATCGTGATCGACCCAGCGGTGTCGGCCGAGGTCGCCGCCGCTGGGTTGGCGCTGTACCGGGCGCACCGCGGTGACCGGCCGGTGACCGCGGTGATCTTCACGCACTCCCACATCGACCACTTCGGCGGAGTGCTGGGAGTCGTCGACGCCGACACGGATGTCCCGATCGTCGCACCGGCCGGCTTCCTGGAGCACGCCGTCTCGGAGAACGTCTACGCCGGCGGCGCGATGCTGCGCCGCGGTGTGTACCACACCGGGATGGGCTTGCCTGTCGCTGCGACCGGCACCCTCGGGGTCGGGCTGGGGCCAGGTACCTCGACCGGGTCGGTGGGGCTGATCGCGCCCAGCGTGGACATCACCCGCACCGGCCAGCAGGAGACCCTGGACGGGATCCGGATCGATTTCCAGATCACCCCGGGCACCGAGGCGCCCTCGGAGATGAACTTCCATTTCCCGGACAAGCGCGCGTTGTGTCTGGCCGAGAACGTCACCCACAACCTGCACAACATCCTGACCCTGCGCGGGGCCGAGGTCAGGGACGCCCGCAACTGGTCCCGCTACATCAGCGAGGCGATCGACCTGTTCGCCGACCGGACCGACGTCGCCTTCGCCTCCCACCACTGGCCCACCTGGGGCGCGGGTGAGGTCGTCACCCTGATGACCGAGCAGCGCGATCTCTACGCGTACCTGCACGACCAGACGCTGCGGCTGATGAACCAGGGCCTCGTCGGCAGCGAGATCGCCGAGCAGATGGAGATGCCGCCGGCCCTCGAGGCCGCGTGGCACACCCACGGCTACTACGGCTCGGTCAGCCACAACGTCAAGGCGATCTACCAGCGCTACCTCGGTTGGTACGACGGCAACCCGGCACACCTCTGGCAGCACCCGCCCGAGGCCGCGGCCAGCCGCTACGTCCAGATCATCGGCGGCCTCGACGCCACCGTCGCGAGGGCGCAGGAGTTCGCCGACGCGGGCGACCTGCGCTTCGCCGCCGAGCTGGCCAGCCACGCCGTGTTCGCCGACGCCTCGCACCGCGCGGCCAGGGACCTGCTCGCCGACGTCCTCACCCGGCTCGGATTCGGATCGGAGTGCGCGACCTGGCGCAACAACTTCCTGACCGGCGCGCTGGAGCTCCATGAGCCGGTCGCGGGCGCGAAGGTGAGCTCGGCGGGGATGGCGGGCGCGCTCACCATCACCCAGCTGTTTGACAGCCTGGCCATCCGGATCGACGGCAAGCGAGCGTGGGACGTGACCGCCTCGATCCGCTGGTACTTCACCGACACCGACGAGACCTACCGGATGGACCTGTCGAACGGAGTGCTCACCCACCACCCGACCACACGGTCCGGGACGGCCGACCTCGTCGTGACCCTCACCAGGACGCAGCTGTTGGCCATGCTCGCCGGTCAGACCCCCGACGAGGTGCAGTTCGACGGCGACCCCACGACCCTCGCCACCATCGTCGGGCTCACCGACGCGCCGGACCCGAGCTTCGCCATCGTCACGCCCTGATCCCGCGTGGGTCGGTCCCCCCGACGTGTCACGCCCCCCGAGTGCATGCCGCGAGGCGCAGGTGCTCAGCGGTCGAGGCGCGGGAACAGCGCGGCGGCGTTGGTGCGGTCGATCGCTGAGTGGATCGACGGCCCGGACGCGGTGTGCGTGTGTCGAGCAGGAAGTCCGACGCTGAGGGCTACGCCGTCTCCGTCGAGCACGACATGCGGTCCGGCTCCTACATCGACCCGGCCGCCGGCCGGCTGCTCACCGGTGAGTGGGCTCGCGACTGGCTCGCTGCTCAGCGGCACCTGACGCCCTCGACCTACGACCGGTACCGCGGCGCGATCGAGAACGACATCGTGCCGCCCTGGGGCACGACCCGGCTCTCGTCGGTACGCCGCGCCGAGGTGCAGAAGTGGGTGACCCAGCTCGGCGCCACGCTCTCGCCCAGCTCGGTCGACAAGCCGACCGGATGGACGCCGCCGTGAGTGCCCCAGATGTGCTCCACGAGGACGAGGAGAAGGACTGATGTTCCCCGTGAAACACGTTATGGCTGGTCAGGATGGGTGGAGACGAAGGGAATCGAACCCTCAACCCCCGCCCTGCAGAGATGGACGACCGCGTTGATCAGGGCCTCCACCAGCAACAACGTCCTCGAGCGATGTCACTCGGTACTCCTCGACATCGTCGGTAGGCGCTGTTTCGTGTCACGACGAGGATCGACACCCTGGCTCGTCGATGCCGGGCGACCCTCTCGCGACTATCCCTCGGGACAAGACATCGGCTCCCGGCTGTCCGCGCGGGCAATGGCGGGCGGACCCGGCGCCGGCGGATGCTGGACGCCGGACCGCGACGACGTGGGAGGACCCGTGACCCAGCCTGGACACGCCGGTGCGCTCGGCATGATCGAGACGCGCGGACTCGTCGGCGCCATCGAGGCCGCCGACGCCATGGTCAAGGCGGCCAACGTCCAGGTGGAGGGCTACCGGACCCTGCGCAACGGCCAGGTCTCCGTCCTCGTGCGCGGGGACGTCGGCGCGGTGACCGCTGCGGTCGACGCCGGCAAGGTCGCGGCCGCCTCGGTGGGCGAGCTGTACGCCTCGCACATCATCCCGCGTCCGGCCGGGGACACCGAGGGCATCGTCGACGCGGCGGTCTCCCACATCCGCTGAGCCCGGTCAGCTCCCGTCGGTGTTGAGCTGCAGGAGGCGCAGGGCCATGTCCGCGCGCATACGGTCGTCGTGGCGGGAGAGGTCGAGGCCGGTGAGCTGCTTGATCCGCTCGAGCCGGTAGCGCAGCGTCTTGTGGTGGACGAACAGCTTCTCGGCCGCCACGCGCTGGGAGCAGTCCGCGTCGAAGAACGCGCGCAGGGTGCGCACCAGCGCGCCGTCGTTCTCGCGGTCGTAGGCCACGAGGGGTCCGGTGACGTCGTCGATGAACGTCTGCAGGTCGGGATCGGAACCGGAGCCGAGGAGCAGACGCACGACGCCGAGCTCCTCGTACAGCGAGATGGTGCTGCCCCCGAGACGGTGGGACGCGGAGAGCGCGGTCTTCGCCTCGTTGAACGCCGCGGGCAGCGCCTCGACGTCGTCGTGCGGCCGGCTCACCCCCCACGACGACCGCAGGTCCGGGGCCTCGCGCCGCGCGGAGTCGGCGATCTGCTGGACCAGCTGCTTGGCCGTGGTGGAGTCCAGCCCGTCGGCGACGGCGACGACGAGGTCACCGCGGAGGCCCACCAGGGCGAGTCGGGGCCCCTCGTCACGGTCGCGCAGGGCACGCACGACGTCGCGTCGCAGCCGCCCGGTCCGCGACGTGTCCCACCCGTGCTCGGTCGCGAGCTCCTCGACGTTCTCGAGGTGCCCGTGGAGCACGCGCATCCCCGGGCCCAGGGACACCCCCATCTGCTGGGCCCGCGCCCGCGCGGCGACCCGGTGCTCGGGTGGCCCCTGGACGAGATCCCAGAGGACCTCGCTCAACGCCTCGTGGCGGGCGCGGCTCGCGGCCCGCTCCCGCAGCAGAGACAACGAGCACGCCATCGCGACCTGGCCGACGACGGCGTCGAGCATCTCCTCCCCCGCGGGCTCGTCGTCGCAGGGCAGCAGGTACACGCAGCCGACCTCGTCGCCGTCGGCGTAGACCGGCTGGAGGCGGGCGGTGGGCGGTAGACCCGCGGCCCGTCGTAGCGCCCGTCCTCGCCCGTAGCGCGCGGGGAGGCAGTCGGGCAGCTGGTCCCCGTGCCCCGCCAGCAGGCCTCCGCCGGCGTCGTAGATGCCGACCCGGCAGTGGAGCTGCGACGCCACGCGCCGGGCGAGCGCCGAGAGGCCGCCCCCGTCGAGCACCGTCGTCAGCAGGGCGTGCTGCAGCTCGGCGGTCTGTCCGAGCACGCCGACCTGGTGCTTGAGTGCGGCGTGCGCCTTCGCGAGATCGGCGTTGGCACGAACCTGTTCGTCGTGCAGACGGGCACTGCGCAGGGCGATCGTCGCGAAGTTGGCGAGCGTGACCATCCGACGCACGTCCTGCTCGGTGAACACCGAGGGCCGCCGGCGCCAGACCTCCAGCACGCCGAGGAACTCACCCGGGAGCTGCAGCGGCACGGCGAGCGCCGACTCCGTCTGCTCGCGTTCGGCGAGCCCGACGAAGTCACGGCTGATGGTCTGATCCTCGACGTAGTGATCGACCTTGGCCGGCTGTCCGGTCTCGAACACGAGCCCGGCCACCCCCATCCCCCGCCGCATCCGCAGTCGCGCGGTGTCGATGACGCGGTGGCCGACGCACGATCGCATGGCCACCTCGTCACCCTCGCGCAGCAGCACCCCGCAGATGTCGGCATCCAGGAGTCCGAGGGTCCGGGTCGCGATGCTCAGCAGGAGCTGGTCGACGTCGTGTACGGAGAGCAGCCGCTCGACCACCTCGGTGACGATGACCGTCTCCTCGGCCGCGTCGTCGACGGCACGGAGGGCGTCGGCCCGCTCGAGGACGAGCGTCGCCCACGTACAGCCCTGGCCGATCAGTGCGCCGAGGTCCTCGGGGACGCGCGGGCACTCCCTGGCCCACTGCACGGAGACTCGTCCCACCTGCACACCCCGGCCCGCAGCAGGGGGCGTCCCGGCGTCGACGTCGACGGTCACCTCGCTGCCGAGCACGTCGACGACCGCACGGCGAAGGTCGTCGAGCGCCTCATCGGCGCACGCGGGCAGGGTCGTGAGCAGCGCCCGGAGCAGCTGCGCGCCGTCGTCCGTCGCCGCAGCCCGGTCCGCGTCGACCGGCTTCATCGGACACACCTCCGGACCGACCGCCTACGGGCAGATCAGCGTCTTGAGAGTAAGTCGTTCGGCGGTCCGCCGATACGCCTCGACGGCCTCGTCGAGACCGACCCGGTCCGTGGCGACCACGCTCGGGTCCAGCACCCCGGCTCGCACCAGCGCCAGGAGGGGTCCGGCGTCGCGCATGACGTCGCCGATCGCGAACGAGAAGGCGAGCTCGTCGGTGAAGGCCCGAGCGGCGGGCACCTCGACGGTCTCGGCTGGGACCCCGACCGAGGCCACGCGCCCGCGCCGGCGGACGAGCTCGAGAGCGAGGCCCAGGCCGCGCTCACCGCCGACCGCGTCCACCACCACGTCGGCGCCGCGGCCGTCCGTGGCCGCGTCGACGACCTTGCGCGCCTGGTCGGGACTCGCCGCGAGGGCGCCTTCGCGAGCGGCGACGTGCCGGCGATCGGCCACCGGTTCCACCACCACGACGACACCGGAACCGATCGCCTGCGCCACGAGGCTGGCGACCTGGCCGACCGGTCCCCCGCCGAGGACGGCCACCGTGTCGCCCGGCTCCGTCCCGGCGCGACGCAGCGCCGCGTATCCGGTCGCCGCGGTGTCGCCGAGGAAGACGGCGGCGTCGAGGTCGATGCCCGCCGGGAGCGGGACGAGGACCGTGTCGGCGTGCGGCACGCGGACGAGCTCGGCCTGCGCGCCGGCCAGCGGCGGCCCGAAGACGGTGCCGGTGCCGAAGAAGCGGCGGTCCGAGCACTGCCAGTGATCGCCACGCCGGCACCACCAGCACCGTCCGCAGGCGGTGTAGTCGGCGCCGACCACCAGGTCGCCGAGCGCGTGATCGCGCACCTGGTCGCCGCGCTCGATGACCTCGCCGACGAACTCGTGCCCGAGGACGAAGCCCCGCGGGACCTGGTCGGGGTGGGCCAGCACGTGCAGGTCGGTCCCGCACACCGCGGCCCGGCGCACCCGCACGATCGCGTCGGTGGGCGCGCAGAGTCGCGGGTCGGGCACGTCATCGACGCGGACCTGGCCGTGACCGGCGTGCACGACGGCCTTCATGACGCGGCGGCCATCGCCCCGAGCCGCGTCCGGATGCGCTCCCCGGCCTCGCGGAGCGCGGCGAGCTCCTCGGGCCCCAACGGGATCGTCACGATCTCGCGGAGCCCGCCCCGGCCGAGCCGAACCGGCAGGCCGACGTAGACGTCCCGGATGCCGTAGGAACCGTCGGCGAGCACGGCCGCCGACATCACCTCGTCGCTGTCGCGGACCATCGCGAGCACCATCCGCGCCGCCGACGTGCCCGGGGCCATGAACGCGCTGCCGGTCCTGAGCAGCCCGACCACCTCGGCCCCGGAGCCGCGGGCCCTGTCCACCACCGCGTTGAGCTGCGCCGGGGGCACGACCTGCGCGAGGGAGGAACCGTCGTGGGAGGCCCGCGAGAGCGGGATGACCATCTCCTCGCCGTGGCTGCCCAGGGCGATGGCGTCGACCGATCGTGCTCGCAGGGAGCTCTCCACGCCGACCAGGGCCTGGAACCGGGCGGTGTCGAGGACCCCGGCCATCCCCAGCACCCGCGACGACGGGAGACCCGAGGACGTCCAGGCGTGCTGGGTCATCTCGTCGAGCGGGTTGGTGACGACGATGATCACGGCCTGCGGTGAGGTGGCGGCCACGCGGCGGGCGAGGTCGCCGACGATCTCGGCGTTGGTGCTGACGAGGTCGGCGCGCGTCATGCCTGGCTGCCGCGCCCTGCCGGCGGTGATGACGACGTACTCCGCGGGGCCGGCCTCCTCCACCGTGCCCACGCCCCGGACGCGGGTGGCGAAGTCCGAGAGCGGCGCGGTGTGCTGGAGGTCCAGCGCGATGCCGGCGGCTCGCCCCTCGTCGATGTCGACCAGCACGACCTCGTCGAAGACGTCGGCGTCGGCCAGGCGCATCCCAGTGATCATCCCGACGTGACCGGCACCGATCACCACGGCGCGCCCGGTCCGCCGCGCGCCGCCGTCGAGCCCGGCAGGCAGGGGCGCACCCCGTCGGAAGAGTGCGGGCGACGGGGGGCGCATCGTCCGGACCGGCCCGCCGGTCCCGGGCGACCCGACCGACGTCGGGGGCAGGGGCGTCGCCGGTGAGGGAGCCGGCGAGTCCGAGCCGTTGCGTCGCTGCCCGGCCGTGGTCGACGAGCTCGCCGTGCCGGGTGTGCGATCCGTCGTCCCCGACGACACGGGCAGTGCGGTGGCCGGCGGGCGGTCGAGCGCATCGGCGGACGTGACGGCGACACCGAGCTCGTGCGCGCGGTCGCGGGCCAGCGGGGTCACCACATCGCCCGGGGCGACATGGAGCGCGACGCCGCGCGCCGCGGCCGCCTCGACGTCCGTGGTGCCCCAGACGGTGCTCATTTCTCCTGGCCCTTCATCTCCTCGAGCGCGGCGACCGCGGCGTCGCGGGCCGACTGGACCTCGCTCTCGGTGCCGGAGAGGAACATCCGGCCGAAGCGGCCGACGGCGCGCAGCTCGATGACGGTGATCGACGCGGCCTTCTCGGCCTCGTTCGCGGCGACGGAGATGTAGGCGGCCGGCGCGACCTCCATGATGAACAGGCTCTGCCCCGGCATGAGCATGCTGCCCTTGCGCCACTTGTTCAGCAGCTGCGCCTGGTAGGGGTGCACGTTGGTGATGAACTGCGTCGAGGCGATGGTGGGCCGGATGCGGTCGGTCTCGACCAGGCCGTACTCGTCCAGGATGGCCTGACCGGAGGCAAGCACCTCGGCCTGCTGCTCGGAGTGGATCTCCAGCAGGCCGAACTCCCGCTCGATGATCTGCAGGGCCGGGCGGACACCGGCGGCCTTGAGTGCGATGTCGGCGGCGCGGAAGACCTCGTTGCCGGGCGCCATCTCGATGTAGAGCTCGGCCATGCCGGCGATCGGCACGTCGCCGGGGCTGGTCGCCGCGATGTGGGCGGCGCACTGCGGCTGCATGCGGTCGACGAAGGCGTAGGTGCGGAGGGAAGGGCCGCTCGCTGACGTCATGGTGCCGACCTCGCGATCCCGAGAGGGGTGATGAGCAGGGCGTGCGGGTGGGTCACGACGGTCCTCTGCAGGTACTGCGCCAGGACGTCTCCGGCGCGGGGGATCATGAGGGCGCCGCCCGCCAGGTGGAGCGGGAGGTCGGCGTCCGTGCCTCGGGTCATCGCGCGGATCGACTCCGCGATGCGGTGAAGACCGGGGGTGAGGATCGGGAGGGCCTCGGCGGGCCGCTCCCGTTTGAACTGCTCGGCCTCGGCGACGTCGACGCCCCGGGCGCCGGCCAGCACGAGGTCGAGGTGGTGCCCGCCGCCGGGACGGTCGTCGAGGCGCTCGAGGCGTCCGTCGCGGAACACCCCGACGCCGGTGGAGCCACCGCCGACGTCGATCACCACGCCGTCGGTGATCTCGAGGGTGCGCTGCGCGGCGCTGACCTCGTCGACGAGCGTGACCTCGTCGAAGCCTGCCGTCTCGCAGACGTAGGTGCAGGCCCGCGCGTCGGCGACCGGGATGCAGGGCGGGTAGGCGGTGGCGGCGGTCGACAACTCCGTGCCGAGGGCGTCCACGGCGCGGTCACGCAGCTCGCGCACGGTGGCGACGGCCTTGGCGAAGTCGACGACGACCCCGTCCTGCAGCGCTCCCGAGCCCGCGGACTCGACCCACACGGGTCGGTCGTCGTCGAGGACGACGAGCACACAGCTGGCCGTGCCGAGGTCGACCCCGACCCGTGGCCGCAGCGGCGTGCCCTCCGGCGGCTTCCCGATCCGGTCCGCTGCGGCGGCGAGCAGGGCGTGGGGATCGCCGCCCGCCACCGGGCTCAGACCTCGACGCTGTCGTAGACGCTGCGCCATGGCCGGACCTCGTGGGCGACTCGCTTGATGTTGATCAGGTGCAGGGGCGTGACGTTGTCCGAGCAGATCGAGCCGCTCCAGGTCCCCGTACCGAGCTGGAAGGACGGGTCGACGTCGGTCGAGTAGCCCATCCCACCGAAGAGGGCGGGGGTGTTGACGACGATGCGGCCCGCCGGGAGCGCCGCGAACGGGGCGAGCTCGGCAGGGTCGGCGGCGTGCACGGCGGTGGTGTGCCCCTCCCCGCCGAGCGCGAGGATCTCCCGGCACCGGGCGAGTCCTGCTCGTGGGTCGCGGGCTCGGTAGACCGACAGGACCGGGCCGAGAATCTCGCGCGAGAGCGGCGTCGTCTCGGCGACGGTGTCGAGCTCGCACGCGAGCACCCGCGTGGCGTCGGGCACCGCGAAGCCCGCGAGCTGCGCGAGGCGGCGCGCGCTCTGTCCCACGCCGGCCGGACGCAGAGCACCGCAGTCGTCGAAGAGCACGTCGACCAGCGCCGCTTGCTGAGCGGCGTCCATCCAGAACGCGCCGCGCTCCGCGAACGCGCGCAGGAAGTCGTCGGCCACGGCGTCCACGACCACGACCGACTGCTCGGCGACACAGGCGGTCCCGTTGTCGAAGGACTTCGAGGTGATGATCATCTCGGCCGCCTCGGCGGCGTCCGGCACGCTCGCGCCGACGTAGGCCGGCACGTTGCCCGCGCCCACCGCGATCGTCGGCTTGCCGCTGGAGTAGGCGGCGCGGACCATGCCCGGTCCGCCCGTGGCGAGGACGAGCGCGACCTCGTCGCGACGCATCAGCTCGGCGGTGGCCGCGAGCGTGGGCGACTCCAGGCAGGAGACGACACCCTCGGGCGCGCCGGCCTCGACCGCGGCCTCGGCCATGATCTGCGCCGCACGCAGGGTGCAGCGGGCTGCCCGGGGATGCGGAGCGTGGACGACGGCGTTTCCCGACTTCACCGCGGCGAGGCTCTTGAACAGGGCGGTCGAGGTGGGATTGGTGACGGGGATGATGCCGGCGATGACGCCCATCGGGCTGCCGATGGCCGTGACGCGGGCGACCTCGTCGGTCCAGAGCACGCCGACGGCGCGGCGCTCGAGCATCCAGCGGGCGACGAACCCGGTGTTGTACCGGTTCTTGTGGATCTTGTGCTCGTAGACGCCGTAGCCCGTCTCGTCGACGGCCAGACGGGCCAGTTCCTCGGCCGCCTTCGTCCCGGCGCGGGCCATCGCCCGGACGTAGCCGTCCAGGGTGTCCTGGTCGACGCCCTCGAGCCGGCGGACGGCGTCACGTGCGGCGCGCGCCTTCGCGCGGACGTCGGCCAGGCCGGCCAGGTCCGCGTCCAGGCCCCCCGACGGTCCCCGGTCCAGGGTCGCGGTCATCTCCCCACCTCTCTCGGTGCTCGGTCCGTGCGGTGGCGGCGATCAGCCTTTCGGGCGCGCGAGGACGGTGAGGATGCCTTCGGTCTCGTCGTGCGGGCGCGGGATGACGTGCACCGAGACCACCTCGCCGGCCTTGCCGGCGGCGACCGCGCCGGCGTCGGTGGCGGCCTTCACCGCGCCGACGTCCCCGCGGACCATGACGGTCACGAGGCCGCCGCCGATCTCGCGGTGGCCGAGGACCTGCACGTTCGCCGCCTTCACCATCGCGTCGGCCGCCTCGATCGCCCCGACGAGGCCCTTCGTCTCGATGAGGCCGAGTGCGCCGCGCATCGCGACGGCGCCGTTCGTGCTCGACCCGGCCGGGGTCGTCGCCGTGGTTGCCATGTGGTCCTCCGGTGTCTCTGCGGGGCCCGGCCGGCGTCAGGCCGAACGGGAGCTGGCGGTGCCGTTGCGGATGACCGAGTCGGCGATGGCGACGACGGCCCGGTCGGTCGGCGACCGGGATCCGGCGGCCACGCGGGCGGCGCTGCCGGTCGTCATCAGAACGACGTCGCCCTCACCGGCGCCGATGAGGTCGACCGCGACGCACGTCGAACCGACCCAGCCCTCCTCGGTCGTGTCCTGGACGAGCAGGAGCGAGACGTTGTCGAAGCCGGGTGCGCGCACCGTGGCCACGACCTGGCCCACCACGCGTCCGAGCAGCATCTCGACGCCTCCCGCGACCGCATCGTCCTCACGAGCCTGTGAGCCAGGTCTCGTACCGTGGCTCGGACGCTAGGCCGCGGAGCGGGTCGCGAGCCTTATCCCACCCGGACAACGTCGGCGGGCTCCGCTGTCCCGGGTCACCCTGGTTCGGGTCGCCGGGAGGGCGGACGCTTCTCGTGATCCACGACACAACCGTGCCGCGACCTGGAGGTCATCGGTGATCCGCGACGAGGACGCCCAGTTCCACCCGCCGACCAGCGACGACCCGCTGTGGGCGGAGACCAACTACTTCGGCCTGTACGCGGGGCACGACACCGAGCAGCCGGTGAACATCGGGCTCTACGCCCTGCACCGCAAGGCGATCGGCATGGTCGGGACCACGGTGTCGATCAACTCACGGCGGGTCCGCGAGCCCTGGGCCGCCGAGTACTGGGACTCCCAGAACCTCCCCGCCCCCGACAGCCTGCTCGACTACGAGCTGCTCAACGGGCTCAAGGTGGTGTGCACGAAGCCGAACCAGGTCTGGGACGTCGACTACTCCGACCCTGCGGCGGGCGTCGAGATCCACTTCCGTTACACGGCGATCATGCCGGCCTACGACATCAACGACCCCGACCAGGACCCGCTCGCCGCGGACCGGGACATGGCCAAGACGTGGGGCCACGCCTACGCCGGGCACTTCGACCAGTCCGGGCACTACGAGGGCGAGGTGTCGGTGCGGGGACGGACGCTGCCGATCGACTGCGTCGCGACCATGGACCACAGCTGGGGGGTCCGCGCCGAGCGCCAGACCTCGCGCCTGTCATGGATGCACGCCCACTTCGGCGAGGACCTCGTCGTCCACGGCCTGTTCGACTTCGACACGAAGAACGGCCCCGACGGCGAATCGCCCCTGCGCCTGACGCACGGCTACCTCGTCGAGGACGGCCAGATGCACGGGCTCTCGGGCGGTCACGGCCTGACCCGGCGGCGCGGGCTCTACCCCGAGCGCATCGAGATCGAGGTGCGCGCCGGCGACCGGACGATCGCGGTCGCCGGGGACGCGCTCACGACCTTCCCGTGGCTCTCGCAGCCCGGTGTGGTCGGGCACAACGTGCTGCTGCGCTGGACGAACGATCGGGACGACCGGGTCGGATTCGGCGAGTGCATGGACTTCATCGGGCTCGGCGAGCTCGGGGAGATCCACAGCCGATGACGGGTTCGGAGACGAAGCGCAGCGGGAGCTCGACCATCGGTGCGGTGCGGGCGGTCGTCTTCGATCTGGACGGGACCCTCGTCCAGACCCGGATTGCGTCGTGGGAGGTCTTCGAACCGATCAGCCGGCGCCACGGGCTCGGGGTCGACACTCCCGCGCAGTACTTCGAGCTCTTCCGCGGCAACGTCTTCACCTCGATCCGCGCGCTGTGCTCCACCGATGAGCAGGCCCGCGCCGCCACCGCGGACTTCCTGTCGGCGCTGCGCGCGGACTACGCGCCGCCGCTCGTGCCCGGGATGCACGCCGTGGTCCGGCGCCTGGCGTCGGAGTGCACGCTCGCGGTGATGTCGTCGAACGCGATGGAGGTGCTGCGCCGCGTCCTCGTCGACAACGAGCTGGCGTACTGCTTCGCGCACGTCTTCGGCGGCGACGTGGCCCCGGACAAGCGGGCCGCCCTGCGCGCCTTCCTCGCCGACGCCGGCAGCGGCTACGGCCGGCGCTGCTCGGCCGACTACGACGAGGCGGGCGAGGCCGAGCGCCCTGACCCCTCGACCACTGTGCTCGTCACCGACACCGCCGGAGACGTGCGTGACGCGCGCGAGGTCGGTGTCCGTGTGGTCGGCGTGACCTGGGGGATGCACTCGGCCCGAGAGCTCACCGAAGCCGGCGCGGAGTTCGTCGCGCTGTGGCCGCAGGAGGTGCTGTCCCACCTGCTCGGTGACAACGCCGCCCGTGAACCGAGCGACGCCTGCGCCGTGCCGGCAGCCGCGGTACCGGCCCCGAGCCCCGATGTCGCGGGCTGCGGCTGCGGGTGCACCGGCTCCGGGTCCGGGAGCTCGGAGGAAGAGCCCGGGGAGAGGCGCCGCCGCCGACGGCGCGAGGCGGTCGCGGAGACCTCCCCCGCGCTGATGGCGCCCGGGGTCTCTGCCACGAACGGGACGGCAGCGGGCCGCGCCGACGGCCATCGCTCCGCCGCGTCGGACGACGTGCTCGACGCGATGCGCCGCATCTGCCGTGGCTGACACCCCCGAGGCCACGCTCAACTTCCGCGACCTCGGCGGGCTCCCGGCAGGCCCGGGCCGTCGGACCCGCCACGGCGTGCTCTTCCGGAGCGACACGCTCCAGGCCCTCACCGACGCCGACGTCGGCCTGCTCGTCGAGCGTCTCGGCCTCGAGGCGGTGATCGACCTGCGGGTCGGACCCGAGGCGGCCGAGCAGGGTCGGGGGCCGCTGGTGACCCGCGACGTCACCTACCTCAACGCGCCGCTGCGCGAGGCCGAGCCGAACGACGAGCCGCCCGCGCGGCAGGCTCTCCTGTTCTCCCTGCAGCACCTCGAGGCGCCGACATCGGTGCTGGGCTCCGTCGTCCGGGCCGCGGCCGCGTTCGCCGGACGCCCGACGGTGGTGCACTGCGCCGCCGGCAAGGACCGCACGGGCCTCGTGGTCACGCTCCTGCTCGCCCTCGCCGGGGTCGAGCGCGACGCCATCGTCGCGGACTACCTCGCCAGCGGGCCGAACATGGAGGCGGTCATGGCGCGCTTCGCGACCTGGCCCCGCTACCGGACGCACATGGCGACCGTGGCGCCCGAGATGTACATGGCCCACGAGTCGACGGTGCACGGTGTGCTCGACGTGCTCGACGAACGGTTCGGCGGAGCGCAGGGCTGGGCGACGACCCGCGGGATCGACGCCGCCCTGCTGGCACGCCTTCCGGGACTCCTCATCGAGCCCATCGGTTGACCTCGATCGGCCTCACCCGGCGAGTGCTGCCCGACCCAGTCCCAGCATCAGCGGGCGCACCTCGGGGAGGTCGACAGCGAAACGGCGGAAGCCGAGGCCGTGCAGTGTGGCCGCGACCGGATCGGCGACCGTTCCGCTGAGTCGCACCCCCGTCCCGGTCGGCACGTCACGCAACAGGCGGACGACCACCGGGTCGAGCTCGTGGCGCGGGTCGACGGCGAGCAGCCCTCGCGCGATGTAGGAGTCCAGCGGCTCGGCGGTGAGGAACTGTCGGGCCGGGATGCCGAACATCGCGGCCTGGAGCGCACGGACCTCCAGCCAGACCCCGTCGCTGTACGCGGCCAGCTCCTCGGCGGCCAGCACGGCCCGGGGACTCGTCAGGTAGGTCCCGACGCCCGGCGCGTCGGCACCGTCGTCGAGGCCGGCCAGGGCTCGGGCCTCGGACGGGTCGGACACGTGGCGGACGGCGAGGCGCAGCCGGCCCGTGTAGTCGGCCGAGCCCGCGGCGCGGACGAGGCCCTCGCGCTGGGCGCGGATCAGGTCGGGCACGCCGAGCGGCAGCGCGAGCTCGGGGTGGCGCGTCGTCACCGCGGTCTGCTGAAGGAGCTCGCGGGACTCGTCGGCGAGGAGGTCGATCGCGCGCACATCGACATCGCGCACCCCCTTCTCCCGAGCCGCCACGAGGAGCGGCGCGAGCTGCTCGGCGATCGCGTCGCGCACCTCGGAGAACGCGCCGACGCCGTTCAGCCCTTTCTCGAGCAGCGTCTCGACCAGCCGGTTGAGGTCGCCGGACGCGGCGAGCACGTCGTCGATCGCGGTGACCACACCGGTCGCGCCCGCGGCGCGGGCGGTGTCGACGTCGACCGGCAGCGTCACCCGCGCCAGCACCTCGCTGCCGGCGGACTCGGCGGCCGCGGCCAGCAGGGTGTCCATCGCCTCGTTCGCCGCCGCCGGCGTCGTCGTCGGCAACGCGAGGGCGAACAGCTCTCCCGACCCACCGTCGAGCGAGACCTCCTCGCCCTCGGACAGCGTGCGGTCGCCGATGCGGACGGTGCGGGCGGCGTCGTCGATCTCGAGGGCCGCGGCACCGACGACGCAGGCCGTGCCGAGCGCGCGGGCGACGACGGCGGCGTGGCTCGTGGAGCCGCCGGTGGCGGTGACGATGCCGGCGGCGGCGATCATCCCGTGGAGGTCGGCCGGGCTGGTCACCGAGCGGCCGAGAACCACCGACGCCCCTGCGTCGGCGCGGTCGCGGGCGCGGTCGGGGTCGAGCACCAGCTCGCCGGAGACCTGCCCGGGACAGGCGCCGATGCCGGTGAGCAGCACCTGGCCGTCGTCGCGGGCGGCGGCGAGGGCGTCCGGGTCGAAACCCGGCCGCTGCGCCTGCCGGAGCTGGTCGGCGGTCACCAGGCCGAGCGCCCGCGCGGCGCTCGCCGTGCCGTCGGCGAGGAGGTCGGCCGCGATCCGCACCGCGGCCTCGGGCGTGCGCTTGGCGCTGCGGACCTGCAGGAAGTAGAGGACGCCGTGCTCGACGGTGAACTCGATGTCGAGGACGTCGCCGTGACGGGCCTCCAGCTCGGCGCCGGTGCGCTCGAGCTCGGCGAGCAGGTCGGGCGGCAGGGCGTCCTGCACGCGGTCGGGGGTCCGGACGCCGGCGACGACGTCCTCGCCCTGGCTGTGGGCGAGGTACTCGCCGTAGAGGCCCGGCTCGCCGGTGACGGGATCGCGGGTGAAGGCCACGCCGGACCCGGACGTATCGTCGAGGTTGCCGAACACCATGGACTGCACGACGACCGCGGTGCCCATGTCGTGCGCGATGCCGTGGTGATCGCGGTAGGTCCGCGCGCGGCGCGTGTTCCACGACCGGAAAACGGCCTCGACCGCGTGGACGAGCTGGTCCCACGGTGTGGACGGCACGCTCTCGGAGAGCTCGTCGTCGAGCGCCGCCTCGGCCGCCGCCCAGATGCGGTCGTAGACGTCGGCCGGATCGTCGCCGGGGGACGCCTGCGCGACGAGGGCGTCGACCGCCGGCCGATCGTCGAGCGCGCCGAGGACGATCTCGGAGTACATCGTGTGGAAGCGGGCGACGAGGTCGGCCATGAAGCGTGTGTCGGAGGATCGCTCGGCCAGAGCGACAGCCGCGTCGCGGGAGAGCCCGAGATTGAGGACGGTGTCCATCATTCCCGGCATCGAGACCGGCGCCCCCGAACGCACCGACAGCAGCAGCGGTTCCGGGCCGGTGCCGAACGACTTGCCGGTCGTGGTCTCCAGCGCGGCGAGCCGGTCGCGGAGCTCGTCCTCGAGCCCGTCGGGGAGCGCTCGGCGGTCGAGGTAGACATGGCAGGCGGCGGTGGTGATGACGTAACCGGGCGGCACCCGTAGGCCGTCCCTGGTCATACGCACCAGTCCCGAGCCCTTGCCGCCGAGCTCGTCGACGTCGACCTGCCCGTCGTCCGTGAATGCGCGGGTGTAGCTCACTCCGCGCGCTCCCGACCCAGGGTGCGCAGCAGATCCTCGTGGAACTCGAACCAGACGTTGTGGACCGAGTCGCGCGTCGGCGCCGAGACGAGGTCGTGGTCGCCGGTGTCGATGGCCTCGAGGGCGGTGGCGAAGCGGGTCGAGTAGAGCGAGAAGCGGGCATCGTGCCCTGCCAGGGCACCGATCAGCGGCTCGAGGCGCCCGACCAAGCGCTCGATCTTGGTGATGACCTTCTCGTCGTAGGCCGCGTCGGAATGGTCGTTGGTGACCTTGCGTCCGCCGACCTCCACCTGCTGCCACGACGACATGGCCGCGAGGAACTGGGCGTTGGTGGTCTCGAACTTCTCCACGAGGGCGAGGACGTCGCCGTCGGCCCGGACCGGCGCGTAGACCTCGGCCGCGGTCGCCGCGAGGGCGGGCTCGGCCTCGTCGGTGGGCAGGGCGGCGCCACCCGCGACCACCGCGAGCCCACCGCCGGACAGGCTCGCCAGGCGCCCCTCGACGTCGCCGGCCGGCATCCCGGTGACCGCGGCGATCGCCGTGGCGTCGGCCATCTTCTTGAGGGCCAGGACGTTGAGCACGTCGTAGTCGGGCTTGGCCAGGGTCGTGACGGTCATCGGCGTCCTCACTCGGGTCAGCCACGACCGGTGCGGCACCTCCTGAGGCGCCGCACCGGTCGGTCGGTCTGGTCGCGCGGGCCTAGAGCCAGCGGTACTTCGACCGGGTGGGGCTGATGCCGTCCGGGAACGGCAGGTAGCCGGCGCCCGAGAAGATCTTGCTGGGCACCGTCTCCTGCGCGAATCCCCGCTTGGTGATGTCGTAGTAGTAGTTCGCGACGCGCTGGTCGATCTCCCACAGGTCGTAGTCCCGGCAGGCCTTCTCGTACGTGCCGGCCTTGCGCATGTGCGGGAGGATCATGTCGATGTAGTAGACGTACTGGCCGTTCCAGATCAGGTCGCGGCGGCACATCTTCGACGTCTTCGTGTACAGCTTCAGGGTCGCGGTCTGCACGCGACCGAGGTGGTCACCGAGATCCTTGATGGGGATGTTGTAGACCTCGCCCATCGGGGTGTCCCACTTCTCGCGGGCGAAGACGGCCCCGCCCACGACGGCCTGCAGGTAGTTCTTCGGACGCGTGAAGGTGGTGGAGATGTCGTTCACCCGGATCTCCTCCAGGCTCATGATCTCCGGGTCGATCACCAGCGCCAGCGTGTAGGCGTGAGGCAGACCCGCGTCCTCGCAGACGTCGCTCCAGTGGAAGACCTCCTCGTTGACGAAGAGGTCCCGCAGGATCAGCAGCTTGCCGTCGGGCAGCTCGTAGGGGCCGGTGTCCCCGAGCCCGAGCCGGCAGTCGTAGTGGTCGAGGAAGGCGAGCAGCTCCGCGGCAGCGTTGAACTGGGTGAACGCCCCGTGCTCGGGCCCGTCGGGGTCGAGCGGCTCGACCTGGTTGACGATCGAGTCGAGGAAGTCCTGGTCGTGGATGCGGCAGCGGTAACGGTCCTGGGAGTTGAGGATGTAGCCGTCCTGGCGCTTGCCCCACAGCACGCGCTGCATGAACTTGAGGATCTCGTTGGACTCCTCGACGTACTCGTCGGGCTTGATCGCCTCGAGCGCGAGCAGACCGCACCGGCCCATGCCGAAGCCGACAGCGCCGATGCACCAGTCGTGCACCGCGTTGACCTTGGTGCCGATCTCCCGACGGGCCGAGGCGCCGATGTCCATGATCCCCTGGGCGCCGCCCACGGCCTCGGTGGTCATCGCCATGAGCTCCGGCCAGCGGTAGAACTCGTGCATGAAGGCCAGGATCTCGTACTCCTGGCGGGGGATCATGCCCGAGACGCCCTCGGTGGCCCGCATGACGAGCACGTCCCAGATGTTCCAGGCCAGATAGTTGTTGAGGTCGTTGAGCTCAGGAATGGTGAAGTGGTCGCGGAGGACGTCCTCCTTCGAGACCTTCTCCAGCACGCCGGACCGGGCGCGCTCCCTCATCATCTTGTCGCCCTTGATCCCGTCGGTGACGGGCTCCATGCCGACGAAGTTGCCGGTGTAGGTGAGGTCCTGGAAACGGAGGCCGTCATCGCCCTCGTCGTAGCGCTGGCGGAAGGTCGCGCGCTTGCCCTCGGTCGTGGTCACTGTGCTGTCAGCTCCTGGCGGAATCGGTGGTCGGCTGGGACGTCGGCTGCTCGCGGTGCTCGTCGGCCGCGCTTACTCCGCCACCACCCGGCCGGTCTCGTGGTCGGTGCAGTCGAGCCGGACCTGCTTGCCGTCGAGCTCGCGCGCGATCTCCTCGAAGTGCGACTCGTCGGTGGAGCCGACGACGTAGCGCGAGTCGCTGCTCGTCAGGTGGGCCGTCATGACGCACGGGGTCTGGAACTCGCGCGACAGGATGCCGAGGTGCGACTCGGGCGCCCCCGACATCGTGATCACCCCGATGGCACCCATGCTCAGCGCCGGCGCCAGGAACGTCGTGGTCCCGCCGCGCACCAGCAGGATGTGCTCCTTGAGCTTCCCGGACTGGATCAGCTGGATCACGTCGGACGGCGCCGACAGGTACTTGACCGTCCCCGACGGGGACTTGGACGTGTCGAAGACGTTGTAGCCCTCGGCAAGGACGTCGGCCATGGAGTTCCTCCTCGAACCACTGAGGTGTGCGGGCGGAGGCCAGCTCGGTCGACTGTTCCTCTCCGCGTTGCCCAGGTCACAGTGCCCTGGATCACCTTGCGGGCCGATGGAGAGCGCGGACAAAAGACGTTCCCGGGGTTGTCTGGGTCGGATAGGAGCGCCGCCCGCCCTGCGACGTCTCGTCACGAGCTGCTGGGCCGCGGGCGAGACCACCGAACCCGAGCCGGCCGAGCATTGAACGGCAGGCTCTGCTGCCGTCGGTGAGAGGCACGCCGGGAGCGGTCGAGGACGTCGTCGGACCTGGCGAGCAGGACGGCGTGTCAGCTGGCCTCCAGCAACTCGAGCGTCAAGGGCTCGTTCGCGACCTCATCCGCCGAGTACCGGTCGACGCCGGTTCGCGTCACGGGCGCGGCGCGTCCAGCCGGCTTCAAGAGCGGTCGCGCTCAAGAAGGTGCTGGTCGGGCGACCAGAACTCGCTCGCACGGGCTGGCCGTGCCACCGAGCAGCGCTCCGTTTCGCCTCACGCCACAGCCGAGATGACCTCAGGCGACGTCGCCGTCCGAGCGTTTGTGCAGCTCACAGCGGTGGAGACGAAGGGAATCGAACCCTCAACCCCCGCCTTGCAAAGGCGGTGCTCTGCCAATTGAGCTACGTCCCCGCGGGTCAGGCCGAGGTGGTCGCCTCGCGCCAGACGTCCTTGGTCGGTCGCTGCTCGCGCTGGCGTCGCAGGACCACCGCGACCCCGGCGACCAGGGCGAGCGTGACGAGTGCCTTCACTGCACTCCTTCCCACGACGACCCCGACCACGGTACCGCAGCAGCCGAGACGGCCGGTTCGCCGCGTCGCGAGGCACGGAACGCCCGACCCTGTTCCGGCGAAGGGTGCCCCTCGCCCGGTAGATCAACCGAAGGGGCCCTTCGGTCGGAACCGGTGATCGTCGGCGACGCCTCGCGCCGGGCGGGCCGGGAGCGGTAGGACTCTCGCGGACGTCGGCGTCGTGGACGGGAGCTCGGATGGCCGGGGCGGGTCGTGCCTACGTGGTGGGCACGTTCGACACGAAAGGCGAGGAGCTGCGCTACGTCGCCGGGCTCCTGCGGGACGCGGGGCACGCGGTGACGACGGTGGACGTCGGCACCAGCGACCCGGACGCGAGCACGGCGGACGTCGGCCCGCGTGAGGTCGCGGGCGCGGAGGCGTTCACCGGCGACCGCGGCAGCTCGGTGTCGGCGATGAGCACGGCGCTCGAGCGCTGGCTCCCGGCGCGCGACGACGTCGCCGGCGTGCTCGCGCTGGGCGGATCCGGCGGCACCGCGCTGGTGACGCCGGCGCTGCAGCGGCTCCCGGTCGGGCTGCCGAAGATCGTGGTGTCGACGGTGGCCTCTGGCAACGTCGCGCCCTACGTCGGCTCGGTCGACCTGACGCTCATGTACTCGGTCACCGACGTCGCCGGCCTCAACCGCATCAGCCGGCGCGTCCTCGGCAACGCCGCCCACGCGCTCGGCGGGATGATCGCCACCGAGCCGCCCGCGGCGCAGGACAAGCCGGCGCTCGGGCTGACGATGTTCGGGGTGACGACGCCGTGCGTCACCGCGGTCACCGAAGCGGTCAGCGAGCAGTGGGACTGCCTCGTCTTCCACGCCACCGGCACCGGCGGGCGCGCCATGGAGAAGCTCGTCGACGACGGACTCGTGCAGGCCGTCGTCGACGTGAGCACCACCGAGATCGCCGACCTCGTCGTCGGCGGCGTCATGGCGGCCACCGAGGACCGGCTCGGCGCGATCGCGCGCACCGGGGTCCCGTGGGTCGGGTCGGTCGGCGCGCTGGACATGGTCAACTTCGGGGCGCCCGACACCGTCCCCGAGCAGTTCCGCGGCCGCACCCTCTACGAGCACAACGCGCAGGTGACGCTCATGCGCACCACGCCGGAGGAGAACCGCGCGGCCGCGGCGTTCCTCGCCGACCGCCTCAACGCCTGCCCCGGCCCGGTCCGCCTCGTCCTGCCCACGGGCGGCGTCTCGGCCCTCGACGCGCCGGGGATGCCCTTCGCCGACCCCGAGGCCGACGCCGCGCTGTTCGACACCCTGCGGCGGGAGTTCCGGGAGGACGACACCCACCGGATCGTCGAGAGCCCCCATCACGTCAACGACCCCGAGTTCGCCGCGACCCTGGTCGCCGCGCTCGGGGAGATCACCGGAGGACGCCCGTGACCCGCGCCGAGATCGTCGAGCGGCTGCGCGCCAAGGTCGACCGCGGCGAGCCGATCGTCGGCGGCGGCGCCGGCACCGGCCTCTCCGCGCGCTGCGAGGAGGAGGGCGGGATCGACCTCATCGTCATCTACAATTCCGGCCGATACCGCATGGCCGGTCGCGGTTCGCTGGCGGGATTGCTCGCCTACGGCAACGCCAACGACATCGTTGTGGAGATGGCGCGCGAGGTGATCCCGGTCGTGCACCACACACCGGTGCTCGCCGGCGTGAACGGCACCGATCCGTTCCTCATCCGCCCCCGCTTCCTGCGCGAGCTGCGCGAGCTCGGGTTCGCCGGGGTGCAGAACTTTCCGACCGTCGGCCTCATCGACGGCACCTTCCGGGTGAATCTCGAGGAGACCGGCATGGGGTTCGATCGTGAGGTCGAACTCATCGCCGCCGCGCACGACGAGGATCTGCTCACGACGCCGTACGTGTTCTCCGTCGAGGACGCGCGGGCGATGACCGAGGCGGGCGCCGACATCGTCGTGTGCCACATGGGACTGACCACCGGCGGGACGATCGGCGCACAGACGGCGAAATCGCTGGACGACTGCGTCGCCCTCGTCGACGAATGGGCGGACGCCGCGCGTTCGGTGCGCGACGACGTCCTCGTGCTCGTGCACGGCGGGCCCGTCTCGTCCCCGGACGACGCCGCCTACGTGCTCTCCCGGACGCGCGCCTGCCACGGCTTCTACGGGGCCAGCAGCATGGAGCGTCTGCCCACCGAACAGGCCCTGACCGCCACGACCCGCGCGTTCGTCGACCTGCGCCCGGGCACCGAGAACCGCTGACCAGGAGGACCCGAGATGCCCGACGTGACCACCAGCGCCGTGATCCCGGCCGACGCCGACACCGTGTGGCGGATGATCCGCGACTTCGGCTGCCTCCCCACCTGGCACCCCTCGATCGCCGCGAGCGAGCTCGAGGGCGGCGCGCTCACCGATCAGGTGGGGACCGTGCGCCGGCTCACCCTCGGCGACGGCGGCACCGTGCGCGAAAGCCTCGTCGCCCTCGACGACCGCGAACGACGTCTGACCTACGCGATCCTCGAATCGCCGTTCCCGGTGCGCGACTACCGCTCGACCATCCGCGTCCATCCCGTGACCTCGACCGGGGAATCCTTCGTCGCCTGGTCGGTCCTCTTCGACTGCGACCTCGACGACGCTGAACGGCTCAGTGCGTTGTTCGGAAGGGATGTGTTCGGAACCGGGTTGGACGGTCTGGTCTCGTATTTCTCGCCCACGGGGTGACGTTCGCGGCACCGAACTCCTCCCGGTTCGAACACAACGTCTTTTCTTTGCTAATCTCGCCACGCAACGAATAGACGCCACCTCATCGGTTCGATGATGTAGTGAGGAGTCACGCCAGCCATGGCACAGAAGACCATCGTCACCCTGGTCGACGACCTGACCGGCGAGGAGGCCGAGGACATCACGACGGTCGAGTTCGCACTCGACGGCGTGACCTACGAGATCGACCTCGACGACAAGAACAGCGCCCGACTGCGTGACGCACTCGCCGAGTACGTCGCCGCCGCGCGCCGCACCGGGGGCCGCCGCTCGAACGGGCGTCGCCGTTCCGGTGCCGGCACGGGCACCCCGCGGGCCACGTCCCCCGGCGGCTACGACCGCGAGACCTCGAAGCAGATCCGCGAGTGGGCGAAGGCCCAGGGCTTCGAGGTGTCCGACCGCGGCCGCGTGCCCAACAACGTCGTGGAGGCCTGGGAGGCCCAGCGCAAGGGCTCCGAGCACGCCGCGACGTTCTCCGGCTGACCCGCCCCCGACAGACGACGACGGCCCCGGAGCGCGGAGCTCCGGGGCCGTTCGTGTCGGGTGGGGTGCACCGAAAGGGGTGGGCCCAGCTGGATTTGAACCAGCGACCTCGTCGTTATCAGCGACGCGCTCTAACCAACTGAGCTATGGGCCCCTGCGAGGTGCGGACGCCACGGTACCCGACGGTCACCGGGCGCCCGACACCGGGGATCCGCCCTCAGTCACGCTCGGACAGCGTGACCTCGATGCCGCCCGCGACGTCGGCGGAGATGTTGTAGATGAACGCCGAGACGCTCGCGAGCGCGGTGAACAGGATGATGTTCACGACGCCGATCACCGCCGCGACACCGAAGACGCCGCCGGCCGTGATGAGCTCGCCGCCACCCCCGGCGTCGGACGTCAGGTCCTGGTAGGTGCCGTTGAGCTGCGCCCAGACGCCCATGCCGTCGAGCACCGCGTAGAGCACGCCGACCGCGAACATCCACACGAAGAACAGCGCCACGCCCAGGACCAGCGCTAGCTTGAGCACCGACCACGGGTCGAACCGCCGGACCTGCAGGCTGGCCCGCCGCGGCGCCTTGCCGCTGCGGGGGCGCCCCGCCGAGAGCTCGGCGACGTCGTCGGGCTCGCGGCGGGTGTCGTCGTCGCGGTTGCGCAGGCCGAGCTGCTCCGGGGAGAGCTGGTTGGTCGGCGCGTCGATGCCGGACGAGCTCGTCGTCCCGGGCCCGCCCTGGCCCTCGCCCGTGCCACCCGGCCGGGCCGACCCCGGCGAGGGCGCGGTGCGCGCGGCGATCGGGATCCCACCCGACGGCGTGCCGGACCCGTCACCGGGCGGACGGCCGTAGCCGGACCCCTGAGGGCCCTGCGGACCCTGCGGACCCGCGCCGCCGGGCCGCGGGAACGGTCCGGACGGCGGGTGCGCACCACCGGGGCCGCCGGGACCCCCCGGACCGGGCCGCGGCTGCCCGCCACCCGGGGTGGGCGGGCCGCCGGGCCGGGTGCCGGTCGGGATCGGACCCGACGGCGGGCCGGCGGCCGCTCCGCCGCGCTGCCACGGCGGGGGCGGACCCGCGGGCCCGCCCGACGCCTCGGTCTCCGAACTCGCTGAGCCCGAGGACGCCGCAGGAGCCGCCGAGGTCTCACCGTTCGCCGCGGTCTCGGAGGCCGAGGACGCCGAAGACCCCGCCGTCGACGACGACTTCTCCTCGACCGCGTCGACGCGGGTGGTCGACTCCGCGTCTCCGTTGCGGTCCGACTCCGGAGCGGACTCCTGCGTGCTCGTCCGCGTCCCGCCGCCGCCCGACGCCTCCGGCGTCGCGGGGTCTGGGTCGTCCGGCTTGCTCGGTGTGCTCACGGGAGGACTCGTCTCGTCGGTCGGTGACGGGAGATCACGGCTGGGTCAGGGCGGGGCTCACGGCTGCGGCGGCGTCGTCGAGCCGCCGGCGTCCGGGTCGCCGGCGTTCTCGGCGTTCCGGGCGATGGCCAGCAGCGTGCCACCCTCGCCGAGGTTCATCAGACGCACGCCCTTGGTCTGGCGGCCCGCCTTGCGGACCTCCTTCGCCGTCGTCCGGATCACGCCACCGCTCGCCGTGATCGCGTAGAGCTCGTCGTCGAGCTCGACGATGAGCGCCCCGACGAGGGTGCCGCGGCGACGGTCGTACTGCAGCGTCAGCACGCCCTTGCCGCCCCGGCCCTGCACCGGGTACTCGTCGATCGGGGTGCGCTTCGCGTACCCGCCACCGGTCGCGACCAGCAGGAACGTGCCCTCTCGGACCACGCCGAGCGAGAGCAGCTCGTCGCCGGAGTTGAAGCGCATGCCGGTGACGCCCGACGTCGCCCGGCCCATCGGCCGCAGCGCGTCGTCGCCGGCCGTGAACCGGATCGACTGCCCCTCGGCGGAGACGAGCAGCAGGTCGTCGTCGGCGGAGCACAGCACGGCGCCGACGAGCTCGTCGGCCTCGCGCAGGTTGATGCCGATGAGGCCGCCGGAGCGGTTGGAGTCGAAGTCGGTGAGGCGCGACTTCTTCACCAGGCCGGCCTTCGTCGCGAGCACCAGGTACGGCGCCGCGTCGTAGTCCTTGATGTGCATGACCTGGGCGATCTGCTCCTCGGGCTGGAACGCGAGGAGGTTCGCGACGTGCTGGCCACGGGCGTTGCGGTTGGCCTCGGGCAGCTCGTAGGCCTTCGCCCGATACACCCGGCCCTTGTTGGTGAAGAACAGCAGCCAGTCGTGCGTGGAGCACACGAAGAAGTGCGCCACGAGGTCGTCCTGCTTGAGCGTCGCGCCCTGGACACCGCGACCGCCGCGCTTCTGCGCGCGGTAGAGGTCGGTCTTGGTGCGCTTCGCGTAGCCGGTGCGCGTGATCGTCACGACGACGTCCTCGACCGCGATCAGGTCGGAGTCGGCGACCTCGCCGTCGTAGCCGACGAGACGGGTCTTGCGGTCGTCGCCGTACTTGTCGACGATCTCGCCGAGCTCGTCGCGGACGATCTGCCGCTGGCGCTCGGGGCGGGCGAGGATGTCCTCGAGGTCGCGGATCGTCTCCTCGATCTCCGCCAGCTCGTCGATGATCTTCTGGCGCTCGAGGGCGGCGAGGCGCCGCAGCTGCATGTCCAGGATCGCCTGGGCCTGGATCTCGTCGATCTCGAGCAGGTCGATCAGGCCGGCGCGGGCGACGTCGACCGTCTCCGACCGGCGGATCAGCGCGATGACCTCGTCGAGCGCGTCGAGCGCCTTGACCAGACCGCGCAGGATATGGGCCCGCTCCTCGGCCTTGCGCAGGCGGTAGCGCGTGCGCCGCACGATGACGTCGATCTGGTGGCGGATCCAGTGCCGGATCATCTGGTCGAGCCGCAGGGTGCGCGGCACGCCGTCGACGATCGAGAGCATGTTGACGCCGAAGCTGTACTGCAGCTGCGTGTGCTTGTAGAGGTTGTTCAGGACGACCTTCGCGACGGCGTCGCGGCGCAGCGTGATGACGATGCGGCGGCCCACGCGGTCCGACGACTCGTCGTTGATCTCGGAGATGCCCTGGATGCGGCCGTCGCGCACGAGCGTCGCGATCGACTCGATGAGCGAGTCCGGGTTGACCTGGTACGGGAGCTCGGTGACGACGAGGATCGTGCGCCCCTTGGCGTCCTCCTCCGCCTCCACCACGGCGCGCATGCGGATCGAGCCGCGCCCGGTGCGGTAGGCGGACTCGATGCCGTCGGTGCCGACCACGAGGCCGGCGGTGGGGAAGTCCGGCCCCTTGATGCGCTCCATGAGCGCGGCGAGGGTCTCCTCCTCGGAGGCCTCCGGATTGTCCAGCGCCCACACGGCGCCGGAGGCGACCTCGCGCAGGTTGTGCGGCGGGATGTTGGTCGCCATGCCCACCGCGATGCCGGCCGAGCCGTTGATCAGCAGGTTGGGCACGCGGCTCGGGAGGACGGCCGGCTCCTGGGTGCGGCCGTCGTAGTTGTCGACGAAGTCGACGGTCTCCTCGTCGATGTCGGCGAGCATCGACATCGCGAGCGGGGTGAGCCGGCACTCCGTGTAGCGCATGGCCGCGGCGGGGTCGTTGCCCGGCGAGCCGAAGTTGCCCTGGCCGTCGATGAGCGGGTAGCGCATCGACCAGGGCTGCGCGAGGCGCACGAGCGCGTCGTAGATCGCGGAGTCGCCGTGGGGGTGGTAGTTCCCCATGACGTCGCCGACGACGCGGGCGCACTTGACGTAGCTGCGGTCGGGCCGGAAACCCGAGTCGTACATCGAGTACAGGACGCGGCGGTGGACCGGCTTGAGGCCGTCCTCCACGAGCGGCAGCGCGCGACCCACGATGACCGACATCGCGTAGTCGATGTAGGAGCGCTGCATCTCCTGCTGGATGTCGACCGGCTCGATGCGGTCGCCGGACCCACCGGGAGGCAGGGTCGTCTCGGTCACGCGGTTCTCACCCTCCTGGTGGCCCTCGCGCGGGCCGCCGGACGCTGTCGATCCTATCGGGGCCGGGGGTCGCTCCCCGGCTCCCCCGGACGGCCCGTCGCGGCGCGTTCGCGCCGGTCAGCGAGCCTGTCCGGTTCGGGACGGGGCATGACGTTCCACGGGAAACCTCCGCCCCGCCCCTCCACCTCGACTACACGTCGAGGAACCGCACGTCCTTGGCGTTGCGGGTGATGAACGAGCGGCGCGACTCGACGTCCTCGCCCATCAGCACGCTGAAGAGCTCGTCGGCCGTGGCGGCGTCGTCCAGCGTCACCTGCATCATCTGGCGCGTGTCGGGGTCCATCGTGGTCTCCCAGAGCTCCTTGGCGTTCATCTCGCCGAGGCCCTTGTAGCGCTGGATGCCCTCGTCCTTGTTGATCTTCTTGCCCGCCGCCCGGCCGGCCTCGAGCAGTCCGTCGCGCTCGCGGTCGGAGTAGGCGAACTCCGGCTCGGCCCCGCGGCCGCTCCACTTGATCTTGTAGAGCGGAGGCATCGCGAGGAACACGTGGCCGTTCTCGACGAGCGGCCGCATGAACCGGAACAGCAGGGTGAGCAGCAGCGTCCGGATGTGCTGGCCGTCGACGTCGGCGTCGGCCATCAGCACGATCTTGTGGTACCGCAGCTTCGTCAGGTCGAACTCGTCATGGATGCCCGTGCCGAGCGCCGTGATGATCGACTGGACCTCGTTGTTCTTGAGGACGCGGTCGATGCGGGCCTTCTCGACATTGATGATCTTCCCCCGGATCGGGAGGATCGCCTGGAACATCGAGTCGCGGCCCGACTTCGCGGAGCCGCCCGCCGAGTCGCCCTCGACGATGTAGACCTCGCTGCGCTCCGGGTCGTTGCTGCGGCAGTCGGCGAGCTTGCCGGGCAGCCCGCCGAGGTCGCCCGCCGTCTTGCGCCGGACCAGCTCGCGCGCCTTGCGGGCGGCGAGACGCGCCTGCGCCGAGCCGACCGCTTTGTTGATGATGGTCTTGGCCTCGGCCGGGTTCGCCTCGAACCAGTCGGCGAGGTACTCGTTACAGACCTTCTGGACGAAGGAGCGGACCTCGGTGTTGCCGAGCTTGGTCTTCGTCTGGCCCTCGAACTGCGGCTCGGCCACCTTCACCGAGACAATCGCGGCGAGGCCCTCGCGGATGTCGTCGCCGGTGAGCGCCGGGTCCTTGTCCTTGATGAGCTTCTTGTCGCGCGCGTAGCGGTTGACCGTGGCGGTCAGCGCGGAGCGGAAGCCCTCCTCGTGGGTGCCGCCCTCCGTGGTGTTGATCGTGTTGCAGAACGTGTAGACGGACTCGGAGTAGCCCGAGTTCCACTGCATCGCGATCTCGACCTGGTGCCCGGTGCCCTCGGCCTGGAACCCCACCGGCTTGCGGTGGATCGGCTCCTTCGCGTGGTTGATGTGGGCGACGAAGTCCTCGAGGCCGCCCGGGTAGTGGAACGTGCGCTCCTTGACCTTGGAGACGTACCCCTCGGCGTCCGGCGCGTCGTCGACCTCGGCGGCGTCCCCGTCCTCGGTGCCCTCGGGCTTGCGCTCGTCGCGCAGCACGATCGTGAGGCCCTTGTTGAGGAAGGCCATCTCCTGCAGGCGCCGCGAGATCGTCTCGAGGTTGTAGGTGGTGGTCTCGAAGATGCCCGGGTCGGCCCAGAACGTGATGCTCGTGCCGGTCTTCTTCGTCCGGCCGGCCTCGGTGAGCGGGCCGGGCACCGAGCGCTCGTAGTGCTGCGTCCAGATCTGGCCGTCGCGGTGGATCTCGACGTCCAGCGCCGTCGACAGCGCGTTGACCACCGAGACGCCCACGCCGTGCAGACCACCGGAGACGGCGTACGACTTGTCGTCGAACTTGCCGCCCGCGTGGAGCATGGTCAGGACCATCTCCACGGCCGGCTTCTTCTCCACCGGGTGGGTATCGACCGGGATGCCGCGGCCGTCGTCGACCACCGAGATCCCGCCGTCGGCCTGCAGCGTGACCTCGACCTTGGTGGCGTAGCCGGCCATCGCCTCGTCGACGGAGTTGTCCACGACCTCCTGGATCAGGTGGTGCAGACCGCGCTCGCCGGTGGAGCCGATGTACATGCCGGGCCGCTTGCGGACGGCCTCGAGGCCCTCGAGGACGGTGATGGACGAGGCGCTGTAGTCCCCGTTGTTCTTCTTCTGGGCCGAGTTCTGTGCGGCTGCCACGGGCTCCGGTGTCTCCCTCGCGTGGGCACGTGCCCGAGCGACGTGCGCGCGGGCGGAAGTACTGCCTTTCATTCTACCGGGTCGCCCTCTCCAGAACGGGTCGGGCACGCGGCTCAGCGCGTCACACGTCGACCGGAACGACGTCGGGAGGGTCCGACCGGCCGAGAGGCACCCTTCGCGGCTCTCGCAGGCGTCTCGCGCGCCCCAGGAGCGCCGCTGACGCCCCCGCGCTCACCCGTAGGTGTCCCGGGGACCCCGACCGGACACGTGGCGGGGGCCGCGCCGCCAGCTCGGTGCGGCCGGGCCGTGGATGCGCATGGACGTCACGACCCCGTCGCCCAGGCCGGCCGCGATGCGGGCGATCAGCTGGCGCTGCAGGAGGCGCAGCTGCGTCGCCCACGCCGTCGAGTCGGCCTGCACGGTGAGGACGCCGTCGCGCAGCGACTCGGGGCGGGCGTGCTCGGCGACCTCGTCACCCACCAGTTCGGCCCAGCGCCCGAAGACCGACCCGCTGGCCAGGCGCGGCGCCCAGCCGCGGTCGCCGGAGAGCCGGGACGCCAGCCGGCCCAGGGTCTGCGGGTCGCGCTCGTCGGCGCCGGACCCCGACCAGCCCCGCCGCCGGGGGCGCCCGAGGCCCGTCCCCGACCGCCGGACGGGCTTGCGCACCCCGGCCGCGCCGTTCCCGCCGCCCGCGGCGGCTCGGCGCTCGGCGGTCGCCGCGCGGGCCGCCGCGAGGGCGTCGCGGGCGAGGTCGGCGCCACGCCGTGGCGCCCCGTCACCGTCCGTCGCAGCGTCGCGCGGGGTGCCCGGATCGTCACGATCAGGGGTGTGGACAGCACCCGACGGGGAGTCGCCCTGCTCCCGCCCCGGATCCGGGCCCGGACCACCGGTTGCCGACGTCCTGTCGCTCGAGTTGTCCACAGCATCCACAGGTCTGTCCCCAGGACCTCCACCGAGATCACGCGTCCGGGCCATCAGATCCACCCCCTGTCGCCCTACCGACCGCAGTCATCTCACTGACCGTGCCCGATTCGACTACGTAACGCGCACCCTGCAGGTCGTCGGGCACGTCGTCGTCCACGGCCGCCGTCACGAGCACCTGCTCCGCCCGCGCGGCGGTCCGGGCCAGCGCGCGCCGGCGCCGGACGTCGAGCTCGGCGAAGACGTCGTCGAGGATCAGCACCGGCTCGGACCCCTCCCCGCGCAGCAGCTCGAACCCGCCGAGGCGCAGCGCCAGCGCGAGCGACCACGACTCGCCGTGGCTCGCATAGCCCTTGGCCGGTCCCTCGCCGAGGGTCAGCTCGAGGTCGTCGCGGTGCGGCCCGACGAGGCACACGCCGCGCTCGATCTCCTGCCCGCGCCGCCGGCCCATCTCCTCGAGCAGCATCGCCTCGACGTCCTCCGCGGCCGGCAGCGCGGCCTCCGGGGCGCCGAGGGCGTCCACCGTCTCCGCGCGCGACCGGTAGCGGGCCCCCGCCGGCTCCGACTCCGGCGCCACCTCCGCGTACGCGGCGGTGACGTGGGGCGCGAGCGCGGCGGTGAGCTCGAGGCGCCCGGTGACCAGCGCGGCGCCGGCGCGGGCGAGGTGGGCGTCCCAGACGTCGAGCGTGCTCGTGTCGCCGCGGGCGTGCCGCGCGGTCTTGAGCAGGGCCGAGCGTTGGCGCAGCACCTTGTCGTACTCGGCGCGCACCCCGGCCCAGCGCGGCGCGCGCGAGACCAGCAGCTCGTCGAGGAACCGGCGCCGCTCGCCCGGATCCCCCCGGACGAGCGCCAGGTCCTCGGGCGCGAACACCACCGTCCGCACGATCCCGAGCACCTCGCGGGGGCTGCGCACCGGCGAGCGGTTGACCCGCGCGCGGTTCGCCTTCCCGCTGGCGATCTCGACCTGGACGGTGAGCTCGCGGCCCTCGTTGACCGCGACCGCCCGCACGGTGGCCGACGTCGCCCCGCGCCGGATGAGCGGAGCGTCACCCGCGACACGATGCGAGGACAGGGTGGCGAGGTAGCCGACGGCCTCGACGAGGTTGGTCTTGCCCTGGCCGTTGGCGCCGACGAGCACCGACACGCCGGGCGCGAACTCGAGGTCGGCCTGCTCCCAGGACCGGAAGTCGGTGACCGACAGCGCCCGCACATGCATCGTGAGGGCTCAGCCCCCCGTGGGCGGCTCGTTCGCGGCCTCGCCCGCCTTGTGCGTGGCGTGCCCGCCGAACTGGGCGCGCAGCGCCGCGACCGCCTTCATCGCCGGCGAGTCGACCTGGCGGGAGGCGAACCGCGCGAACAGCGCCGCCGAGATCACCGGCGCCGGGACGGCGTGCACGATCGCCTCGTCGACCGTCCAGCGGCCCTCGCCGGAGTCCTCGGCGTAGCCGGTGATCTGGTCGAGGTGCGGGTCGGCCTCGAGCGCCCGGACCATGAGGTCGAGCAGCCAGCTGCGCACGACGGTGCCGCGGCTCCACGCCTTCATCACGGCGCCGACGTTGTCGACCGGGCCGCCCGCGGACAGCAGCTCGTAGCCCTCGGCGTAGGCCTGCATGAGGCCGTACTCGACGCCGTTGTGGACCATCTTCGCGTAGTGCCCCGCGCCGACCGGGCCGGCGTGGACGAAGCCCTCCTCGCGGGGGCCCTCGGGGCGCAGGGCGTCGAACACCGGCAGCAGACGCTCGATGTCCGCCGCGTCGCCGCCGGCCATGAGGCCGTAGCCCTCGGTGCGACCCCAGACGCCGCCGGAGACACCGCAGTCGACGTAGCGGACGCCCGTGGCGTCGAGGAGCTCGGCGTGCACGGCGTCGTCGGTGAACTTGCTGTTGCCGCCGTCGATCACGAGGTCGCCCGCCTCGAGCAGGTCGGCGAGGCTGGTCACCGTCGAGTTCGTGGCCTCGCCGGCCGGGACCATCAGCCACACCGTGCGCGGCGCCGCGAGCGCCGAGACGAGATCGGCCAGCGACTTGACGTCGCCCGACCCGTCGTTGGCGTAGCCGACGACCTCGTGACCGGCGGCGCGGAGCCGTTCGGCCATGTTGCCGCCCATGCGTCCGAGCCCGACCATCCCCAGCTGCACGTCGCGTTCCTCTCGTCGGCCGCCCCACCGCGGGGCGTGTCTGCGCTCGGGTCGGGAGTCTCGGGGGCGAGCGGGCCTCAGCCCGGGAGCCGCACCGGCATCAGCAGGTAGAGATACCCGGGACGGGGATCCGGGAGGTCGTCGGCGTGGTCGCCCGGCCCGGGCTCGACCGCGGTGGCGCCGCCCTCGGCCGGCTCGGAACCGTCGTCGCCGCCGGCGCCGCCCGACTCCCCGGCGGGGCTCGCGGGCCGCAGCAGGGCAGGCCGGCTCGGCGTGGTGAACGACAGGTGCGCGTGGTCGGCACCGAGGGCGCCGAGGCCGTCGAGCAGGTAGCCGGGGTTGAACGCGATGGTCAGCGGCTCGCCGACGAACCGGCAGGACAGCTCCTCCTCGGCGCTGCCCTCGTCGTCGCCGCCCGCGGTGAGGCGCAGCGAGTCGTCCGCGAACTCGAGGCGCACCTGCGTGCCCCGCTCCGCGACCAGCGAGACGCGCTTGATCGCCTCGACCAGCGGCCCGATCTCGATGACCGCCGCCGAGGTGTGCTCCTTGGGCAGCAGCTGGCGGTAGCGCGGGAACTCGGCGTCGAGCAGCCGCGTGGTGGAGCGCCGCCCGCCGCCGGCGAGGCCCAGCAGGCCGTCGCCGCGGGCCAGGGCGAGCTCGATGCGGGAGCCGGACGAGGTGAGCGTCTTCGCGGCCTCGGCGAGCGTCTTGGCGGGGGCGAGCAGCGCGACCTCGCCCGACTCGCCGGCGCCCGAGCTCTCGCCCGGCTCCCACGTGAACTCGCGGACGGCGAGGCGGAACCGGTCGGTGGCGGCGAGCGTGAGCGTCGAGCCGTCGATCTCGATGCGGATGCCGGTGAGCATCGGCAGCGTGTCGTCCCGGCCGGCGGCCACCGCGACCTGCCCGACCGCCTGGGCGAACACCTCGGGGGCGAGCGCGCCGGCGACCGGGGGCATGTCCGGCAGCTGCGGGTAGTCCTCCGCCGACATGGTCGGGAGGCTGAAGCGGGCGTTGCCGCAGGCGATGGCGGCGCGCGGGCCGTCGACGGTGACGTCGACCGGGTGCGGGGGCAGGGCGCGGGTGATGTCGGCGAGCAGGCGGCCGGACACCAGCGCGCGCCCGGCGTCGCCGATCATCGCCGGGACCTCGACGCGGGCGGAGACCTCGTAGTCGAACCCCGAGACCGTCAGCGTGCCGTCGCCCTCGGTGTCGAGCAGGACGCCGCCGAGGACCGGGACGGGCGCGCGGCTCGGCAGGCTGCGGGCGACGAAGGCGACGGCGTCGGCGAGGGCGTCTCGTTCGACGCGGAACTTCATCGCGGGTCCTCCCCCTGCTCGGCCTGTGGCGTGATCCCTGGACGCGGGACGCACCCCGGCGCGGGTGCATCACGGTAGAGCGTGCAGGAGGGGTCCGACACTCCGGGCCCGGTCTCGATTCGAGCCGATCGGGTAGCCCGTGCCTGATCACGGCGAGCCCTCATCCCTGTGTCCACACCACCTGTTCTTCTGTAGTTCTCCGAGAAGAGAAGAACAGCAGTACCAGTAGGTCCTGTGCGTGGTGTGGATCGAGGCCGTCGGCGCTGGTGGGGCGGCCGGATCCGGTGTGGACACCTCGGCGCGGGCGGTGCCCGGATCCGGGGACAGACCGGCGTGTCCGGTGGACGGACGGCGCTCCGTCCTGCTCGTCCCGCCCGTTTCCACCGGGCCCGGACAGATGTCCACAGACTTGTCCCCAGCTGTGGGTCGATCGGGAGTCGAACGATCGCGGTGTGCTACCGGCCTCGGTGTTCGGCGATCGGGGACGGCATCTCGTCGCCGGCCCTCTGCTCCAGTGGTCACGGTGTGTCGCTCAAGGAGCGGTAAGATCTCGACGCAGCGTCATCATTCCGCCCTCGGAGTATCGCGGCGTCGCTGTGTCGGGGCGCCGAGGGCGTGCTGGGTGCCGTGGGTGTTCGAGGCGCCGTGGAAGCAGCGAGGGAGTCCCTCGCTGCCTCTCAGGGCGCGCGAAGCGGTGGCGTACATCGGGCGGGCGGGCGCGAACGGGGACTTCGGACGCGGAGAAGCAGCGAGCGGGGGCTGCGTCAGCCGCGGGCGCGCTGCTTGATGCGCGCGGTGAGCTCCTGGACCTGTTCGTAGGTCCGGCGCCGCTCGGCCATCTCCTTGCGAATCTTCTTGTCCGCGTGCATGACCGTGGTGTGGTCGCGGTTGCCGAACGTCTGCCCGATGCGGGGCAGCGAGAGGTCGGTGAGCTCGCGGCACAGGTACATCGCGATCTGGCGGGCCAGCGCGAGCGCCTTGGTCTTGCCGGGGCCGCAGAGGTCGTCGATGGAGACGCCGTAGAACTCGGCGGTGACCGCCATGATCGTCGGTGCCGTGATCTCCGACTGCCGCGAGTCGGGGATGAGGTCGCGCAGCACGATCTCGGCGAGCTGGAGGTCGATCGGCTGGCGGTTGAGCGACGCGAACGCCGTGACGCGGATCAGCGCGCCCTCGAGCTCGCGGATGTTGCGCTCGATCCGGTCGGCGATGAACTCGAGCACCTCGGGCGGCGCGGCCATCCGCTCGCCGGCGGCCTTCTTGCGCAGGATCGCGATGCGGGTCTCGAGCTCGGGGGGCTGGATGTCGGTGATCAGGCCCCACTCGAACCGCGTGCGCAGGCGGTCCTCGAGCGTCTCCAGCCGCTTGGGCGGGCGGTCGGAGGACACGACGATCTGTTTGTTCGCGTTGTGGAGGGTGTTGAAGGTGTGGAAGAACTCCTCCTGGGTCCCTTCCTTGCCCTCCAGGAACTGGATGTCGTCCACCAGCAGTACGTCGACGTCGCGGTAGCGCCGCTGGAAGGCGATCTTGCGGTCGTCGCGCAGGCTGTTGATGAAGTCGTTGGTGAACTCCTCGGTCGACACGTACCGCACCCGCATGCCGGAGAACAGCCGCTGGGCGTAGTGCCCGACGGCGTGCAGCAGGTGGGTCTTGCCGAGCCCGGAGTCGCCCCAGACGAACAGCGGGTTGTACGCGCGCGCCGGCGCCTCGGAGACCGCGACGGCGGCCGCGTGGGCGAAGCGGTTCGAGGCCCCGATGACGAACGTGTCGAAGGTGTACTTCTCGTTGAGGCGCGTCTGCGAGCGCGGGGCGCCGCGTGCGGGGTCCGGGCCGGTGTCACGCAGCTCGGTGACCGGCTCGCCGGGGCCGCGGGGCTGCCAGATCTCGTGGACGGCGGCGAGGCCGTCGCGGACCTCGTCGACCTCCTCCTCGGGGTGCGCCCGGTCCGGGTTGTGCGTGACCCGCCCGACGCCGGCGGCCGCGGCGATCGCCTCGGCGCGGTGCGACGAGGTCGGCTCCGAGGGCGAGGACGTCGCCGCGAGGTAGCCGGTGTCCGGGCCGGAGTGGTGGCCGTCGCTGGACGGGTCGCCGTTGGCGGCCGGCGGGAGCGTGACGCGCGGGAGCGGCGAGGTGGTGGGGCCGATCTCCGGGGTGGGGCGCGCGCTGTGGTCGACGCGGACGGCGAGCGAGACGGGCCGGCCGATGTGGCGGGAGAGTGCGGCGACGATGGGGTCGCGCAGCGCCCGCTCGATCGCCTCCTTGGCGAACTCGCTCGGTGCGGCCAGCAGCGCGGTGTCGTCGAGCAGCCCGAGCGGGCGCGTCACCCGCACCCAGGCCCGCTGCTGCGGGGAGAGCATGGCGCCGTCGCCGGAGCCGGCGGTGAGCTCGGCGACGACCTGGCCCCAGGTCTCGTCGAGGTCGAAGAGCTGGTCCGACACCGCGCACCCCCTCCGTCCCTGACCCGGCGCGAGGACCGGCCGACTCGCCCGTGGGCATGCGCGTCCACAGCCTTGTCCACAACTGTGCACGACGGCTCGTTGGCGGTGACGAGCGGGTGCGACGGGCGCCCCCCAGCACCCGAGGTCCTCTTCTTCTCCCCCGCTCGGGCGGCACGTGTGCCGGACCCGGGGCCGAGGTCCGCGTCCTCGGCGAGTGCTGGACGCTAACAAGGTCCCGGCAGCCCCCACAACCTCCCCGACCGGAGCCGACGCGCGCCGACCCTGGCGTGCGGACCCGGGGTGCGGCCGTGCCCGGCGGCACCGGCTACCCTGGTCACGACCGGAGCCGACGACCCGTGTGGACGTGCGGCACCCACCGTGGCGTCGTGATCACGCGGCGCGTTGGAGCAGGAGAACGCGAAAGTGGCCAAGGGCAAGCGCACGTTCCAGCCGAACAACCGTCGGCGGTCCAAGACCCACGGCTTCCGGCTGCGCATGCGGACGCGCGCCGGCCGTGCGGTGCTCGCCGCGCGTCGCCGCAAGGGCCGCGAGACGCTCAGCGCCTGATCGGTGTGCGGGCAACGGCCCGCCGGCACGACCTCCAGGACGGGACCGCTCCCACGCCGGATGCGGTCCCGTTCGTCGTGTGCCGGGTCGTCCGCCCCGCCTCTTCCCGTCGTGCTCCCGCGCCCACTCCGGATCACCCGGCCCCAGGACTTCCGACACGTGCTGCGCCGGGGACGGCGCGCCGGGAAGCGCCGGGTGGTGGTGCACGCCCTGGCGCCCTCGGCGGTGCCCCCGACCCCGGACCGTCCGGCGCGGGCGGGGCTCGTGGTGGGCCGTTCCGTGGGGCCCGCGGTCGTCCGGCACCGCGTCAGCCGGCGGCTGCGGCACCTCCTGCGCACCCGCCTCGAGGCCTTGCCGCCCGGGACCGACCTGGTCATCCGTGCCCAGCCCGCCGCGGGCGAGGCGACCTCGGCCGAGCTCGGCGAGGACCTCGACGCCGCGCTGGCCCGCCTGCGGCTCAGGGACTGAAGAGGTAGTTGCGCTCGGTGTCGACGATCCCCGCGGCGGGCCGCCAGCCCGCCGACCACGTGAACGCCCGGTATCCCAGCTCGCCCGTGAGGCGGTCGAAGAGGTCGGCGGCGCGCACGCCGTACTTCTGCGTGTGCCGGTCCTCGATCTCGAGCAGGAGGTGGGGCCGGTGATCCGCGAGCGTCGCGGCGGCCCCGTCGAGCAGCGCGCCCTCGGCGCCCTCGACGTCGGCCTTCACGAAGGACACCCCGCCCGGCGTGAGGTCGGCGACGACGGTGTCGACCGTCTCGACGGCCACGGACTCCAGCCGGTGGCCGGCGAACTCGCGGTTCGGGCCGGCGTCCCGCGCCCCCGCGGTCACGTAGGCGCGCCCGTGCACGGGCAGCCCTCGCCGTCGCGGGACGGAGAGCTCGGCGGTACCGGGGGTGTCGGAGAGCGCCAGACGGTGCAGGTGCACCCACGACAGACCGGCGGCGCGCACCCCGAGCCGCAGCGCCCGGTGCGCGCCGTGCTGGGGCTCGAAGGCGTGCACGGCGCCGTCCGGACCGACGAGGTCGGCGAGGACATGGGTGTAGAGCCCGAACTCGGCGCCGATGTCGAGGCAGACGTCGCCCGGCCCGACCAGCTCGGCGAGCCCGAGGATCTCCTTCTCGACGACCGTGCCCTGGCGGGCGGCGGCCACGAGGGCGCCGTGGACCGCGCGCGAGCGGCGCGTCCCGTGGCTCCGGAGCGTCGAGCTCCGCTGCGCTCCGTCTCCCGGCCCGGGGGTCGAGCTCCGCTGCGCTCCGTCTCCCGCGCTGGGTCGTTCGGTGGGCGTCCCTCCGGCGATCGACACGGCGCGGATGCTCCCACGAGGGTGGGACGACCCGGCCCGGGCGGTCGCTTCCCGGCGCGCGGACGGGCACCATGGAGTCGAGCACCGGGGCCGGCGCGACCCACGGAGACGGAAGCCCCAGCAACGCATCCGCGGCGCGCGCCCGTGGCCCCGACGAGGAGGACGGCATCGGTGGGTGAGGTGGCCGCGTCCCCGGACGCCGGTGCGCGCCGCCCGTCCGTCGCGGTCCGCGCCCTGGCCGCCGTGCTCCGCGTCTACCAGCGGTGGATCTCGCCGCTGTTCCCGCCCTCGTGCCGCTTCCACCCCAGCTGCAGCGCCTACGCGATCGGCGCGCTGCGCACCCACGGGGTCGTGATCGGCACGGGGTTGACCCTGGTCAGGGTGGCCAAGTGCGCACCCTGGCACCCTGGAGGCCTGGATCCGGTGCCGCCCCGCGGGCACCGGACGTGGTGCGGGTGGCCCCGCCGCGCCGCCGACACGGGGGCCGACACCCCCCACACCGAGGAGCGAGAGCAGTGCTGAACTTCATCTACTACCCGGTGTCGGGAATCATGTGGTTCTGGCACGAGGTGTTCGGCTTCGTCCTCGGGCCCGCCAGCGGACTCGGCTGGGCGCTGTCGGTGATCTTCCTGGTCTTCACCCTGCGCGCGCTGCTGATCAAGCCGTTCATCAGCCAGGTCCGCTCGATGCGGAAGATGCAGGAGTTCCAGCCGCAGATCAAGAAGCTGCAGGAGAAGTACAAGAACGACCGGCAGAAGCTCGCCGAGGAGATGCAGAAGCTCCAGAAGGAGCACGGGGTCAACCCCCTCGGCGGCTGTCTCCCCCTGCTGGTGCAGCTGCCGGTCTTCATCGGTCTGTTCCACGTGCTACGGGGCTTCCAGCCGAACTACCCGTACAACTACGTCTTCGACCGCGCCGACATCGAGTCGTTCACCAACGCCGACATCTTCGGCGTCAAGCTGAACGAGGCGATCGCCGGCGGGATGCAGTCGCTGGGCACCTTCTCGTTCAACTTCGGCGAGTTCCAGGCGCACGTCCTGCCCGTCGCGCTCCCGCTGATGATCCTCGCGGCGGTCGCCACGCACTTCACGGCGCGCGTCTCACAGCAGCACCAGAGCCCCGCCGCCGCGGCGAACCCGCAGGCCGCGATCATGGGCAAGATCACGATGTGGCTGTTCCCGGCCGGTCTGCTCGTCTTCGGTGCCTTCTTCCCGATCGCGATCCTCATCTACTTCCTCAGCCAGAACACCTGGACGCTCGGCCAGCAGTTCCTCATCTACCGCAAGATCGCCCGCGAGGAGGAGGAGCAGCGGGAGCAGGCGCGCGAGGCGCGTGACGCCCTCGCTCCCAAGCCGGGGCAGAAGCCGCAGGTGGGGCAGAAGCCGCAGGTCGGTCAGAAGCCGCAGCGTCAGCGCGCCGCCGCCGACACCGCCGCCGACACGTCCGACGAGATCACCGACGGCATCGCCGACGGGGACGCGCCGGACGAGGCGCCGGCCGCCCCGCAGGGCGGCGGGAAGACCGGCGCGGCCGCGAACGGCGGCGCCAAGTCCGGCTCCGGCAAGCGCGCCCCCGGCAAGGTCGGGCCGGCACGCAACGGCGGCGGCGCCCGGCAGGGCTCCGGCAACGCTTCACCGGGCAAGGTCAACCGCGGCAACGGCTCGGCCAACGGGTCCGGCAACGGCTCCGGGAACGGGTCCGGGAACGCGGGCAAGGGCGGCAAGGGCGGACAGCTCACGTCGTCGGGTCAGGGCACCAAGCGCGGCAAGAAGAAGAAGTAGCTCGCCGGCGGCGGACGATGACGGCCCCACGGTCGCCACCCCGCCGCCGCGAGTCCCCGGCCACCGCGCACGGGCCGTCCCCACGGGCCGCGCGAGCCGGACCCACGGACCCGCACGCGACGCCCGCGAGAACGGCGCGGCGCGTGCCAGGAGAGGCCCCGCGACCGGGGCCCGGCGGAAGGAGACGGCGTGTCGGAGACGGTGGCGTCGCAGGAGAAGGACGAGTCAGCGGTGGAGGCGGGGTCGGCGGAGACCGCCCCGGCGGAGGACGCCTCGCGCGCCGAGCGCAGTTCCGAGGACCAGCTCGTCCGTGAGGGCGACATCGCGGGCGACTACCTCGAGCGCCTGCTCGACATCCTCGACTTCGACGGGGACATCGACCTCGATGTCGAGGCCGGCCGCGCGGTGGTGAGCGTCGACGGCGGCAAGGACCTCGAGAAGCTCGTGGGTGCCCGGGGCGACGTCCTCGAGGCGCTGCAGGAGCTGACGCGCCTCGCGGTGCAGCAGTCGACCGGCTCCCGCAACCGGCTCATGCTCGACGTCGCGGGCTGGCGTTCGCAGCGCCGCTCCGAGCTGAGCGACCTCGGCCGCACCGCGGCCCAGGAGGCGAAGGACACCGGGCGCTCCCAGCGCCTGCGTCCGATGACGCCGTTCGAGCGCAAGATCGTGCACGACGCCGTGGCCGCGGCCGGCGGGGTGCGCAGCGAGAGCGAGGGCGAGGAGCCCCGCCGTCGCGTCGTGGTCCACCCGGTCGGCTGAGGTGCCTCGCCACGACGTTCCACGTGGAACACGGCGATGAACACGACGCACGACGGCTCCGCAGACGGCACCGGCCCCCTCGAGACGCCGGCCGTCCTGGAGACGCCGGAGGTACCGCCCACCCCGTCCGCCGCCGCCGAGGTCTTCGGTGACCGGCTCGCCGCGGCGGAGCAGTACGTGGCGCTGCTCGCCGGGCCCGGCCACGCGCAGGGCGTGATCGGGCCGCGGGAGCTCCCGCGCCTGTGGGACCGGCACGTGCTCAACAGTGCGGCGATCGGCGAGGTGCTGCCCGCGGACGCCACGGTGGTCGACGTCGGGTCGGGTGCCGGGCTCCCGGGCATCCCGCTGGCGCTCGCCCGCCCCGATCTCACGATCACGCTCCTGGAACCGATGGCCCGCCGCGTGGCGTGGCTGGAGCGAGTGGTCGACGAGCTCGGCCTCACGGTGACCGTGGTCCGCGGCCGCGCCGAGGAGCGCGAGGCGCGGCGCCGGTGCGGGGAGAGCGACGTCGTCACGGCCCGCGCGGTGGCGCCGATCGGGCGACTCGCGGCCTGGACGCTCCCGCTCGTGCGGACGGGTGGGATCCTGGCGGCGATGAAGGGCGCGAGCGCCGCGAACGAGGTCGAGCGCGACCTGAAGGAGATTCGCGCGGCGGGCGGGGACGACCCCCGGGTGGTGCGCTGCGGCGTGGGAGACGCGGCGACCACCGTTGTGCTGGTAAGCCGGAGCGAGCGACGCGGCCCCTCCCCCGGTTCCGGACGCCGCGCCCGCGGCAGGAAGGATCGTGCCCGTGACTGAGCGACCGACCTCCCCGTCCGGCCGCACCGTTCCACGTGAAACGCGCGGCGACCGACCCTCCGCCGAGAAGGTGCGCGAGGCCGTCAGCGACGCCGCCGCGAGTGTCGGTGCGGGCGTGGTCGGTGCCGGCGAGGTGCTCTACCCCCACGGCGAGGAAGGCCTCACACCGATCGCTGAGGAGGCGGCGCGCGCCGCGCGGGTGCTGCACCCCGAGGACCACCGGCTGCCCCGTCCCTCGGAGCGTCGGATCATCACCGTCGCGAACCAGAAGGGCGGCGTCGGCAAGACGACCAGCACGGTCAACCTCGCCGCGGCGCTGGCCCTGCACGGCGCGCGCGTCCTCGTGGTCGACCTCGACCCCCAGGGCAACGCGAGCACGGCGCTCGGCGTCGACCACCGCAGCGGGACGCCGTCGATCTACGAGGTCCTGCTCGGCGAGCTGTCCATCGACGAGGCCGCCGCGGTCTGCGAGCGCTCGGACGACCTCCTCTGCGTCCCGGCGACCATCGACCTCGCCGGCTCGGAGATCGAGCTCGTCTCGATGATGAACCGCGAGTCGCGCCTGAAGGCCGCGCTGACCGCCGAGGCGCTCGACCGCCTCGACGTCGACTACGTCCTCATCGACTGCCCGCCGTCGCTCGGGCTCCTCACCCTGAACGCGATGGTCGCGGCGCCCGAGATCCTGATCCCGATCCAGTGCGAGTACTACGCCCTCGAGGGCCTGTCGCAGCTCCTCAACAACATCGCCCTCGTGCAGTCGCACCTCAACCCGCGGCTGCACGTCTCGACGATCCTGCTGACCATGTACGACGGCCGCACCAAGCTCGCGGACCAGGTGACCTCCGAGGTGCGCAACCACTTCGGCGAGGTCGTGCTCCGCACGGTGATCCCGCGCAGCGTCAAGGTCTCCGAGGCACCGGGCTTCGGCCAGACGGTGCTCACCTACGACCCGGGATCCCGTGGAGCGATGAGCTACCTCGACGCCGCCCGGGAGTTCGCGGCCCGCACGGTCGTGCGGCGCCAGCCCGAGGGCGAGGGAGCACGATGACGGAGCGGGCGGACACGGAGCGCAGCGGAGCTGGACCGTTGAAGACCGAGCGTCGAGGTGGACTCGGACGGGGTCTCGCCGCCCTGATCCCGACCGGTCCCCCGGAGACCGACGGGAACGCCGCGCCGTCACGCCACGGTCTGGGCAACCAGGCCGCCGATGTCATGTTCGGGGCGCGCCGTACCGACGCCCCCGCGCCCCCGGTCGACGACGCGCCCACGACGAACGGCGCGGCCCCGACCCCGGAGCCCTCCGGTGAGGTCGCCGGCGCGGTGTACCGCGAGGTGCTCCTCGCCGGGATCCGGCCGAACCCGCGCCAGCCGCGCACGGTCTTCGACGAGGAGGCCCTCGCCGAGCTCGAGCACTCCATCCGCGAGTTCGGGCTCCTGCAGCCGATCGTCGTCCGCGAGCTGTCCGAGCCGGAGCCGGGCGCCGACGGCGGCGCGACGCTCACCCACGAGCTGGTCATGGGCGAGCGCCGCTGGCGCGCCGCCCAGAAGGTCGGGCTCGAGCACATCCCGGCGATCGTGCGCCGGACACCCGACGACACGCTGCTGCGCGACGCCCTGCTCGAGAACATCCACCGCGTCCAGCTCAACCCGCTCGAGGAGGCGGCCGCCTACCAGCAGCTGCTCACCGAGTTCGACGTGACGCACGAGCAGCTCGCCGACCGCATCGGCCGCAGCCGCCCCGCGATCACCAACACGATCCGGCTGCTCCGGCTGCCCGTCGCGGTGCAGCGTCGCGTCGCCGCCGGCGTCCTCTCGGCCGGCCACGCGCGCGCTCTGCTCGGTCTGGACGACGCGGGCGCCCAGGAGGAGCTCGCGGCCCGCATCGTCGCCGAGGGCCTGTCGGTGCGCGCCGCGGAGGAAGCGGTCACGCTGGCCCGCGGCGGGCAGAAGGACACGGGCAAGCGCGCCCCGGCCCGCCGGCCGATGCACGCCCCGGGGCTCCAGGACCTCGCCGAGCGGCTGTCGGACACCTTCGACACCCGGGTCAAGGTCGAGCTTGGCCAGCGGAAGGGCCGGATCGTCGTCGAGTTCGGCTCGGTGGACGATCTGGAGCGCATCGCGCGTCTGATGGGTCCGGACCCCTCCTCGGGGTCCTCACCCCAGGACTGATCGTCCAGGGCCTCAGCGTCGATCTGGGGGCGCCCTGAGATCGACGGAGAGCGGTGGCCGGCACCAGGGTCCGGGCACAACGGGTGATTCCGGAGGGTCGTTCGTCCACCCGGGGGACCCCGTGGCGGGCACCGTCCGCAGCGGAGACCGTAGGCTCTCGGCGGACGGCGGTCGGGCACGCGTTGCAGCGGAGGCCGATCCCATGGTCGGAGGACGTCGGGGAAGGCGGAACGCGTGTCGCGCACCTGTGTCGGGGTCACCCTCGACAACATCGACGAGCTGCCGAAGCAGTGCCGTCGCTGTGTCTACTGGGAGATCCCCCCGCACCTGAGCGACCAGGCGGAGGAGTTCGGCACCGTCGAGCTCGAGAAGGAGGCCTGGGTCTCCGGCGTGCTGCTCGAGTGGGGCTCGTGCGGGCGCATCGCGCACGTCGACGGCGTCCCGGCCGGGTTCGCGTTCTACGCCCCGCCGACGGCCGTGCCGCGCGCGGCGGCCTTCCCGACGGCGCCCGTGTCGCCGGACGCGGTGCTCCTCTGCGGGCTGCACGTCCTGCCCGACTTCGCCGGCGAGGGCATCGGGCGCCTGCTGGTCCAGGACGTCGTCCGCGACCTCACCCGCCGCGGGGTCAAGGCCGTCGAGTCGTTCGCCGACGACACCGACCGCCCGCGTGCCGAGGGCCACGGCCGCACGGACCTCGACACGCCGACCTGCGTGCTGCCCGCCGCGTTCCTGCGCGCGGTCGGCTTCAAGACCGTCGCGCCGCACCCCCGCTGGCCGCGGATGCGCTACGAGCTGCGCACCGGCTTCAACTGGAAGGAGGACGTCGAGGCCGCCATCGCCCAGCTGCTGGGCTCGGTGACGATCTCGACGGCTCCGGCCGCGGCGCCGGCCCGCGTGAACTGAGGCGCGGCATGGCGTGAGGCCCGTCTCCTCGTCGCCGAGGACGACGGAGGCGCGGGAACGGCAGGGCAGCGCGACGAAGGAGCGCTGTCAGGCCGTCTCCTCGTCGCCGAGGACGACAGGGCCTCAGACGCCGGCGGGCCGGTTGCTCTCGCGCTGCAGGACCTCGGCCCAGGTGAACGTGCCGGTGGGCTTGTCGTCCTGGCCGAGCAGGTAGAGCCGCTTGACCGCGACGAGGATCCCCTCGGCGACGACGTCGCGGAAGCCCGGGTCGAGCAGGGCGGCGCGGTCGCGGTCGTTGGTGAGGTAGCCGATCTCGACGCGCACGGCCGGCATGCGGGTGAGCCGCAGCAGCTCCCACGGGCGCGGGTGCACCCCGCAGTCGAGCATGCGGGTGCGGGCGAGGAGCTCGCGGTGGATGAAGCCCGCGAGGGCCTCGCCGACGGTGGAGGTGGCACCGGTGCCGGTGCCGAAGTGGAACGCCGCGAGCCCGTTGGCGGCCGGGCTGGCGTTCGCGTCGACGTGCAGGGAGAGCACGACGTCGGCGCCCGCCGAGTTGGCGAACCCGGCGCGCTCGGCGTCGTTGGGGCAGTCCTGCGGGCCGTGGGAGAGCAGCGCCTCCATTCCGGCCGCGGCCATGCGGCCCTCGAGGCGGCGGGCGATGTCGCCGACGATCCCGGCCTCGGTGACGGCCTCGGGCCCCTGGCCCACCGAGACGCCGCGGTCGGCGCCCCCGTGGCCCGGGTCGATGACGATGCGCTTGCCCGAGAGCCGGGGCCCGGCGCGGTGCAGGCGCTCCTGCTCGCGCAGCAGGCCCGGGCGGCCGCCGGTGACCTTGCGGCCCAGGTAGCCGAGGTGGCGCAGGGTGCGCGGGCCGCACATCCCGTCGGGGCTCATGCCGTAGTCGCGCTGGAAGCTGCGCAGGGCCTGCTCGGTCTGCCGGCCGAAGACGCCGTCGGCGCGCCCGGAGTCGTACCCGAGCTCGAGGAGCCGCTCCTGCAGGGAGAACACGTCGTCCCCGGTGAGGGGCTGCTGGGTGTTGAGCAGCAGCATCCGGTCGCCCAGGGCCCAGCGCGCGTCGCGCAGGGCGCGGTACGTGGCGGGTCCGACGACGCCGTCGGTGATCAGGCCTCGCCGCTGCTGGAAGATGCGCACGGCCTGCTCGAGCAACTCGTCGAACAGGGCCGGACCGGGTCCGGCCGGCTCGAGGATGCCCATCTCCTCGAGTGCTGCACGGACCTCGGCGACCGGCGGGCCGGCGTCACCGCGGCTCAGCAGCTGCATGCACTTCGCTCCCGATCGTCCGTCCAGGGTCCGGACTCCACGCGTGGTCGCGCTTCACCGGCGTCTCATTGTGCCCTGTCCGGGGCGTCGCGCCGTGAAGCGGGGCAATGTCGTCCGGCGCCCGTGGGTCACGGTTCGGGCTCGCCGGGCGGACGCACCACGGCGCCGGGCGGCCGTCCGAGGGGACGGTCACCCGGCGCCGGGATCGACGAACGGTCCTGCTCCGAGGACGTGGACCGGATCAGGCCAGCACGTCGGACAGGTCGTCGAGCAGGACGGACTTCGGCTTGGCGCCGACGATCTGCTTGACCGGCTTGCCGCCCTGGAAGACCAGGAGGGTCGGGATCGACATGACCTGGTAGTCCCGCGCGGTGGCCGGGTTCTGGTCGATGTCGAGCTTGGCCACGGTCAGCTTGTCGCCGTGCTCGGCGGCGATCTCCTCGAGGACCGGCGCGACCATCTTGCAGGGGCCGCACCAGGTCGCCCAGAAGTCGACGACGACGGGCTTGTCGCTCTGCAGGACCTCGTCGGCGAAGGTGGCATCGGTGACGTTCACGGGCGCGCTCATCGCGGCTTTCCTCTCCCAGGGGATGGTGACGGGCTGTATGACCGGAGGCTGGGTGGGCGGATCAGGACGGGGCGGGGACGGCATCGCCGGCGGGCTCGGGCGAACCCTCGTCCACCGAACCACCGTTGCGGCGCGGACCGATGGAGGCGAGGCCGTCGACCTCGGCGCCGTCCACCCCGGGGGTGGGGGGCGGCGAGGTCTCGGACGAGTCCTGCTCGGCGAGCCAGCGCTCCGCGTCGATCGCGGCCTGGCACCCGCTGCCGGCGGCCGTGATGGCCTGGCGGTAGGTGTGGTCGACGAGGTCGCCGCAGGCGAAGACGCCGGGCAGGTTGGTGCCGGTGCCGGGCAGCGCCACGCGGACGTAGCCCTCGTCGTCGGTCTCGACGGCGTCGCGCACGAGGCCCGAGCGCGGGTCGTGGCCGACGGCGACGAAGAAGCCGGTGACGGCCAGCGTCTCCTCCTCGCCGCTCTGCGTGTTGCGGATCCGGACGCCCTCGACGGTGGTGTCGCCGAGGACCTCCTCGACCACCGTGTCCGTGCGGATGGTGATCTTCGGGTCCTTGCGGGCGCGGTCCAGCATGATCGCGGATGCCCGGAACTCGCTGCGCCGGTGCAGGATCGTCACCGACCGGGCGAACCGCGTGAGGAAGGTGGCCTCCTCCATCGCGGAGTCGCCGCCGCCCACCACGACGATGTCGTGGTCGCGGAAGAAGAAGCCGTCACAGGTGGCGCAGGCGCTGACGCCGCGGCCCAGCAGCTTCTCCTCGCCCGGGACACCGAGGTAGCGGGCCTGGGCGCCCATCGCGAGGACGACGGCGCGGGCGCGGTACTCGGTGCCGTGCGCACGGACGGACTTGACGTCCCCGGTGAGGTCGAGCGTGTCGACGTCCTCGGGGCGCAGCACCGCGCCGAAGCGCTCGGCCTGGCGGCGCATCTGGTCCATCAGCTCGGGGCCCTGGATCTCCTCGGCGAAGCCGGGATAGTTCTCGACACCCGTGGTGGTCATGAGGGCGCCGCCGAACTGGCTGCCCTCGAACACCACCACGTCGAGCTGGGCCCGCGAGGCGTAGACCGCCGCCGTGTACCCGGCCGGGCCCGAGCCCACGATGATGACGTCGTGGATGTGGTCGCTCACGTGGGCGTCAACGTCCTGGGCCCCCGCAGGATTCCCCGCGCGACCCCGCTCACCGGCCGACGAGCGTGTCGGAGACGGTGAGCGGTGCCCCGGGCGCACATCCGGGGTCCACGACCAGCAGCCGGAAGCGCGCGGCCGTGCCCGTGGGCAGCACGAGCAGCACGCCGGCACGGCCGTCGACGACCACCTGGCGTGCGCCGGCCGGTCGTGTGTCCGGGGCGACCCCGTGCGCGGCGAGGCAGCCGGCGAGACGTCCGGGGTCGGCGAGCGGTCCGTAGTCGGCGCGGCCCAGCCCGGCGCGCAGGGCCGACACGCCGTCGGCACCGCTCAGTACGGGAGTCCCGGGGGGCGGGAGCGGCGCGGCGCTCGGCGCCGGGGCGTCGGGCGGGTCCGTGGCCGTGACGGACGCCACCACAGCCGCGAGCACGGCGGCGGCCGCGACGAGGGCCACCGCGGCGCCCACGAGCACGCGGCGGGACCGTCCCGGGCCGCCGCCGACGCCCTCGGGGGACGGCGCGCCGCGCTCCGCCGCGAGCGCCCGGTCGATGTCACCGACGAGCCCGGCGGGCATCGCCGGGGTGGCGGCGCCGTGGGCGGCGAGGTCGGCGCGGGTGCGCGCCAGGGCGGCGGCGACCGCGGGGTCGTCGGGGTCCGGGCCGGGGTCGCCGAGGTCGCCGAGGTCGCCGAGGTCGCCGAGGTCGCCGAGGTCGCCGAGGTCGTGGTCGTCGTCGGTCACGGTCCCCCTCCCCTCCGGGCCGGCCTGATCGGTCCGCTCGTGGATTGGACGCCGCCGGCGCCCCCGGCGTTCCCGCCGGTCTCGTCGTGCGGCCGCAGGTGACCGAGCAGCAGGGCCAGGCGGCCGCGGGCCCGGGCGCACCGGCTCTTGATGGTGCCCTCCCGGACCCCGAGGATCGCGGCCGTCTCGGTGATCGAGAACCCGTGGACGTCGACGAGCACCACGGCGAGGCGCTGCCCGTCCGGGAGGGTCGCGAGGGCGTCGGCGACCGTCAGCCGGGTGAGGTGGTCGTCGATGCCGTCGCGGGGGGTCGGCAGGTCGTGGCCGGCGAGCGGCTCGGCGGCGCGGGTGCGGCGCCGCCGGATGCGGTCGAGGCAGGCGTTGACGGTGATGCGGTGCAGCCACGTCGACACCTCGGACTCCCCGCGGTAGCGGTGCGCGCTGCGCAGGGCCGACACGAAGGTCTCCTGGACGGCGTCGGCGGCGTCCTCGCGGTGGTCGAGCGTGCGGAAGGCCAGTAGCCAGAGGCGCTCGGCGTAGCGGCGCACGAGCTCGTCGAACGCCCCGGCCTGCCCCGCCACGTGCGCCGCGAGCAGCTCGCGGTCGCTGCGCGGGTCGGGCTCGGGCACGGAGCGGACGCTAGCCGCGGGCGCGCCGTCCCGAGGGCCGTTCCGGAAAGCTCGTCGGGGCTCCGGTCAGGGGCCCGCGCGCTCGATGGTCACCTCGGACAGCTCGCTGATGTACCGGTCGTCGTCGTCCTGGCCCAGCGCGGTGATCCAGATGAGCAGGTTGCCGGTCGGCGGCGCGGCCTGCAGGGGGATCCGGAGCTGGTCGCCCTCGACGGTGCCGGAGCCGAGGAGCTGGGTCCGGTCGACCGGCACGTCCGCGGCGGGCGCGGCCCGCACCTCGATGCGCGTGCCGGGGCTGGGCGACTGCACCGTCACCGCCGCCACCGAGGCCGGCGCGGTGAAGGTGGTCATCATCCCGATCCCGGGCTTGAGCCCCGGGAGCTGCTGGCGGTACTGCGAGGTCGACCAGGTGGTGGACGGGTCGTTGTCGGCGGCCCGGTTGATCCGCGTCGGGTTGTCCGGGCTGCCCGCCGGGCTGTACACCGCGACGCTGGAGAGCTGGACCGGTCCGCCCGGGGCCGGCGCCGGCGCGGGTGCCGGAGCCGCCGTGCCGGGCGCGGGTGCGGGCGCCGAGGTCTCGGGCGGGATCACGACGACCGGCGGTCCGGACTGCCCGCCGCCCGCCACCACGGACACGATCTGGAAGGTCACGAACCCGAGGATCGCGAGGGTCGCCAGGACGAGGGCCGTGACGCCGACCCGCAGCTTGCGCTTGCGCGAGGGGTCGGGGACGGGCTCGGGGACGGCGTGGTCGTGCCACACCTCGGTGGGGTCGTCGGCGTCGATCGTCTGCCCGTCCTCGAGCACCGGCAGCAGCACGCCGTCGTCCTCGAGCCCCTCGCGCATCTGGGTGACGAGACGGTGCACGGCGGCGGCGGTCCGGATGCCGCCGTCCTCGTCGAGGGTGCGGTCGACGAGCGCCGCGAGCTCGGTGGGCAGGTCGGGGCGCAGCTGGCGGGCCGACACCGGCTCGCCGTCCGGGCCGTGAGGCGCGGGCCGCAGACCGGCCGGGGTCCGGGCGCCCTCGCTGCCGGGCCAGCGCGCGGTCAGCAGCAGGTAGAGCAGGGCGCCGAGGCCGTGGACGTCGTCGGCGTTCGTGGCGTCGCCGCGCGGCATCGGGAACGCCAGGCGGGTGGCCGCGCGGGCGCTGACCCGCACGCGCTGCGGGTGGTCGAGGCCCAGGACGAGCCCGGAGCGGTGCGCCGCGGCCACCGCGTCGGCGAGCGGCTCGATGACGCGCAGCGCGGCGCTCGGGCGCAGCGGGCCGTCGGTGACGAGCTCGGCGAGGTCGCGCCCCGGCGTCCACTCGGCGACCGCGGCACCCAGCACCCCGGGGGGCAGCGGGCTGCCGCCGGGCCGGACGACGTCGAGGATGCGGGCGGCGTGGGGGTGCTCGAAGTGCGCCGAGCGGGTGGCCCGCGACAGCGCCGCGGACGCGCGCGCGTCGCCCTGCCACGAGCCGACCAGCAGCGTGATCGCGACGTCGCGCTCGAGCATGACGTCGCGCGCCTTCCACAGGGTGGCGTCGGCGCTGCGGTCGCGGCCCACCTCGGCGACGAGGCGGTAGCGGTCGGCCAGCAGGGTGCCGGGCATGAGCGCCCCGGCGGCGGGCAGCGGGCCGGACGACGGCCCGGGGCGCAACGGCCCACCGGGTCCGCCGGGGCCGCCCGGTCCGCGTCCGGGGCGGCGGGGCGGTGCCGGCACGGGCCCCGACGACGGTCCGGCGGGGCGGCCGGGACCCGGGCCGGGACCCTGCGCGGCGGGGCCGCGCGGCGCGCGCCCGGCGCCCCCGCCCGACCCGTTCGGGGTCGCGGTGGTGCCGGTGCCCGTGCCGGGGGAGCCGCTCTCGGGCGCGGCGGACGACGCCGGGGCCTCGCTGCGCGCCACGTGCATGGTCGGACCGTCGATGCCCACACCGGTGCGGCGCGGCGGGCGGGACGCGGGCGCGTCGTGCCCGTTCGTCTCCTGGCCGGCGCCCTCGGTCTGCTCGGGCGGGGGGCCCGTGGGCGTGCGGTCCCCCGACGATTCGCCGGCCACCCTGCTCACCTCCCCCTCGACGTCGTGCGAGCCTACGGGACTCCCGTGCCGCCTCGGGGGACGCCGGGCCCGCATCCGGGTTGCCCGGGGACACCCGCGCGGACCAACGTCAGGTGGTGGGTGCGCGCCGTCGGCCCAACAGGCGGCGCAGGCGGGAGACCACCGGCTCCAGCTCGGGGACGCGCAGCACCCGCATGGCCACGGCGACGACCACGAGGAAGACCGCCGAACCGGTGACGAGGACGATCCACGACCGCAGGACGAGCGAGGTGCTCCCGCCGAGGACCCGCTCCAGCAGCGTCACGCACAGCACGGCCACGAGCACCGCGACGATCGACGCCAGCAGGGTGAGCACGAAGGTGCGCAGGACCCGGCGGGTGTCCAGGTTGCCGAGCCGGATGCGCAGCCAGATGTTGCCGACCACGAGGCCGACCACGAACCCGAACGCGTTGACCCCGGCCAGGCCCAGCACGACCTGCTCGGGCGGCAGCAGCACCGGGCAGAGGTACGCCATCGGCACCTTGAGCGCCGTGATGACGACCATGATGAGCGTCGGCGTGCGGGCGTCGTTCATCGCGTAGAACACGCGCATCTGGAGCATGACGACGGCCATCGGGAGCAGGCCGAAGGCGGACGCGGCCATGGCTCCGCCGAGCGACGCGGCGCCCTCGGGGCCGGAGCGCCCGACGCTGAACAGCGCGATGCCCAGCTGCGAGCCGAACACCGTGAGCAGGGCGCTCATCGGCAGCAGCGTCACCGTCGACAGCCGCGTGCCGAGCGAGAGGTCGGCGACGACCTGGTCGGTGCGCCCGTTCGCGGCGGCGGCGCTCATCCGGGGCATGAGGGCGGTCAGCAGCGACACGCCGAGCACGCCGTAGGGCACCTGGATGAGCAGCCAGGCGTAGCTGTAGATGGCCGGCCCGCCCTCGTCGGAGCCGGACGCCACCCGCAGGATCGCGGCGAGCCCGACCTGGCTGACCAGCACGTACCCGACGACCCAGGCGGCGAGGCCGCCGAACGCCGAGAGGCGGCGGTCCCATCCGAAGCGCCACTTCCAGTGGAAGCCGACGCGGCGCATCGCCGGGAGCATCACGACGGCCTGTACGACGATGCCGAGCGTGCTGCCGATCCCGAGGACCAGCAGCTGGGTGGTCGAGATGCCCTCGGGCGGCGACGGGAGCACCGCGTAGATCCCCAGCGCGACGAGCGCCACGAGGTTGTTGAGCACGGGCGCCCAGGCGGCCGGGCCGAAGTTGGCCCGCGAGTTGAGGATCGCGCCGAACAGGGCGCCCATGCCGTAGAAGAAGATCTGCGGCAGGAGCAGGTAGGCGAAGTCCACCGCGAGGTCGACGTCGACGCTCGGGTCCAGGTAGGGGCGGATGAGCAGGGGCGCCGCGACCGTCGCGAGCGTCGTGGCGACGAGCAGGCCCACGGTCGCGCCGGAGAGCAGCTTCTGGGCGAACGCGTCGCCGCGGTCGCCGTCCTCCTTCGCGGCCTGGACGAGCACGGGGATGACGACGCTGGTCAGCACCCCGCCGAGCAGGAGCTCGAAGATGATGTTCGGCAGGGTGTTCGCGACGTTGAACGAGCTGCCGACGAGGTTGAGGCCGACGATCGCGGTCAGCCCGAGCGTGCGCAGGAACCCCGTGAGGCGGCTCACGAGGGTCGCGACGGCCATGCCGCCCGAGGCCTTCACGAGCGCCTTGTCGTCGCGGCCCGAGTCGTCCGCGGGGTCGCGCGGCTTCGGGACCGCGGGCGCGCCGTCCTCGAGGGGTGCGCGCGGGAGCAGCACGGTCTCGTCGGCCGAGCCGCCGTAGCTCCACGACGCGAGCGGGGCCGGGCGCGCGGTGCGCACGGTCCGCTCGTTGAGGGGGTCGGCGCGCAGGGCCTCGGTCCGGTGCGGGTCGACGACCGGGCCGCCCGGCACGGTCGCCGTGAGGTCCTCCGCGTCGGCGATGTCCACGGCCTCGACCGCGGCGGTGGGCGCGGTCAGGCCGGTGGTGGACGCCTCGTCCGCGGCGGCGCCGGGGGGCGAGCCGGGTGGACGTGGGGGCAGTGGAGCGCCCCCGGGTGCTCCCGGGCCGCTGGGCCGGCCGGCCGGCGGTGGGCCGGCGCGTCCTGGCCCGTTCGGCCCCGACGGGCCCCGCGGCGGACCGGGCGGCGGAACAGGTGGCGCACCGGGCGGTGGGCCCTGGGGTGGCTGGGGTGCTCCCGGCGGGGGCCGCGGCGGGCCGGGCGGGGGCGGCCCCTGGCGGGGCCGGTGCTGGGGAGGCCCCGGGGGCCTCGGACCCTGGGGCCCCCCGGGCGGCGGTCCCTGGGGAGCACCGGGCAGCGGCGGGGCCGGCGCGCCCGGCGCCGGGCCGCCGCGGCCGTGGGCCGGCTCGCCGAGCCCGCCCGGGCGGACGGGCGGCACGTCGCCGTGGGCGGGTGGGGGCGGCGGGGGGACGACCTCGGGAGCCGCGTCGGCCTCGCGCCCGCTCCCGACCCGGTCGGCGGGAACGTCGGCGGGGACGTCGGCGGGGACGTCGGCGTCGTCCGGCCGGCGGCCCGGGTCGCGGGCGGTCACCGTCTCTGCAGCTCGCGTGTCGGGAGGTCCGGCTCCTCCGGGCCCGTCGGGGGTCCGCGACGGTGCCTGCGGCGGGACCTCCGGTCGCGCCGGGCCGCCAGCACCCGGCGAGCGATCCGGACGCTCGCCAGGATCACCAGCACGACGGCTGCGGACGCGGTCAACCACACCGTGATCGTGCCGTAGGCCGTCGATCGCAGCAGCAGACGAGCCGTGGGCCCGAGAGGTTCACCCCCCGGTGTCCGGGCCTGCGCGTCCACCTGGAACTGGCCCGCGCGGGTGACCTCGACCTCGACCTGCACCTGCCGGCTGCCGAACGCGGGCACGGTCACGACGGGCAGCGGCGCGGTGCGCAGGCCGTTCGTGGGCTCGAGCACCACCTGCACGCGCACGGCCACCGGCAGGCGGTTCTCCACCGTGAGCAGCAGCGGGGCGTCGTTGGTGCCCAGCGAGTACGACCCGGACGGCTGGACGACCCGCACCGCCCCGCGCAGCTCGTCGACCTGCCGTTCGACGGCGCCGACCTGGGCGTCCTGGACAGCGGGGTCGCCGCGCCACGCGGCGGAGAGGCTGCGCAGGACGCCGTCGGTGAGCGGTTCCACGAAGTCGCCGGGCGAGGGGGCGCCGACGCCGTCGCGCTCGGTGGCGGCGAGCAGCTCGCGCTGCCGGTCGCGGACCGCGGCGGCCCGGGCCACGACCGAGGCCTGGACCGCGTCGACCTCGCGGGCCGGGGTCGCGAGGGTGGCCCCGGGCAGCGGGGTGCCGGCGCCGGCCGGGCCGACGAGGCTCCCGAGGTCGACGGGGCGGGCGAGGCCGAGGCGGGTGAGGTCGTCGACGCCCGCGAGCAGCGCGCTCGCCTCGGCGCCGCTCGCGGCCCAGTCGGTGGGCGGGGCGACGACCTCGACGGGCGGTGCCCCGGTCGCGGGCGCGGTCTGCAGGGCGCGCAGGCCCAGCACGCCGAGCGCGTCCTGGGCGGCGAGCGCCCCGGGCGTGCCGGCGGGGCTGGTGGAGCCGCCCCGGTCGTCGTCGCGCGGGCCGAGCGCCTCCGCGGCGACCGGGTCGAGGGTGACCGCGGTGGTCCCGCCGGGGAGCCGGGCCAGCCCGCCGGCGGGGAGCGTGCCGTCGAGCGCGTCGCCGTCGAGGAGCACGGTCCGGGTGCCGGCGCCTGCGAGGTCGCCGAGGGTGCGCTCGTCGACGACGCCGCCGGGGGGCCAGACGGTGCCGGGGACCGGCGTCGTGCCGAGGATGGCGGCGACCCGCCGGGTTCCGGTGTCGACGCCCGCGGCGGTGAGGCCGGGCTGGTCGCCGCGCGCCGTGGCGACGAGGTCGGTGCCGGCGTAGGGCAGGGCGGTCACGCAGCGCCCGCGGGCCTGGGTGCGCACGGCGTCGAGCCACCGGCCCGCCGCCTCCGCGCCCGCCCCGGGTGCCGTCCCGCCCCCGGGCGTGCGGACCTCGTAGCCGGCGGCCATCGCCTGCGCGGTCTCCAGCAGGTCGGCGTCGACGGCCAGGCACACCGAGCGGGCGGCGGCCGAGCCGGGTGGTGCCGCGCGGGCCAGCGCGTCGACGAGGCCGGCGAGGCGGCCGCCGGGGGCGAACGAGGCGGCGAGGTCGTCGTCGCTGAGCAGCGTCGGCGCGCCGGGCAGGACGGGGACGCGGCGCGGCCGGTCGGCCAGGGGGTAGAGCAGCGAGAGCCCGGTGGCGCGGCCGACCGGGGGTGCCGCGGGCGGTCCTCCGCCCGGGACGCCGACCACCGGCAGCAGGAGGCGGACCGCCCCGAGCCGGGTCGCGCCGCCGCTGCCCAGCGAGCCGTCCACGCCCACGAGCAGCGGGTGCACACCCGTCGCGGCGATCCCGAGCGACCCGGGGCCGGTCAGCGGCACCCGCACGAGGAACGACGCCTCGGTCCCCGGGGCGATCTGCGGTGCGACGTCGACCGGCGGGGTGCGCACGGCGCCGCCGAGCCCGTCGCCCTCGAGCGCGCCCAGGGCCGCCCGGCTGCCGGTCAAGGCCGCGCCGCGCTCGAGGCGGACCTCGACGTCACGCGCGGTGACCGCCGAGGTGTTGACGACGCGGCCGCCGACGACCAGCTCGGGCGGCCCGTCGGCGGTGACCACCCGGGGCGCCATGGTGTCGAGCACGACCGTCACCGGGGCCGGGTCGGCCTCCTCGGCCTCCTCGGGCGCGGCGGTCGCCGCCGGCGGGGCGAGCAGGGCCAACAGCAGGCCCACCAGGGCGAGCACGACGCCCGACCCGAGGGCCCGCGGCGCACGACGGAGTCCCCGCGGACGGCGGGGAGGGCTCACGCCGACTCCTCCAGGATCTGGGTGGCGCGGCGTACCAGACGCCGCTCGTCGGCGTAGGCCAGGCGGGAGTCGAGCTCGCCGAGCGGCACCCACGCCACCTCGGTGACCTCGACGTCGGCGTCGGACAGCTCGCCGCCGTGGGCCCGCAGCAGGTAGTGGTGCACCGTCTTGTGGATGCGGCGGTCCTCGGCCACGAACCAGTAGTCGATGCTGCCGAGGAACGCCCGCACGGACGCGGTGATGCCGGTCTCCTCCTCGACCTCGCGCACGGCGGCCTGCTCCGCGGTCTCGCCCTCCTCGAGGTGGCCCTTCGGCAGCGACCACAGCAGGCGCCCGCGACGGTCGAGGCGGCCGATGAGGGCCGCGCTGGTGCCGGCGGCGTCGACGACGAGGCCTCCCGCCGAGGTCTCGTCGACCGTGCGCATCCGCCGCCGGGAGCCCCGCCGTCGCCGGTCGCCGGACCGGCGGGACGGGCTGGACACGCCCGCGATCGTACGGCGCCCCCGCGGTGACGGGGATCTGTCGGCCGGTCGACGCGCGGGTGTCGCGCTCCGGACATCCCGCCGTCGGGGTGGCCGCACCCCCGCGCGGTACTCTGTCCTGTCGTGCCCGGACCCGCGCCCGCTCCTACGTCCACGACCGGCGCCGATCACGCGGCGGTGGTCGAGATGCTGAGCTACTCCCCCGTGGCGGACGAGCTCGCGCAGCGGTTCGCCGACGCCGGCCACCGCCTCTACCTCGTCGGCGGCAGCGTGCGCGACGCGCTGCTGGGCCGGCTCTCCACGGATCTGGACTTCACCACCGACGCGCGGCCCGACGCGATCCAGCGCCTGGTGTCGGGGTGGGCCGACGCCGTCTGGGACACCGGCATCGCCTACGGCACGGTCGGCGCGGTCCGCCAGGGCGTGACCTGCGAGATCACGACGTTCCGCGCGGACGCCTACGACGGCGTGACCCGCAACCCCGTGGTCGCGTTCGGTGACACCGTCGAGGGCGACCTCGTGCGCCGCGACTTCACCGCGAACGCCATGGCGCTCTCCCTGCCCGACCGCACGTTCGTCGACCCGTACGGCGGCCTCGCGGCGCTGGCCCGCGGCGTCCTCGACACCCCGACCGACCCGCGCACCTCCTTCGGCGACGACCCGCTGCGCCTGCTGCGCGCGGCCCGCTTCGTCGCGCAGCTGGGCTTCGAGGTCGCGCCGCGCGTGCAGGAGGCCATGACCGAGATGGCGCCGCAGCTCGCGCGGATCACCGCCGAGCGGGTGCAGGCCGAGCTCTCGAAGCTGCTGCTCGGCGCGTACCCGCGGCGGGGCATCGAGCTCATGGTCGACACCGGGCTCGCCGACGTCGTGCTGCCCGAGGTCCCGGCGATGCGCCTGGAGATCGACGAGCACGCCCAGCACAAGGACGTCTACGAGCACTCGCTGACGGTCATGGAGCAGGCGATCGGACGGGAGACCGACGGCCCCGACCTGGTCCTGCGGCTGGCCGCCCTGCTCCACGACATCGGCAAGCCCGCGACCCGCAAAGTCGAGCCCGGGCGCCGCGTCAGCTTCCACCACCACGAGGTGGTCGGCGCCAAGATGACGCGCAAGCGGCTGCGCGAGCTGCGCTACCCGAAGCAGGTCATCGAGGACGTCGCGCAGCTCGTGTTCCTGCACCTGCGCTTCCACGGCTACGGCAAGGGCGAGTGGACCGACTCCGCCGTCCGCCGCTACGTCACCGACGCCGGTCCGCTGCTCGAGCGGCTGCACAAGCTCGTGCGGTCCGACTCGACGACCCGCAACAAGCGCCGGGCCGCGGCGCTGCAGCGCTCCTACGACGACCTCGAGGAGCGCATCGCCCGGATCGCCGAGGAGGAGGACCTGGCGCGTGTGCGCCCGGACCTCGACGGCAACGCGATCATGGAGCTGCTCGGGATCCCGCCGGGGCCGCTGGTCGGGAAGGCGTGGCGCCACCTCAAGGACGTCCGGCTCGAGCGCGGGCCGCTCGACCACGACGAGGCCAGCGAGGAGCTGCTGCGGTGGGCTGCCGAAGAAGGGATCGGCACGGAACCGGAGAGCTGACGCCTGCGTCGAACCGGGTGTGACCTCTCTGGCCTACGTCTTCGGCACCGGGGACGGCCCGGTGCACCGCCACGTCTCCCCCGCCGACCTCGACCTGGGCCCGGCAGGCGCCCGCGACGCCGTCGCCCTCGACTTCGACGGCGACGGCCGGGTCGACGACGCCCTGTGGGACGCCGACGGCGACGGCGTCGCCGACCACTCGGTGCTCGACCTCGACGACGACGGCCGCCCGGACCACGCCTACACCGACCCGTCGGGCCGCGGGCTGTGGGACACCCGCGCGGAGCTCCCCGGCGCGGAGCCGGCGGGCGCGACGCTGACCTGGGCCGACGTCCGCGGCCGGTCCGCGCAGGCCACGGCGGCGCTCGACACCGACGGCGACGGCGTGCTCGACGGGGTGGCGGTGGACGCCGACCATGAGGCGGGCGCGGAGGTGGTGTGCGACCTCGACGGCGACGGGCGCGCCGAGCAGCTGCTGGTCGACGCGGACGGCGACGGGCGCGCCGAGCTCGCCTACCTGTCGTCGGAGCCGGGCTCGCCGTCGGCGCGCTGGGACGTGCTGCTCGTCGACACCGACGGCGACGGCGCGGTGGACACGCTGGTCGGTGAGGGCGCGGCGGGCTGGATGCCGCCGTGAGCGTTCTGCCAGCGGATCGCGAGCTCGTGCACCACCAGCCCGAGCAGGTAGATGGCGGCGGCCAGCACCAGCAGCAGCGGCGAGCGCCCGCTGGGCGGGCAGAGGAACGCCGCGCCGGCCACGGCGATCACGTAGGTGACGTTGAAGGTGGTGTCCGACAGCGAGAACACCCGCCCGCGCACGTCGTCGCCGACCTCGCGCTGCACCGCGGCGTCCGAGCAGAGCTTGATCGCCTGCCCGACGAGCCCGAGCACGAACGACCCGGCGAGCACCGTCGGCAGCGTCATGGGCAGCCCGAGCCCGAGCAGGGCGACCGCGGCCAGCACGAGCATCACGCGGATGGTCCCGGTGCGCCCGATCCGCCCGCTGAGCCACGGCGTCACCACCGCCGCGACGCCGAGGCCGGCGGCCACCGCGGCCACCACCTCGCCCAGCCCGGCGATCCCGGCCTTGAGCGGCCCGACGTCGGTCAGCGAGTTCCGCATCAGCAGCATCACCACGAGCGTCGTGATGCCGAAGGCCAGCCGGTGGGCGGCGACGGCGCCGAACGCGGCCAGCACGCCGGGGGCGTCGCGGGCCGCCCGGGCGCCGTCGACGAGGCCGTGCGCGACGGCCCGCAGCGCCTGGGCGGCCTCGCTGCGCTCGTCGGGGCCGAGCGAGCCGCGGGCGATCGTCGCGGCCACGAGCACGATGATCAGCGAGCCGACGGCGGCCACCGACGTCGTCCACGCCGCGTTCGCGTCCTCGGGGCCGATGATCCCGCGGATCCCGATCGCGCAGCCGGCGCCGATCGCCGCGGCGACCGCTCCCGACGTCGTGACCAGGGAGTTCGCGCCGATCAGGTGCTCCTCGGCGACCACGTGGGGCAGCGCCGCGGAGAGCCCGGCCTGGATGAACCGGCTCACGCCGATCGTCGCCAGCGCGCCGAGGTAGAGCCCCGGCCCGGTGACCCCGGCGAGGACCACCGCCGCCGTGATCAGCGTCAGCACCCCGCGCAGGGCGCCAGCGACGATCATGACGCGGCGCCGGTCCCACCGGTCGAGCAGCGCGCCGGCGAACGGGCCGATGAGCGAGTAGGGCAGCAGTACGGTCGCCACGCCCAGGGCGACCATGACCGGGTCGGCCTCGCGCTCGGGGCTGAACAGCACCAGCCCGCCGAGCGCCGCCTGGAACACGCCGTCGCCCCACTGCGCGGCGAGCCGGACCGTCAGGAGCTTGCCGAAGCCGGGGTGGACGAGCAGCTCGCGCAGCCGGCGCAGCGGCCCGCGTGCCGGGGTCGCGCCGGTGGCCGCGGGAGCGGTCGGACCGGAAGCGACGGACACGGGCGTCCACGCTACGCGGTCCGCGGCGAGCACGGTCCGGGGCGCGGTGTCGGGTATGCGTCGTCGGGGTGTCGCCCGGTCGGGGCACGACGGTGGCCCGTCCCCCCTCTCCGTCGCGGCGGGCGGCGCAGGGCCGGACGTGCCTGCCGCGCCGCGGTGCGCCGGTGCGACGATGGGGTGCGTGGCCAGTGGTGTGGGTGAACATCAGCAGGCCGAGGTCGAGGCGGGGACGCTGCTCGTGGCCTCCCCGACCCTGACCGACCCCAATTTCGCGCGCTCGGTCGTCTTCGTGATCGACCACCGGCCCGCCGGCACCCTCGGCGTGGTGCTCAACCGCCCCAGCGAGGTGTCGGTCGGCGACGTGCTCCCCGGCTGGGACCCGCACACGACCAGCCCGAACGCGGTCTTCGTGGGCGGCCCGGTCGAGCAGCGCACCGCCCTGTGCCTCGCGGCCCTGCGCACCGGCGAGGACCCGGCGAGCACCGGCGGCGTCGTCGGCGTGCGCGGCCCCGTGGCGCTCGTGGACCTCGACGGCGACCCCGACGACCTCGCCCCCCGCGTCCGCGGCCTGCGCGTCTTCGCCGGCTACTCGGGCTGGGACCGCGGCCAGCTCGACGGCGAGATCGGCCGCGGCGACTGGTACGTCGTCCCGGCCCTGCCCGACGACGTCCTCGCCCCCGCCGGCTACGACCTCTGGGGCGGCGTCCTGCGCCGCCAGGGCGTCCCGCTGGCCCTCCTCGCGACCCACGTCACCGAGCCGCGCCGGAACTAGGCGCGGCCCCGGCTCCGCGGCGAGCGCCCTATCGGCGTGCTCAACGGGACGTTCGCGGCTTCTCTGCGCGCGAAGGCCCCGTTCGCGCTGCTCGCGCGGCGGTCCGTGCCTACCGTCGGCGGTGTGCGACGCGTCGAACCCGGTCCCGGCCAGGAGTCGGTGTGGGACTACCCCCGTCCACCCCGCGCCGAGGCGGTCCGCCGCCGCGCGGTGGTGACGCACGCCGGCACCGTCGTCGCCGACTCCGACGACCTCGTCCGCGTGCTCGAGACCAGCCACCCGCCGACCTGGTACCTCCCGCGCACGGCGTTCACCGACGGTGTCCTGCACCCGGCGCAGCGGCGCACGGTCTGCGAGTGGAAGGGGACCGCGCGCTACGTCGACATCGTCGTGCCGGGCGCGGTGCCGCTGACCGACGTGGGCTGGTGGTACCCGGAGGACGATGTGAGCACCGTCTACCCGGAGCTCGCCGACCGTGTCGCGCTCTACCCCGCCCCGTTCGACGAGATCACCCTCGACGGCGAGCGCGTCGAGCCCCAGCCCGGCGGCTTCTACGGCGGCTGGATCACCGCCGACGTCGTCGGCCCGTTCAAGGGCGCGCCGGGCACCTGGGGCTGGTAGTCAGGCCCGCGGGCAGATCGCGCACGAGCCGCCGCACAGACCCGACGGGGTCGGCGCGCAGTCGTCATCCGGAACGGGGGACTCCTCGGGCACGACCGCCGTGCACGGCGTCGCCGGCAGCGCCATGAGCGCGTCGTTCTCGGCGTGCTCCGCGTCCGCGAGCCGCGACCCCGCGACGCCCCCGGCGCCGAGCAGACCGACCAGCGCCAGGGCGCCGAGCACGAGCATCGTCACGCCCGCGCCGGTGGTCGCGGCGGCCGGTGCGGCCCCCGCGCCGACGAGCCCGGCGACGCCCGCGCCGACGAAGGCCGGCGCCGCGGCCCGGTTGGCGCGGCGGAAGGCGTCGACGCTGCCCATGGTCCACACGGTGCGCACGCCGAGGACGCGGTTGCGGGGCAGGCGGTGGAACAGCGCGAGGACGCCGGCGCCCCCCACCACCAGGGCCGCCGCCGCCAGGACCAGGGCCGGGACGATCACACCCCCAGAGTAGGCTCGATGCGTCCTCGCAGGGATCCGCGGTGCCCCGTCGTGCGGCGCCGGACCCGGCTGCGGGCTCCCCGCGGGAGGACCCCAGCTCGAGATCCCAGGAGGAAGCCGTGACCGCCGAGCCCGAGGTGGCGAGCCGCGCCGACAGCGGCGGCAACGGCGCACCGCCGTACCGCTACACCGCCGCGCTCGCGAACGAGATCGAGCGGCGCTGGCAGGACCACTGGGAGTCGGCGGACACGTTCGCCGTGGCCAACCCGTCGGCGGACGGCCCGGCGCCGGCGGGCGAGAAGTTCTACCTGATGGACATGTTCCCCTACCCGTCCGGCGCCGGGCTGCACGTCGGGCACCCGCTGGGGTTCATCGGCACCGACGTCCTGGGCCGCTTCCTGCGCATGCAGGGGCGCACGGTGCTGCACACGATGGGGTTCGACGCGTTCGGGCTGCCGGCCGAGCAGTACGCGGTGCAGACCGGCACGCACCCGCGCACCACCACCGAGGCGAACATCGCCCGCTACCGCGCCCAGATCCGCCAGCTCGGCCTGGCGCACGACCAGCACCGGTCGGTGTCCACCACCGACGTCGACTTCTACCGGTGGACGCAGTGGATCTTCCTGCAGATCCACGGCTCCTGGTACGACACCGAGGCCGGCCGCGCCCGCCCGATCACCGAGCTCGAGGACGAGCTGCGCGCGGGCATCCGCGCGCTGCCCGACGGCCGGGACTGGACGACGCTGTCGCGCCCCGAGCAGGACCGCGTCCTCGACGACCACCGCCTGGCCTACCTGGCCGACGCGCCCGTGAACTGGTGCCCGGCGCTGGGCACGGTGCTGTCCAACGAGGAGGTCACCGCCGACGGGCGCTCGGAGCGCGGCAACTTCCCCGTGTTCCGGCGCAACCTGCGCCAGTGGATGATGCGGATCACCGCGTACGCCGACCGCCTGGCCGACGATCTCGACGGCGTCGACTGGCCGGACTCGGTCAAGACGATGCAGCGCAACTGGATCGGGCGCTCGCAGGGTGCGCAGGTGCGGTTCGACGTCGGCGCGCCGGACGCGGAGCGCAGCGGAGCCGGACCATCGGTGCCGCCCATCGAGGTGTTCACCACCCGCCCGGACACGCTGTTCGGCGCGACCTACATGGTCCTGGCGCCCGAGCACCCGCTGGTCGACGCGCTGACGCCCGCCGCCTGGCCGTCGCCGCCGACCGGCGAGGAGCTCGACGGCCGCTGGACCGGCGGCGCCGCCACCCCCGCGGAGGCGATCGAGGGCTACCGCCGCGTCGTCGCCTCCCGTTCCGATCTGGAGCGCCAGGAGGCCCGCGACAAGACCGGCGTGTTCACCGGCGCCTGGGCGACCAACCCCGTCAACGGCGAGCCGCTGCCGGTCTTCGTCGCCGACTACGTCCTCATGGGCTACGGCACCGGCGCGATCATGGCGGTGCCCGGCCAGGACCAGCGCGACTGGGACTTCGCGACGGTCTTCGGCCTGCCGATCCGCCGCACGGTGCAGCCGCCGGAGGACTTCGACGGCGAGGCGTACACCGGCGCCGGCGCGGCGATCAACTCCGCGAACGACGAGGTCAGCCTCGACGGGCTGGACGTCGACGAGGCCAAGGCGGCGATCGTCGCGTGGCTGTCGGGCCGGGGCGCCGGCGAGTCGGTGGTGCAGTACAAGCTGCGTGACTGGCTGTTCTCCCGCCAGCGCTACTGGGGCGAGCCGTTCCCGATCGCGTACGCCGCCGAGGGCGAGACCGACGGCGGACCGTCGATCCCGCGCGGCCTGCCCGAGTCGTCGCTGCCCGTGGTGCTGCCCGACGTCGAGGACTACGCGCCGAAGTCGTTCGCGCCCGACGACCGCGACTCCTCGCCGGAGTCGCCGCTGGCCCGCGCGACCGACTGGGTGTCGTTCTCCGCAGACCTGCCCTCGGACCCCGAGCGCGGCTTCGCCGAGTACCTGCGCGAGACGAACACGATGCCGCAGTGGGCGGGCTCGTGCTGGTACTACCTGCGCTACCTCGACCCGCACAACGAGCAGCGCTTCGTCGACCCCGACGTCGAGCGGTACTGGCTGGGCCCGCGCGCGCCCGGCGACCCCGGCGGCGTCGACCTCTACGTCGGCGGCGTCGAGCACGCCGTGCTGCACCTGCTGTACTCGCGGTTCTGGCACAAGGTGCTCTTCGACCTCGGCCACGTGTCGTCGTCGGAGCCGTTCCGGCGGCTGTTCAACCAGGGCTACGTCCAGGCCTGGGCCTACACGGACGCGCGCGGGGTGTACGTGCCCGCCGAGGAGGTCGCCGAGGACTCCTCCTCGCCGACCGGATTCACGTGGAACGGTGAGCCCGTCCGCCAGGAGTACGGGAAGATGGGCAAGTCGCTGCGCAACGTGGTGACGCCCGACGAGATGTGCGAGGCCTACGGGGCCGACACCTTCCGGCTCTACGAGATGTCGACGGGGCCGATGGAGGCGTCGCGGCCGTGGTCGACGCGCGACGTCGTCGGCTCGCACCGCTTCCTGCAGCGCGTGTGGCGCCTGGTGATCGACGAGCAGACCGGCGAGCTGCGCGTCTCCGACGCCGAGCCCGACCGCGACACGCTCACCGCCCTGCACAAGGCGATCGACGGCGTGCGCACCGACCTGCCGGCGATGCACTACAACACCGCCGTCGCCAAGCTCATCGAGCTGACGAACCACCTGACGAAGACCTACCCGAACGGCGGCAGCCCGCGGTCGGTGATCGAGCCGCTGGTGCTCCTGCTCGCGCCGCTGTGCCCGCACCTGGCCGAGGAGCTGTGGTCGCGGCTGGGCCACCCGCAGACGCTGGCGTACGCCCCGTTCCCCGAGGCCGACCCGGACCTGCTCGTCGAGGACTCCGTCGAGTACCCCATCCAGGTCAACGGGAAGGTCCGCTCGCGGATCACCGTGCCGGCGGCCGCCGGTGAGGACGACGTCCGCTCGGCGGCACTGGCCGACGCCAAGGTGGCCGAGCTCCTCGCGGGCGCGGACCCGCGCAAGGTCATCGTCGTCCCGGGACGCCTGGTCAACATCGTCCGCTGACGCGGAAGGGCGCCGGGCCCGGGGGTTTCGACCGAAGGGCACCTCGGGTCGGATAGATGAGCGAGGGGCACCCTTCGCCGGAACGGCGCGCGCTGTGGTGCCGGCGCACGGGGGCCCGAGGCGCTGACCGAAGGGCACCTTCGCTCGGGTAGACGAGCGAGGGGTGCCCTTCGCCGGAACCGGCGGAGCATGCCTCCGGTCGCCAGAAGCCGCGGAATCAGGGCCGCCCCGCCGCGCTCGTTCCGACCGAAGGTTCCCTTCGCTCGAAACGGGAGCCGAACGCCTCGCTGCTGCGTCGAACCAGGCATGCCTCGTCGTGCACGGGTCGACTGGGACGCGGTCAGCGCTGCCGCCCCGGACGGCCTCATCCTCGTCCGTGATCTCCGCGCGCTCGGTGTCCCGCCGAGCACCATCGCCTTCCGCTGCCGCAAGGCGGGCGGCCCCTGGTGGCACCCACTCCTCGGCCTCGTGGCGCTCGCCCGGGGAGCGCTGACCGTCCACCAGCGCCTCGTCGCCGCCCTGCTCGCCGCCGGCGACGACGCCCTCGTCACCGGGCTCGCCGCCTGCCGGCTCCACGGGCTGGAGCGGGTGCCGGACCACGAGGAGGTTCACGTCCTCGTCGAGCACGGGAACCGGCGGCGATCCGAGGGCTTCCTGGTGGTCGAGCGCACGACCCGGATGCCGACGTCCCGGGTTCTCGACGGGATCCGCTGTGCCTCGCTGCCCCGGGCCCTCCTCGACGGCGCGCGTCGCCTGGTGCGCATCGACGAGGTCCGCGCCCTGCTCTGCGAAGCCGTCCAGCGGCGCATGGTCGCGGTCCCCGCACTCCGGGCGGAGATCGAGAAGGGGTCGTGTCGGGGCACGGCGCTGGTCCGAACGGTGATCGCCGAGCTCGAGGACGGCATCCGGTCGGCCGCGGAGGCGTGGCTGCGCGAGCTGGTGCTCGGCATGGACGACTTCCCCACCGTGCACTGGAACGCCGAGCTGCGACGAGCGGACGGTTCTCGCCTCGCCACGGTCGACGGACTGGTCGACGGGGTCCCGCTCGTCATCGAGGTCCACTCGTTCGCCCACCACGCCGACCTCGAGACCTACGACGCGACCATGCGCCGCCAGGGCGAGCTCACGGCGGCCGGCTACGTCGTCGTCCCCGTGACCCCGAAGGAGCTGCGCGAGGATCCGGACGGCGTGCGCCGCAAGCTCCGTGCTGCTCTCGAGGAGCTGCGAGCCCTGCGCAGCTCGGCGGCCTGACCTGCTGGCCCCGTGACGAGCGAAGGGCCCCTTCGGTCGATCCAGCCGACCGAAGGGGCCCTTCGCTCACCACCCGGTGCCCCTCGGCGTTCCGACCGAGGTCACCCTTCGCCGATCTAGCCGATCGAAGGGGCCCTTCGGTCGGAAACCACCAGCGCGAACCGACCGTCAGGCCGGGCCGCGCTCGCCGCGGATGAACTCCTCGACGCGGTCGTAGGCGACCGAGTCGCGGTACTGCTCCGGCGGCGACTTCATGAAGTACGACGACGGCGCGAGCAGCGGGCCGCCGATGCCGCGGTCGGCGGCGATCTTCGCGGCGCGGACGGCGTCGATGATGATCCCCGCGGAGTTCGGGGAGTCCCACACCTCGAGCTTGTACTCGAGCGAGAGCGGCACGTCGCCGAAGGCGCGGCCCTCGAGGCGCACGTACGCCCACTTGCGGTCGTCGAGCCACGGCACGTGGTCCGACGGGCCGATGTGCACGTTGCCCTTGCCCATGTCGCGGTCGATCTGCGAGGTCACGGACTGGGTCTTCGAGGTCTTCTTCGACTCCAGGCGCTCGCGCTCGAGCATGTTCTGGAAGTCCATGTTGCCGCCGACGTTGAGCTGCATCGTGCGGTCGAGGTGCACGCCGCGGTCCTCGAACAGCTTCGCCAGCACGCGGTGGGTGATCGTGGCGCCCACCTGCGACTTGATGTCGTCGCCGACGATCGGGACGCCGGCGTCGGTGAACTTCTGCGCCCACTCCGGGTCCGACGCGATGAACACCGGCAGCGCGTTGACGAAGGCCACGCCGGCGTCGATGGCGCACTGCGCGTAGAACTTGTCGGCGTCCTCGCTGCCCACGGGCAGGTAGGAGACGAGCACGTCGGCGCGGGCCTCGCGCAGCGCGGAGACCACGTCGACCGGGTCGCTGTCCGCCTCGGTGATGATCTCGCGGTAGTAGCGCCCGAGACCGTCGTAGGTGTGCCCGCGCTGGACGGTGACGCCGGTCGGCGGCACGTCGGCGAACTTGATGGTGTTGTTCTCGGAGGCGCTGATGGCGTCCGCGAGGTCCTGGCCGACCTTCTTGGCGTCGACGTCGAACGCCGCCACGAACTCGAGGTCACGGACGTGATAGCCGCCGAAGTCGACGTGCATCAGACCCGGCACCCGCGCGGCCGGGTCGGCGTCGGCGTAGTAGTGCACGCCCTGGACGAGCGACGCGGCGCAGTTGCCCACGCCCACGATCGCCACTCGGACCGAACCCATGGCTGTTCTCCTCTTTGTCTCTTTCTCGGGGGTGACGGGTGACGGGACCTGTGGGAGTCAGGCGCCGTGGGGGGCCGGGCGGGCTCCGGTGCCCGGGTCGTCGTCGGGGGACGGGGGCGGCTGCTCCCCACGCTCGGCCGCGATCAGCTCGTTGAGCCAGCGGACCTCGCGCTCGGTGGACTCGAGGCCGATGCGGTGCAGCTCGCGCGTGTAGTGGTCGATCTGCTCGCCCGCGCGGGACAGCGTCGAGCGCAGTCCCTCGCGACGCTCCTCCACCTGGCGGCGCCGGCCCTCGAGGATGCGCATGCGCACCTCGACCGGCGTGCGGGAGAAGAAGGCCAGGTGGATGCCGAAGCTCTCGTCGTCCCATGCCTGCGGACCGACCTCGGCGAGCAGCTCGTCGAAGCGGTCCTTGCCCTCCGCGGTGAGCTCGAACACACGCCGGCCCCGCCGCGTCTTCGACTTCGAGCCCCAGGTGCTGCGGGACGAGCTCCGCGACCGGGAGGACGCGGCGGTCTCGGCGCCCTCCTCGGTGGCCTCGCCGGGCGCGTCGGTGGTCTCGGCGATCAGCCCGGCGCGTTGAAGCCTGCGCAGCGTCGGGTACAGCGATCCCCACGAGAACGCGCGGAAGGTGCCGAGCCGGGCGTGCAGCTGCTTGCGCAGCTGATACCCGTGCATCGGGGCCTCGTGGAGCAGGCCGAGCACCGCGAGTTCGAGCACGGCCACCTCCCCCTCGTCCGACCCGTCGATCCGTCCCGATCTCCGGTTCCGCCGTGACGATCACGACGTCCTTGTCGCCGACCATATCGGACCGATACATCAGGCGTCGCCGGTCCGCGATCACGTCACAGTCGCGGCGACCGCCCGCGGGCGCCCCCGAGCAGGGGACGCGGGACGCCGGGGATGGCTAGGCTGGTGTCGTGCCGGGAGTCCGTCAGGTGGTCGACTACGCGCTGCAGCGCCGCGCGGTGCTCGCCGACGTCGCCGCGGGCCGCGTGCCCACCGCGGACGCCTGCGACGCGGGGACCTACCTGCTCCAGGCCGCCTCGTACCACGGTCGGCCGACCACCCGGACGTGCCCGCTGTGCGAGCGGGAACCGGTCGTCGAGGTCATGTGGATCTTCGGTGAACGGCTCGGTGCGGCCGCCGGATCCGCTCGTTCCGCCGACGAGATCAACCGGTTGGCGGATGCGATCAGCGAGTTCACCGTGCACGTCGTGGAGGTCTGCCGGTCGTGCCGGTGGAACCACCTCGTACAGTCATACGTCCTGGGAACCGACGATGCGTCGGGAGGGGGCCGCCGGCGGCGCCGGACCGCCTCCCCCTGACGCCGGCGGGCCCGGGTCCCGACGGGCACGCCGACGGGCCTGACGAGAGAACCACCCGGCATCGGGAGGCGATCGGTGGACGACGAGCGGCGCACGGACCGCGGGGGCGGTCGACCCCCGGGGCCCGACCGCGGCACCCCGCCCGCACCTCCGGCCGGGTCCGGTCCGCGCAGCGACCGCCAGGGACCGCCACCCGGTGGACCGAACGGCGCCCCCACGAACGGCTCCCCCAACGGCAACGGCAACGGCCGCCCGCCCGGCCCGCCGCCCCAGCAGCAGGGCCCCCCTCCCGGTCCTCCGCCGGGCCAGGGCCGCCCGCTCCCGCCCCAGGGAGGGCAGCGCCCGCCGGGACCGCCCGGCCCCAACGGACCCCAGCGCCCGCCCGAGAACGGCCTGCCGCCCGGCTGGCGGTCGGTGCCGCCGTCGCAGAACCCGACCCACCACCACGACCCGGCCGACGGGCCCCACCGCGCTCCCGCCGACGCCCCGACCCTGGCCACCGGGGCCGCGGTCGCTGCGCCCGCCGCGCGGCGCAGTGCCGTCGGCACGGTCACCCCGCCCGAGGGCCGCGAGTCCGCGCGTGAACCGCGTCTGCTGACCCACGACAGCGGCCGCCCGACCCGCGTCGACGGGGGCGCCCGCACGGGCACGGCGACGCGGGCGATGGCCCCGACGGCGAGCACCTCCGCGATGCGCAACGGCGGCCTGTCCGGCACGGCCGTCGCCCCGGCACGCACCCGCCCCGGAGGCGGGGACGACGGCGGCGACGAGCCGCCGGGCGGGCGGCGACCGAAGCGCCCCGGGTCCGGTCCGGACCCCCGCAAGCGGCGGAACCGCCGCCTCCGCCGCATCACCTACATCCTGCTCGGCCTGGTGGTGCTCGGCCCCGTCCTCGCCTTCGCGATCGGCTGGATCTTCTTCCGGGTGCCGACGCCCGACGACGCGACCAACAACCAGCTCGCGACGATCTCCTACGCGAACGGCTCCTCGCTGGCCTCCCTGGTGCCCGAGCAGGGCAACCGGATCAAGGTGCCGATCACCCAGGTGCCGCTGCACGTCCAGCAGTCGGTGCTCTCGGCCGAGGACCGCTCCTTCTACTCCAACCTCGGCTTCGACCCGGTCGGCATCCTGCGCGCCGTGTGGCTCCAGGCCACGGGCGGCAGCGGCGGCGGGTCGACGATCACCCAGCAGTACGTGAAGAACGTGCTGGTGGGCGACGAGTACTCGATCTGGCGCAAGTACCGCGAGGTGGTGATCGCTGCGAAGATCTCCCAGGAGCAGAGCAAGGAGGAGATCCTCGGCAACTACCTCAACACGATCTACTTCGGCCGCGGCGCCTACGGCATCCAGGCCGCGTCGCAGGCGTACTTCGGCAAGGACGTCTCGCAGCTCTCGGTTTCCGAGGGCTCGATGCTCGCCGGGCTCATCCAGTCGCCGTCGCGCTGGGACCCCGCCGTCGACCGCGGCATGTCCGAGCAGCGCTGGAACTTCGTCCTCGACGGCATGGTCAGCCAGAACTGGCTGCCGGCCGCCGAGCGCGCCGGACAGGTCTTCCCGAACGCCATCCCGCCGCAGCCCCGCCGCAGCGGCATCCCCGACAACGACCGCGGCCACATCGTCTCCGCGGTGCGCTCCGAGCTGAACTCCTACGGGATCACCGAGCAGCAGGTGAACCAGGAGGGCCTGCAGGTCACGACGACGATCGACCCCGACCTGCAGGACGACGCGGTCGCCTCCGTCGAGCGCCGCCTGCGCGGCCAGCCGCAGAACCTGCGTACCTCGCTCGTGTCGGTCGACCCGCGCACGGGCGCGATCGTCGCCTACTACGGCGGCGAGGACGGGTCCGGCTTCGACTACGCCCAGGCCCAGCGCCAGCCGGGGTCGTCGTTCAAGCCCTTCGTGCTGCTGGCCGGGCTGCAGCGCAACCCCTCGCCGATCGGTCTCGGCACCACCTTCGACGGGTCGAGCCCGCAGACCATCGCGGGCACCGAGGTCGAGAACAACGAGGGCGAGAACTGCGCCAACTGCGACCTGCGCACGGCGATGACGCAGTCGATCAACACCGTCTTCTACCAGCTGGGCGTGCAGGTCGGCCCCCAGCGCGTGGCCGACGCCGCGCACCAGGCCGGCATCTCGGCCGACCTGCCCAACCCCAGCGGCGGCATCTCGCTGGGCGACCGCGAGGTCCGGCCCGGCGACATGGCCGCGGCCTACGCGACGTTCGCCGCGGACGGCGTCTACCACCGGCCGCACCTCGTCAGCCGCGTCACCACCGCCGACGGGCGGGTGCTCTTCGACGCCGGCGCACCCGCGGGCGAGCAGCGCATGACCCAGCAGCTGGCCCGCAACGTCACCGAGTCGATGCTGCAGGTGGCCGACCACTCCGGCATCGCGCTCGCGGGCGGGCGCCCGGTGGGGGCGAAGACCGGCACCGTGCAGTCGTCGGTCGACGGGCAGAACAACGACGCCTGGACGGTCGGGTTCACGCCGTCGATCTCCACCGCGGTGTGGGTCGGCACCGACGACAACACCCCGATCAAGACGCGCGACGGGCGCCCGATCTACGGGCGCGGCGTGCCCGGCCAGATCTGGCAGGGCTACATGAACGACGCCGTGCGCAACGACCCCGTCGAGCAGTTCTCGGACTTCCGGCCGATCGGCACCCCGCCGCAGACCACCCCGACCGCGCCCCCGGACCAGCAGAACTGCGTCGAGGGCCAGCCCTGCCCGCCGGAGAACCAGCAGGGCGGTGACCAGGGCCAGGGCGGTGACCAGGGCCAGGGCGGTGACCAGGGCCAGGGCGGTGACCAGGGCCAGGGTGACGATCAGGGCCAGGGCGGTGACCAGGGCCAGGGTGGCGACCAGGGCCAGGGTGGCGATCAGGGCCAGGGCGGTGACCAGGGCGGCGAGCAGGGCCAACAACAGGACAACGGTCAGCAACCCGACGACGGCGGCCTGTTCGGTGCCGGTGGTGGTTGACCGGCCTGACCGATACCCCGCCGGCGGGACCGCATGACCGGCGCACCGACCCGGAGCAGCACCGGTGACGCCGGCGGGGGTCCGACCGGACGGGCGCGCGCCCACGACCCGGCGTCGCTCGGGCCGGACCAGCGGGTGCGGCCCACCCAGGAGGACCCGTTCGTCGCGTCGCTGTCCTCCGTGGTCGGCGGCCCGCTCGGCGAGCACGCCGTGGCCGGCCGTGCGCGATTCCTCACGCCGTTGCGGGTCGTGCTGCTCCTCGCGGTCGTCACGCTCGCGCTCGCCTGGTTCGCCAAGGCGCCGTGCCTGCAGCAGTACCCCGGCGACAACGGGCTCGAGCTCGACTGGCGCGACGGGCGCCAGTACGTGGCGATGTGCTACTCCGACACCGTCCCGCTCTACACCGCGGAGCGGCTCGACGTCGGCGGCGTCCCCTACCTGACGTCGTGGGTGGACCGGCGCGAGGACGGCAGCGAGCAGGTCCGGTACATGGAGTACCCGGTGCTCACCGGGTTCTTCCAGTGGGCCAACGCCCGCCTCGCGGACGCCTGGCTGGCCGGCGCCGACGCCGGGCTGCTCCCCGGCGGGCTGGCGGTGGTCGTGTACTTCGACCTGTCGGCGTTCTGGCTCGCCCTGGCGTGGCTGGTGACGATCTGGGCGCTGGTGCGCCTGCGACCGGGGCGTCCCTGGGACGCCGCGCTCGCCGCCGTGTCACCGCTGGTCGCGGTGCACGCCTTCACCAACTTCGACACGCTCGCCGTCGCCGCCGCGACCCTCGGCATGCTCGCGTGGGCCCGCCGACGACCCGTGCTCGCCGGGGTGATCCTCGGCGTGGGCGCCGCCGCCAAGCTCTACCCGCTGTTCCTGCTCTTCCCGCTCCTGCTGCTGTGCCTGCGGGCGGGCCGGCTGCGGGCCTGGGCGCAGGCGACCTCCGCCGGGGTGCTGACCTGGTCGTTGATCAACCTGCCCCTGGCGCTCGCCGCGCCCACCGGGTGGTGGGAGTTCTTCCGGCTCAACGGGCAGCGCGGCGCCGACCCCGACTCGCTCTACAACGTCGTCTCGGGCTTCACGGGGTGGAGCGGGTTCGACGGCACGCTCGCGCCCGGGGAGCCGCCGTCGGTGCTCAACGCCGTGAGCGCGGTGCTGTTCGCGGTGTGCTGCCTCGCGATCGCGGTGCTCGTGGTCAAGGCGCCGCGGCGGCCGCGGTTCGCGGCGATCGCGTTCCTCGTGATCGTCGCGTTCCTACTGACCAACAAGGTGTGGAGCCCGCAGTACTCGCTGTGGCTCGTGCCGCTCGCCGTCCTCGCCTACCCGCGCTGGCGTCCGCTGCTCGCGTGGATGCTGATCGACGCCCTGCTGTGGGCGCCCCGGATGTACTACTACCTCGGGACCGACGCCAAGGGCCTGCCCGCGCCGTGGTTCTACGGGGCGGTCGTCGTGCGCGACGTCGCCGTGCTGGTGATCGCCGGGCTCGTCGTGCGGTCGGTGCTGCGCCCGGAGCGCGACCCCGTGCGCACCCCGCGGGACCCGTCGTTCTCGCGGGGTCTCGACGACCCCGACGGCGGCGTCCTCGACGGGGCGCCCGACGACACCCGTCGCCTGTCACGCGCCGACGCCGTCATCGAGGTGGTGGCGCGCCCGCTGCGCCGGCGGGAGCGCACTGGAGTCCCTCGATGAGGTCGGGTGCCGCGGTGCGGGCGTGTCGCTGGGCGACGAGCTCGGCGGCCGGGTGAGGCTGGGCGTCACCACCGGGCGACCTCCTCGTTGGTCACCACGTGCCGCCGGTCGGCCCGCTCCCCCGCGGGGTCCTCCGGCACTCCCCGGGCATTCCGAGAAAGGTCCCCTTTCATGGCGCTGCGTGCTCCCCGCCGCCTGCTGACGGCCGTCCTCGCCGGTGGGCTGGTGACCGGTTCGCTCCTCCTCGGCGCCGGCCCCGCGCTGGCCGCCCCGTCGGCCCCGGCGGCCGACGAGGACGTCGTCGAGGCGCGCTGCGGCCAGACCGTCTCCGCGGAGCCCGGCCAGACCGTGAAGGTGATCCCCGAGCTGGGGCTCCCGTTCGAGCGCGAGGTGCGCCGCGGGATGGCGCCGATCCGCGAGGTCCTCGGCGGCGTCGGGGGGCTGCTCTGCCGCGTGCAGGTCCAGGTCGTCGAGCCCGTCACCGCGGGCGTCGCGCAGGCCGCGCCGCCGCTGCGGCCGGCCACCGACCAGCTGAGCCGGGGCACGGGCGCCGTGCTCGCGCCGACCCCGCAGGCACAGGCGACCACCCCGCGCTCCGCGGCCGTGATCCCGCCGGCCGCGGCCGCGCCGACCTTCACCCCGCAGCAGGCCGCGGCCGCGGCGCCCGCGTTCGCGCCCGCCTTCGGCACGCTGCCGTCGTCGTTCCTGCGCTCGGCCAGCGGCCCGGCCCCGGGGCTCGCGACCTACGACCCGAACATGCTGCTCGGCTCGGCGTTCCCGGGCCTGCGTGCCGGCGCGCCCGCCTACCTCGGCTACGACGCGGCCAGCGCGGTCACCACGGCGAGCCAGGTCCAGGCCCTGCCGGTGGACGGCCTGACCGAGGGCGGCGTGGGCGTGCCCGCGCTCATCGCGGTCCTCGCGCTCTCGGGCGTCGCGGCGTTCGCGGTGCGGCGGATCGTGCTGGGCAAGGCCGCGCCGGCCACCCCGGCGGCTCCGGCTGCCCCGGAGACCGACGAGCCGGCCGGGGACGAGGCGCGGGGCGAGCTCGAGGACGCTCCCGTCGACGAGGACGAGCCCGAGGACGCCGAGGAGGCCGCCACCACGGCGGCCCCGCGCACCCCCGTCCCCGCCTGAGGAAACCGGACGGAACCGGGGAGCGCGCTGCTGCGTCGGACCTGGTAGGGCCTCGACGGGGCAGCGGTCGCCGATTGCTAACCTTGAGCCACGAGACCCTCCTGCCACGGAACGTCCGTGGCCGCGCAGCCCATAGGAGGTGGTGGTTCTCGTGCGCCACTACGAACTGGTCGTGATCCTCGAGCCGAGCCTCGACGAGCGCACCGTCGCCCCGTCGCTCGAGACGTTCCTCAACGTCGTCCGCAACGACGGCGGCACGGTCGAGAACGTCGAGGTCTGGGGCCGTCGCCGTCTGGCCTATGAGATCGAGAAGCACGCCGAGGGCATCTACGCCGTCCTCGACATCAACTGTGAGCCCGCGACCGTCAAGGAGATGGACCGTCAGCTCGCGCTGAACGAGTCCGTGCTCCGCACCAAGGTCATGCGTCGCGACCCCGCCTTCGCCGGGCGCCGGGGCAAGGCGAACTGATGGCCGGCGACACGGTCATCACCGTGGTCGGCAACCTCACCGCCGACCCGGAGCTGCGGTTCACGCCGTCCGGTGCCGCCGTCGCCAACTTCACGGTCGCGTCGACGCCGCGCACCTTCGACCGCCAGAGCGGCGAGTGGAAGGACGGCGAGGCGCTGTTCCTCCGCTGCAACATCTGGCGTCAGGCCGCGGAGAACGTCGCCGAGACGCTCACCCGCGGTGCGCGCGTGATCGTGCAGGGCCGCCTCAAGCAGCGCTCGTTCGAGACCCGTGAGGGCGAGAAGCGCACCGTCATCGAGCTCGAGGTCGACGAGATCGGCCCCTCGCTGCGCTACGCCACCGCGTCGGTCACCAAGGCCTCGCGGGGCGGCGGTGGCGGCGGCAACGGGGGCGGCGGCTACGGCGGCGGCTCCGGAGGCTCCGGCGGCGGCGGCGGTGGCTGGTCCGGAGGGTCGGACGACCCCTGGGCCTCGGCCCCGGCCGCGGGTTCCTCGGGTGGGGGCGGCGGCGGTTACGACGACGAGCCCCCCTTCTAGATCTCACACATCCCAGTTCTGCTCAGGAGAAGAAACACCATGGCGAAGCCGCCGGTGCGCAAGCCCAAGAAGAAGGTCTGCACCTTCTGCAAGGACAAGAACCAGCTGATTGACTACAAGGACACCAACCTCCTGCGGAAGTACATCTCCGACCGGGGGAAGATCCGTGCACGCCGGGTGTCGGGCAACTGCAGCCAGCACCAGCGCGACGTGGCCACCGCGGTGAAGAACTCGCGCGAGATGGCCCTGCTGCCCTACACCTCGACCGCGCGCTGAGGGAGGCCGACATGAAGCTCATCCTCACCGCCGACGTCCCGAACCTGGGCGGCCCCGGCGACACCGTCGAGGTCAAGGACGGCTACGGCCGCAACTTCCTGCTGCCCCGCGGGCTGGCCATCGTCGCCACCCGCGGCGCGCAGAAGCAGGTCGAGACGATCCGCCGCACCCAGGAGGGCAAGCGGATCCGCGACCTCGACCACGCCAAGGAGGTCGCCGGGCAGATCCAGGGCCTCGGCACCGTCACGGTCACCGGCAAGGCCGGCCAGGGCGGGCGCCTCTTCGGCTCGGTCACGCCGGCCGACGTCGTGTCCGCGGTCCGCTCGCAGGGCGGCCCGAACCTCGACAAGCGGTTCATCGACATCACCGGGCACATCAAGTCCACGGGCGACCACGAGGTCACCGTGCGGCTGCACCCGGACGTCGCGGTCGCGCTGCCCCTGGACGTCCAGGGCGGCTGACCCTCGCCGGATCGACGGGGTCGAGCTCCGGCTCCGCCCGTCTCCCGCACCCCACCTCGGGCCCGGACCGCCACGCGCGGTCCGGGCCCGACGTGTGTGCGGGCCCGGATCTCCGTCGATCTCCGCGGAACTCCACCGTGCGACGACCGGTGACCGGGAGGTGGCCACGCGATGTCGTCGATCACTCACGGGCCGTCCGGCGAGCCCCGGGCCCCGTTCGGCTCGACACGGGCCGCGAGCGCGCGAACACGCCGACGACACGCCCTCGCGCGACGCGCCGGGCCGCCTTCATCCACTTGTTGTCCACAGTACCCACAGGTCGCTGACCTGCACCGACACACCCACAGGAGTGGTTGCCAACAGGTTGTCCCCAGGTGTGTGCCCACGGTGGAGGTGTGCTCGGTGGACCGATCCCGGTCTTGTCCCCAGGCCATCCCCAGGGGCCGCTGGAACGGCGGACGGCGGGGACCTAACGTGCCGTCGACGCGGTCGCGACGGCCGCGGCGGGACTCGCGCGGCGTACCTGCTGCGCCGGTCCCGCCGGGCTGTCGGTGGGCGCTGCTAGAACAGGTGTTCGACGGGCACGGGTCTCCGTGCCGCGTCCGGGCGAGCGGGAGGGAGTGACCGTCGTGGCGGTGCTGGACGATCGGGGGACGTCCGGACGAGGACCGGAGCGGCCGGGTGCCTCCCCGCCGGAGTTCGACCGGCAGCCGCCCCAGGACCTCCCCGCCGAGCAGTCGGTGCTCGGGGCGATCCTGCTGTCCAAGGACGCGATCGCCGACGTCGTCGAGATGCTCAAGCCCGACGACTTCTACCGCCCGGCCCACCAGACGGTCTACGAGTGCGTGCTCGACCTCTACGGCCGCGGCGAGCCGGCCGACCCGGTGACGGTCTCCGCCGAGCTCGAGAAGCGCGGCGAGCTCCTGCGCATCGGCGGCGCGCCGTACCTGCACACGCTCATCGCGACGGTGCCGACGGCCGCGAACGCCGGCTACTACGCCGAGATCGTGGCCGACCGCGCGATCCTGCGGCGGCTGGTCGAGGCGGGTACGCGCATCGTGCAGCTCGGCTATCACGGCGCCGAGGGCTCGGACACCGACGACATCGTCGACCGCGCCCAGGCCGCGGTCTACGAGGTCACCGACCGTCGCGTCACCGAGGACTACGTCGCGCTCGAGGACGTCCTGCAGCCGACGATGGACGAGATCGACGCCATCGCCTCGCGCGGCGGCGTGTCCTTCGGCGTGCCCACCGGGTTCACCGACCTCGACGACGTCACCAACGGCCTGCACGCCGGCCAGATGATCATCGTGGCCGCGCGGCCGGGTATCGGCAAGTCCACCCTGGGCATGGACTTTGCCAGGTCAGCAAGCGTGAAACACGGTCTGACCTCGGCGTTCTTCTCCCTGGAGATGAGCCGCACCGAGATCGTCATGCGCCTGCTGTCCGCCGAGGCGAAGATCCGTCTGGCGGACATGCGCGCCGGCACGATGACCGACGACGACTGGACGCGGCTCGCGCGGCGCATGAGCGAGATCAGCGAGGCGCCGCTGTTCATCGACGACTCGCCCAACATGACGATCATGGAGATCCGGGCGAAGGCGCGGCGGCTCAAGCAGCGCCACGACCTCAAGCTGATCATCCTCGACTACATGCAGCTGATGACCTCGGGCAAGAAGGTCGAGTCCCGCCAGCAGGAGGTCTCCGAGTTCTCCCGGCAGCTCAAGCTGCTGGCCAAGGAGCTCGAGGTCCCGCTCGTCGCGATCAGCCAGCTCAACCGTGGTCCCGAGCAGCGCACCGACAAGAAGCCGATGCTCTCCGACCTGCGTGAGTCCGGGTCGCTGGAGCAGGACGCCGACATGGTCATGCTCATCAGTCGCCCCGACGCGTTCGAGCGCGACGACCCCCGGGCCGGCGAGGCCGACCTCATCCTCGCCAAGCACCGCAACGGGCCCACGGCCACCATCACGGTGGCCCACCAGCTGCACTACAGCCGGTTCAGCGACATCGCCCGGGGCTGAGCGCGCCCGCTCAGGCCGCGGTGCGTCGTTCGAGCTCGCGCACCCGGCGTCGCGTGGCGCCCAGCGCGGCGGCCACGGCGGTGTCGTCGCGGTCGCCGAGGGTGCCGAGCCGCGACGGCCCCCACACCGCCTCGCCCCACTCCTGCGCGGCGCGCAGGACGGTGAGGAAGTTGGCGTTGGAGACCTCGGCGACGCGCGGGTCGCCGAACTCGGCGGGCGCGAAGGCCCCCTGGCGCGTCACCGAACCGAGGAGGTCGACGGCGGGGCCGAGGTGGCGCCGGTGGCCCGCCGCCGCGAGCTGCAGGCGGGCGACCAGCAGCTGCAACTGGCTCATCAGGACGACCCGCCGCGCGCCGGCGTCCGCGGCCCAGCTCGCGTAGCCGACGTCGAACATCGCCCGGCCCTCGAGGTCCCCCCAGTGCGCGGCGAGGTCGGCCCACCGCCCGCTGCCCATGAGGTCGATCCCGCGAGGTGTGCGGCGGCGGACGTCACGGAGGAACAGGTGCTCCTCGACGGTCAGCAGGCGGATGTCGTCCTCGCCCATGGCGCCCCCTCGTGACGATCACGCTCACGATGGCCCGTCCGGACACCTCGCGACGAGAGCCGTCCGGGTGGCCGTGGTGGTTCGCCCGAGTGGTCCCGTCGCCACCCTCCGTCAGGCCGAGCGCAGCGGGCGCGCGACCAGGGCGGCGAGGGCGAACAGGACGACCATGAAGGCGACGGTCGCGGGCCAGCCGGCGGCGCCGTACGCGACGCCGCCGAGCGTCCCGCCCACCGACGAGCCGACGTAGTAGGCGCCCAGGTAGAGCCCGGAGGCGACCGCGCGGCCGTGCTCGGCGCGCCGGCCCACCCAGGCGCTCGCGACGGTGTGGGCGGCGAAGAAGCCGACGGTGACGAGCGCGAGCCCGGCGACGACGACGCCCGCCGACGGCACCAGCATCGCGACGGCGCCGACCACACCCACCCCGGCGGCGCCGAGGAGCACGGGGCGCGCACCCAGGCGGTCGGCGAGGCGCCCGGCGCGGGTCGAGGTGGCCGTGCCGACCGCGTAGAGCACGAACACGAACCCGACCAGGAGCGCCGGCAGGCGGAACGGCGGGCCGAGCAGCAGGAACGTCACGTAGTTGTAGGCGCAGACGAACACGCCCATGACGAGCAGCCCGACCCCGTAGAGCCGGCGCATGACGGGGTCCGCGAGGTGTGCGCGGGCCGTGCGCACCAGCTCGCCCACCCCGACGGGCGCCGGGCGGAAGCGGCGGGAGGCGGGCAGGACGAGCGCGAACACGACGAGGCAGGCGGCCGAGAGCAGTGCGATCCCGCCGAGCGCCCAGCGCCACGAGCCGGTGAGCTCGGCGAGCGAGCTGACCACGATCCGGCCGCCGAACCCGCCCACCGAGTTGCCGGCGACGTAGAGGCCCATCGCGCCGCCGAGGTGCTCGCCGTGGATCTCGTCGGCGAGATAGGCCATGCCCACCGCGGGGAGGCCGGCGAGCGCGAGGCCCTCGAGCGCCCGCAGGACGAGCAGCATCCCGAACCCGGGCGCGACGGCCGCGGCGAGACCGAACACCACCGCGGCGGCCAGCGAGCCCACCATCACCGGCCGGCGCCCCCAGCGCTCCGACAGCGCGCTGGCCGGGATGACACCCAGGGCGAGCGCGGCGGTGGTCACCGAGATCGACAGCGACGCGGTGCCCGGGGTGATGCCGTAGGCGTCGACGAGCGCGGGCAGCAGCGGCTGCGTGGCGTAGAGCAGCGCGAACGTCGTGAAGCCCGCGAAGAACAGGCCGACGGCGACGGGCCGGAAGCCGGGCTGCCCGCGACGCAGGGCCGCCGGCTCCGCGGACACCACCGACATCGACATCGTTGCCGAGGCTAACTGTCAGGAGCCTGCTCCCGCTGCGTCTCGTCGGTCACCCACGCCAGATACGGCCCGTGCCCGCCCACCACCGGCAGGACCAGCACCTCGGGCACGTCGTAGGTGTGCTCGGCCACGAGGCGGGCGGTCAGGTCGTCGACACGGGCCACGTCGGTCTTGAGCCAGAGCTGCCACTCCGGCTCCACCGACACCGCTCCACGGGCCGAGCTCCGCTCCGCTGCGTCTCCCGTGCCCTCCCAGCGGAACACGCTGCGCACCGGTCCGGCGATCTGCACGCAGGCCGCGAGGTGCGCGTCGACCAGCACGCGGGCCAGGCGCTCGGCGTCGTCGGCGGAGTCGGTGGTGGTCAGGACGACACGGGCGGTCGTCTCGGACGATGTCATCGGCGTCTCCCGGGTCCGTGCCACGATGCGCCGATGCTCCTCGTCACGGGTGCCACGGGGTTCGTCGGGTCGGCGGTCGCCGCGTTCCTCCACGGGCAGGGGCACGCGGTGCGTGCGGTCGTCCGCGACCCGTCCCGCGCCGACGTCCTGCCCGCCGGGATCGAGCGGGTGGCCGCCGACCTCGCCGACGCCGACTCCCTGGCCCGGGCGATGGACGGCTGCGAGGGCGTCTTCCACCTCGCGGCCGCCGTGGGCATGCCGGGCCCGGAGGCGCGCGAGCTCAACGTCGGCGGTACGCGCCGGGTCGTCGAGGCCGTCCGCCGCGCCGGGGTGCGCCGGCTCGTCCACACCTCGACCAGCGCCGCCGTCTGCGTCCCCGACCCCGACGGGCCCGGCTGCGTCGTCGCGGAGGACGCGGCGGGCGGCACGGCGCTCACCGACCCCTACTCGGTCACGAAGGCCGAGGCGGAGGCGGTCGTGCTGGACGCCGTCGCCGCGGACGGGCTCGACGCCGTCGTCGCGACCGTCGTCAACGTCTACGGACCCTCGCCGCGCGGACCGCTGAGCTACAACCAGCTGTTCGCCGCGGCCGCCCGCGGCGAGGTCGCGGGCATCGTCGACACCCGCGTCGGCTGGACACTCGCCGACGACGTGGCCGCGGGCCAGCTCCTGGCGTTCACCGCCGGCGAGGCGGGCCGGCGCTACGTGCTGTGCGGCGAGATCGCGTCCTTCCCGGAGGTGCTCGACACCTACTGCGAGCTCGCCGGCAGCCCCCACCGCGTGCGGGCGCTCCCGCAGGGCAGCGAGCTCTCCGCGGACGCTCCGCCGTTCGCCGACCGCTCGGTCGTGTACGGCCACCTCGGCGGCTACCGGGTCCGCGACGGCGGCGCCCGGGCGCTCGGCGCCGCCCCGCGCGGGATCGCCGAGGGGCTCGCGATCACGGCCCGCTGGATGTCCGCATGACGAACCCGGGCGTCAGTCGTCCGGGGCCGTGCGGAAGGGTCCGGTGGGACATCGGACACGCCCGCCCGCGCAGGTCGGCCGTGGATGCCAGGCTGGGTCCCACGGCTGAACCTGACACGGCCGGGAGAGAGTGAGCAGATGACCGACGACAGCGAGGTCGGGGCCGGCGTCGTGGCCGCCTCTGGACAGTTCACGCTCGGCGGGGACCTCACGGTCCGCCGCCTCGGGTACGGAGCGATGCGCCTGACGGGCGAGGGGATCTGGGGTCCGCCGAAGGACCCGGACAACGCCCTCGCCGTGCTGCGCCGCGCGGTCGACCTCGGCGTGGACTTCGTCGACACGGCCGACTCCTACGGCCCGTACGTCAGCGAGGAGCTCGTCCGCGAGGCGCTGTACCCCTACCGCGGGGTGACGGTCGCGACGAAGGCCGGGCTGCTGCGCACGGGGCCGAACCGGTGGATCCCCTGCGGGCGCCCGGACTACCTGCGCCAGGAGGCCGAGATGAGCCTGCGCCGCCTCGGCGTGGAGACGCTCGACCTCTTCCAGCTCCACCGCATCGACCCGCACGTCGCCGCCGACGAGCAGTTCGGTCTGCTCGCCGACCTGCAGCGCGAGGGCAAGGTGCGCGAGGTCGGGCTGAGCCAGGTGTCGGTGGCCGACATCGAGGCCGCCGGCAGGATCGTCGACGTCGCCTCGGTGCAGAACCGCTACAACCTCGTGGACCGCTCGTCCGACGACGTCCTGCGCCACTGCACCGAGCACGGCATCGGCTTCATCCCGTGGGCGCCCGCCGACGCGGGCAAGCTCGCCGAGCCGGGCAACGCCGCCGAGCAGGCCGCGGAGAAGTTCGGCGCGACGGCGGCCCAGGTCGCCCTCGCGTGGCTGCTGCAGCGCAGCTCGGTGATGCTCCCGATCCCGGGCACCAGCTCGCTCGAGCACCTCGAGGAGAACTGCGGCGCCGCGTCGCTGGAGCTCGACCGCCAGACCGTCGCCACCCTGGACGCCGCCGCCTGACCCCTCGCGAGCGGACTTCGGTGCCATGGCACCGGAGTCCGCTCACGAGATCACGTGCCGGTGCGTCGCGCGGGCCGGGCGCGCTCGGCGTCGCGCCGGGCCCGGCGGTCCTTGAGCCGCGCGACGAGCCCGGTCGGCGGGTCCGGGTCCTCACCGCGTTCCGCCCGCTCGGCGGCCGCCACGATCCGCCGCTCCATGCCGCCGAAGACCAGGACGTGGAACGGGGCGATGACGCGCCAGTAGGCGTGGCCCGCGAGCCCGTGCGGGAAGAAGATCGCCCGCTGGCGGTACAGCGAGCCCTGCTCGGTCGGCGCGACCCGCAGTTCGAGCCACGCGAGGCCCGGCGCCTTCATCTCGGCGCGCAGGCGCAGCAGCCGCTCGCCCGGCCGCAGCTCGGTGCCGTCCTCGCGCGGGCCGTGGGCCTCGTCGAGGCACTCCTCGACGCGCCACCAGTCGAGGGCGTCGCCGACCTTCAGCGAGTCGGCGTCCCGGCGGCCCCGGCGCAGCCCGACCCCGCCGAAGAGGCGGTCCAGCACCCCGCGCGCCCACCAGCCCAGCGGGAACGAGTACCAGCCGCGCTCGCCGCCGATCCCGGTGACGATGTGCCAGACGTTCTCCACCGACGCGGTCGACGGGCGCTCGCGGACGTCGGTGTAGACCGTGCCGCCCGCCCACTCCGGGTCCGAGGGCAGCGGGTCCGACGGGGCGTAGCTCGCGTTCGCGCCCGACCAGCGCGTCTCCACCTGCCCGGACCCGATGCGCGAGAGCGCGAGCGACACGGCGCGCCGGAACCCCGTGAGCCCGCCCTCGGGCTGCGGGATGAACCGGTCGATGTCGTGCTCGGTCGCGACGACCTCGTGGATCAGCGAGTCGATCAGCGGCACGGCCGTCGAGCGCGGCACCGGGGTGACCAGGTTGACCCAGTGCGAGGACAGCCGCGGCGTCAGCACCGGGACGGGCAGCATGGCGCGCTTCGGCAGGTCGGCGACCTCGGCGAAGCCCTCCATCATCTGCAGGTAGGTCAGCACGTCCGGCCCGCCGATGTCGAACGTGCGGTTGACCTCGTGCGGGAGGGTCACGACCCGCACCAGGTAGTGCAGGACGTCGCGGATCGCGATCGGCTGGACGCGGTGGTGCACCCAGGACGGCGTGAGCATCACCGGCAGCCGCTCGGTGAGGTAGCGCAGCATCTCGAAGCTCGCCGACCCCGACCCCAGGATCACCGCGGCCTGCAGGACGACCGTGGGGACACCGGAGCGCAGGAAGATCTCGCCGACCTCGGCGCGCGAGGCGAGGTGCTCGGAGAGCTCGACGCCGTCGGGGTGCATGCCGCCGAGGTAGACGATCCGCGACACGCCGGCCTCGCGGGCGGCCTGCGCGCTGATCATGGCGGCCTGGCGGTCGACGGCCGCGAAGCCCTTCTCCGACAGCGAGTGCACGAGGTAGTAGAGGACGTCGGCGCCCTGGCAGGCGCGCCGCATCGACTCCTCGTCGAGCACGTCGCCGCGCACGATCTCGACCTGCTCGGCCCAGGGGACGTCGCGCATCTTGTCGGGGTTGCGCACGACGCACCGGACGTCGTGGCCCTCGGCCGCCAGTCGCGGGGCCAGACGCCCGCCGATGTAACCGGTCGCGCCGGTGACCACGCATCGCACGAGGCGATCGTCGTGCCTGGCGCGCCGCCCCGCAGTGTCGACCGCTACCGACCCGTTCCCGCCGGTCCTCAAACCCCGATGCCGCTATCGGGGTGACACACGCCCGGGGGATCCCTCGGCGTGTCGCGGGCGAAAGGCCGTGTCGTCGCGAATCGGTCCCGATTCGCCCCCCAAGTCTTCGCGCGCGGCTGCCGTAGAGGGGACCAGACGCTCGATGCCGTTGCGCCGTTCGGCGGTGCGGGGTGGCGAGCTGAACGATCAGCAGTCGGGGAGGTCGAGAGATCGTGTGGGTGTGGCGGGACGACATGGGGACCGGGGACGCGCGTTCGGGGGCCGGCGGGTGGCGGCTGGACGCGTACGGCACGTGGGTGTGGGACGAGCCCTCGCCGCTGGAGCGGCCCGGGGCGGGGATCGGCGCGCTGCGGCGTGCGGAGCCGACGGCACGCGAGACCAGGGTCGGCGCTGACCGGGCCCTGGCGACGCTCGGGCAGACCGGCGGGGAGCCGACGCCGATCTTCCACGAGCTGACCGAGGACAGGACCCGGCCGCGGCGGGCCTACCGCGACCGCGACGCCCTCGCGGTGCCGGAGCCCCACCCCGGGTCCGGGCCGCTGCCGGTCCAGGACGGGTCAGGACGGCGACGCGGCCGCCTCTCGGAGGTCCCGACGGTGCCGCCGCCCGCTGTGGACGGGTCGAGCTCCGCTGCGCTGCGTCTCCGGGAAGACGGCTCCAGCGCCGCGGGCCTCGACGAGTCGCCCGAGGACGAGCTGCGCCGCCGCGCCGAGCGTCGCCGCCGCCCGCGGTCGGACGAGGCGCGGGGCGACGGCGGGGGCCGGCACGCCTGGCGTGAGGAGATCCGGGGCGGGCGGCACGCCCTGCGTCGCTGACGCCCGCGACGGGTAACGACCCCTCGGGCCGCCCCGTCCGGGGCGGCCCGGCGCTTCGGGCGGGCTCCGAACGGGGCTCCGGTGCGAGGCTATGCTGCGGCCGCTGGTCGGCCCTGCGCGGCCCCGTCGGCCTCTGGCGAGTCCGTTCCGGCGCCCCAGTCGAGCTGTTCGTCGCGCCCGTGGAGGTCGCTCCCGTGATCGTCCGTCGTCTCGCCCGGCCCATGCTGGCCGCCATCTTCATCAAGGGCGGGGTCGACACCCTGCTCAACCCCGAGCCGCGCATCCAGAAGGCCACGCCGCTGCTGGAGAAGGCGGCGCCGAGCCTGCCGGAGCAGGTCCCGTCCGAGCCCCACCAGCTCGTCCGCATCGACGCCGGGGTGAAGATCGCCGCGGGGTCGCTGCTGGCGGTCAACAAGCTCCCGCGGCTCGCGTCGCTGGCGCTGGCGGCCACGCTGGTGCCGACCACGGTGGCCGGGCACCCGTTCTGGGAGAAGTCGGACCCGGCGGAGAAGCAGGCCGACCAGCAGCAGTTCCTCAAGAACGTCAGCATCCTGGGCGGGCTGATCCTGGCCGCGGTGGACACCGGCGGGAAGCCGTCGCTGGGCTGGCGCGGCCGCCGCGCCGCCCGCAAGCTCGCGAAGCGGGCGGACGAGCTCACCGGGCACTCCGACGACGCGGGCGACAAGCTCCGCGAGGTCGGCGACAAGGTCCGGAAGAACGTGGTGGACGGCGTCGACGTCGCGATCGGCTCGCTGGCGTCGTGATCGCGCGCGGGGCCGCCGCCGGCGGTGGCGGCCCCGGCACCGGTCCTCGCCGCGCGGCGTGAGCCCCTAGGGTGGCGGCCGTGTGGACGAACTGGTCCGGCGGCCAGGAGTGCCGGCCGACGGCGACGGTGCGCCCGCTCGACGACAGCGGCGTCTCCGCGGTCGTCCGCCGCGCGGCCGAGCGCGGCCAGGCCGTCCGGCCCGTCGGGTCCGGGCACTCCTTCAGCGCCATCGCCGTCACCGAGGGCGTGCACGTCGACCTCTCCGCGTTCAGCGGGATCACCGGCATCGGCGTCCGCGGCGGCCGTCCGACGGTGCGCGTCCGCGCCGGCACCACGCTCGCCCGGCTGCACGAGGAGCTCGCCGGTCGCGGGCTCGCCCTCGAGGCGCCCCTCGAGCTCGCCGCCCCCACGGTCGGCGGCGCGCTGGCCGTCGGGATGCACGGCAGCGGGCCCGCCGTCGGCTCGCTGTCCGCGGCGGTCGCGGGCCTGCGCCTGGTCGACGGTCGCGGGCGCCTGCGCGACGTGTCCGCCGCCGACCTCGACGCCGCGCGCACCTCGCTCGGCGCCCTCGGCGTCGTGCTCGAGGCGGAGCTCGCGGTGGTGCCCGCCGGCCGGGTCCGGGTCACCCGCGCCCCGCGCCCCGTCGAGGAGGTCCTCACCGAGGACTTCTGGACCGCCCACCCGGTGGTCGAGGCCGCGGTCTTCCCGTCGGCGAGCACGGCGCTGACCCGTTGGGTCGAGCCGCGCCCCGAGCACGCCGACACCGACGAGGCGGACGACGAGGAGGACGCCCCCGAGCGCACCGTCGGCGTCACGGTCGCCGGGGCCACCGGGCGCAACGCCCTCGGCGGCGCGGTCCTCGTGGAGCGGGCCCTGCCCCGCCTCGTCCCGCGCTTCAACCGCGCGGTGTCGCGGCTCGCGCGCACCGTCACCGCGACCGGCCCGATGCACCGGGTGCTCTCCAGCCCGCCCGCGGTGCGCTTCGAGCAGACCGAGTGGGCGCTGCCCCGCGCCGCGATGGCCGCCGGGACCCGGCAGCTGCTCGCCGCGCTCGCCGACGACGGTCTCGAGGTCGGGCTGCCCGTGCGCCTGCGGGTCGGGCCGCCCGAGACCGGCTGGCTGCACCCCGCCCACGACCGGGCCACCGGCTGGGTGGCCGTGCGCGTCCCGCGCGGCACCGATCACGCCCCGGTCCTCGAGCGCGCGTGGCGCGTGCTGCGCGACCACGGCGGCCGCCCGCACTGGGCCTCGCGCTCCGACTGGACCGTCGAGGACACCGCGGCCGCCTATCCCCGCCTGCCCGACTTCCGGCGGGTCCGCGACGACTACGACCCCGACCGCGTGTTCGCCACGCCTGCGCTCGACGCGGTGCTCGGCGACTGACCCTCCTCGTCGGTGTCGTCCGGGTCCTCGGCGGCCCCCAGGTCGACGGCGAGCCCGACCACGGCCTGGTCGATCCGGCGCAGCAGCCGGGCGGCGGTGAGCATGGTCGCGCGGCGCTGCGGGTCCCCGGTCCGCGCGGCGTGCTCCTCGGCGGCGTCGACGAGGCGCTCGGCGGAGCGGGCGCGGACCTGCCCGCCGTCGGAGGCCCGCCGGCCGCGGACCAGGACGTCGCGCAGCCCGTCGAGGTTGGCGCGCACCCGTGCCGCCGCCGGGTCCAGGGTCGCGGCCCAGGAGGGGTCGGCGACATGGTCGGCGGTGCGGGCCAGCGAGCGCGCGTACACGTCGCACACGACGAGCACCCGCAGCCCGCGCTGGTAGCTCGACCGCGCCCGGCGGCGGGCGAACGGCGCGGCGAGGGTCTGGGCGCGCAGGCGCAGGGTGGCCAGGGCGTCGTCCATCGCGCGCACGCCCTCCCGGGGCGGCGCCGCGGTCCGGCGGCCGACGAGCCGGTCGGTGGCCTCCGCGAGCACCCGGTCCATGGCGTCCACGACCTCGCCCACGGCCTCCCCGAACGCCGTCCGGGTGCCGCGCGGCAGGACGAGGAACGCCGCGACCACGGCCGCGATCGCGCCGATCGCGGTCTCCTCGATCCGCAGCACGAGCGTCTGGACGCTGAATTGGCCGATGAGGCCGTAGACCAGCGCCAGCACCGCGGTGATCCAGAACGCGAGCATCGACGGCGAGACCCGCACCAGGTAGAGCGCGAGGAAGACGCACGCGGCCAGCAGCAGCAGGGAGGCCACCGTGTTGCCGCCGACGAGCGCCGCGAGCCCCATCCCGGCGACCACGCCGCCGACCGTGCCGAGCACCCGTCCCCAGCCGCGGGAGAGCAGGTCGCCGCGGCTGTTGGTGCCCGCGAACACCACGAACGCGGTGATCACGGCCCAGTACCAGCGCGACGGCGCGATCAGCTCGCCGACGACGATCGCCAGCGTCGCCGCGACCCCGACCTGCACCGCCTGCCGGGTGGACAGCGCGATCCCGCCGGCCCCCGGAGCACGCTCCGTCTCCTCCCGGCCCACGTCGTCGTCCTCGGGGCGCTCCGACGCCGGGCCCGGCCGCTCGTCGGGCGGGGGCCGGTCGGCGAGGGCGTCCGGGGCGGGGCCGCCACCGGCCGGCGGGGGCGGCGGACGCAGCGGGGCGGCCGCCGGGGCCCCGCCGTCGGGGCGCCGCGCCGGCGCGTCGACCTGGGCGTGGTGGATCGCGTCGGCGACGCGGCGCACGGCGAAGGCGGTGCGCTGGACGCGCTCGTGGCCGGGCCGCGTGTCCGCGACGAGCCCGGCGACGGCCGCGCGGGCGTCGTTGGCCGCCTCCAGGATCGCCTGGTGCGCCTGGCCGGACGTCAGCGCCGTCTGCAGGTGTCGCAGCCCGGTGCGCAGCGCGGCGACGACGACGGCGTCGATCGGTTCCTGCGGGTCGTTGCGCTGCGGCAGCGCGAGGCGCCGGGTGACGACGGAGAGCCGCTCGAGCGCGAGCTCCGCGTCCGCGATCCGCAGGGCCAGCGTGTCGTCCTCGAGGCCGGGCCAGACCCGCCCGGCGGTGGTCTGCTCGAGGGTGTCCTCGACGAGCAGCGACACCTCCTGCAGGCGGGCGCGCGTGCGCCGCAGCGCCTCGAGGTCACCCTCGTCCGGCCCGTCCCCGCCGATCGCGGCGAGCAGGGCGTCCGTCGCCCCGACGAGCGCGTACGCCCGCGCCCGGAACGCGGTGACCATCCGCCGCAGCGTGCGGGCCGGGCGCTCGGCGAACACGACCCCACGCAGCAGCAGGGTCGAGGAGATCCCCACCACCACGGCGACCAGCAGCCACGGCACCTGCGCCGGCGCGACCTGCAGGAACTGGGTGAAGAAGAACGGCATGAAGCCCGCCATGCCGAGCGCGAACCCGCGCGGGCCGTACCGCCGGACCCAGACCGCCAGCACCATGACCGCCACGAACGCCGCGGCCGCGGGGATCCGGTGGGGTGCGATGAACGCGCCGGCGACCGTGCTCGCCGCCGCGGGCAGGAGCATGAGGGCGGTGGTGACCCGGCGCCGCGGCAGGTCGGGCTCGTTGACCGCCAGGTTGGAGACCATCGCCAGCACGCCCGCGAACAGCAGGACGGTGACGGGCTCGGCGGGCGCCAGCAGCGCCCGGACCAGCGCCACCACCCCGACCGCGAGCACCATCGCGGCGACCGCGATCGACGCGAGGCGCAGGCGCATCAGGCCCGGGTCGACGCCGGCGAGCCACGTCCGCAGGTCGAGGGACCCGCCCGATCGCCGCCCCCTCACCCGCTCCTCCCTCGGCTGCGCTCCCCGGCCCGCGGAGTCTCGCACGAGCGAACGGGCCCGGACCGTCCTCGACAGGGGTTACCTGTGGGTAATAGTCTCGGGTTACCGGTCGGTAGAAGACGTCGGCCGACACCACGGTGACACAGGAGCGAGGCGGGATGGGCCACTACCGGGCGAACGTCCGCGACATCGAGTTCAACCTCTTCGAGGTCTTCCGCGTCCAGGACCGCTTCGGGTCCGGCCCGTTCGCGGACGCCGACGAGGAGACGGCCCGCGCCCTGCTGGGCGAGGTCGCGTCGATCGCGGAGGGTCCGCTGGCCGACTCCTACGAGTCGGGCGACCGCAACCCCGTGCGCTTCGACCCGGCGACCAACACCGCCCACCTCGACGAGGGCATCAAGAAGTCGTACCGGGCGCTGTGGGACGGCGAGTGGTGGCGGCTCTCGGCCGACAACGCGATCGGCGGCATGGGCGTCCCGCCCACCGTCCAGTGGGCCGCCGGCGAGATGATCCTCGGCGCCAACGCGCCGGTCTTCATGTACATGGCGGGCCCGAACTTCGCCTCGGTGGTCTACCGCAACGGCACCGAGCAGCAGCAGCGCTGGGCGCAGCTCATGGTGGACCGCGGCTGGGGCGCCACGATGGTGCTCACCGAGCCCGACGCGGGCTCCGACGTGGGCGCGGGGCGCACCAAGGCCCGCGACAACGGCGACGGCACCTGGTCGATCGAGGGCGTCAAGCGCTTCATCACCTCGGGCGACGCCGGCGACCTCAACGAGAACATCATGCACCTGGTGCTCGCCCGCCCCGAGGGCGCGAAGGCGGGCACCAAGGGCCTCTCGCTGTTCCTCGTGCCGAAGTTCCACTTCGACGACCGGACGGGCGAGCCGGGCGAGCGCAACGGTGCCTACGTCACCAACGTCGAGCACAAGATGGGCCTCAACGCCTCGGCCACCTGCGAGGTGACCTTCGGGGCCACGAGCACGCCCGCCATCGGCTGGCTGCTCGGCGACGTGCACGACGGCATCGCCCAGATGTTCCAGGTCATCGAGTACGCGCGGATGATGGTCGGCACCAAGGCCATCGGCACGCTGTCGACCGGCTACCTGCGGGCCCTCGAGTACGCCAAGGAGCGCGTCCAGGGCGCCGACCTCACCAAGCAGACCGACAAGACCGCCCCGCGCGTCCCGATCACCAACCACCCCGACGTGCGCCGCAGCCTCATGACGCAGAAGGCGTACGCTGAGGGTCTGCGCGCGGTCTACACGTTCACCTCGACCTACCAGGACGTGATCCGCTTCGGGGAGGCGCCCGAGGCCGAGCGGGGTGCCGTGTCCGCCGAGGAGATCGCGCTCGCGGAGAAGGTCAACGACCTGCTGCTGCCCATCGTCAAGGGCGTCGGGTCGGAGCGGGCCTCCGAGCAGCTGATCCACTCGCTGCAGACCCTCGGTGGCTCGGGCTACCTGCAGGACTACCCGCTCGAGCAGTACATCCGCGACGCCAAGATCGACTCGCTGTACGAGGGCACCACGGCGATCCAGGCGCAGGACTTCTTCTTCCGCAAGATCGTCCGGGACAACGGCCAGGCGCTCATGCACGTCGCCGGCCAGGTCCAGGCGTTCCTCGACGCCGAGGGCGGCAACGGGCGGCTCAAGGAGGAGCGGGCGCTGCTCGCCACCGCGCTGGCCGACGTCCAGGCGTCGCTCGGGGCGATGGTCGGCTTCCTGACGTCCTCGCAGGAGGAGGTCACCAACCTCTACAAGGTCGGCCAGCACGCGGTCCGCTTCCTCATGAGCGTCGGCGACATGCTCGTCGGCTGGCTGCTGCTGCGCCAGGCCGAGGTCGCCGGTCAGGCGCTCGACGCCGGCAGCGCGGGCCGTGACCAGGCGTTCTACGAGGGCAAGATCGCCGTGGCGCGCTTCTTCGCGCGCAACGTGCTGCCCGAGCTCTCGTCGCGCCGGGCGATCATCGAGGGCGCCGAGAACTCGATCATGGAACTGGACGTGGCATCGTTCTGAGCCGTGGCGGTACGGATCGGGACCTCCGGGTGGATCTACCCGCCCTGGCGGCGGGTGTTCTACCCGGAGGGCCTTGTCCAGCGTCGTGAGCTGACCTATCTCGCCGAGCGTCTCGACACCGTCGAGATCAACGGCTCGTTCTACTCGCTGCAGCGCGCCTCGAGCTACCGCACGTGGGCGGAGCGCACGCCGGACGACTTCGTGTTCGCGGTCAAGGGCGGGCGCTTCGTCACGCACATGAAGAAGCTGCGCGGCGTCGAGGTCGGGCTGGCGAACTTCTTCGCCTCCGGCCCCCTCGCGCTCGGGCCCAAGCTCGGGCCGGTCCTCTGGCAGCTGCCGCCGAACCTCGGCTACGACGCCGCGCGCATCGAGGACTTCCTGGCCCTGCTGCCCCGCACCGCCGGCGAGGCCGCCGCGATGGCCGCCGGGCACACCGACAAGGTCCCCGAGCCCTGCACGGAGACCGGCGAACCGAACCGCCCGCTGCGCCACGCCATTGAGGTCCGGCACGCGACCTTCCGCGACCCCGGGTTCGTCGCCCAGCTCCGCCGGTACGGGGTCGCGCTCGTCGTCGCGGACACCGCGGGCACGTTCCCGCGCCTCGACGATGTCACCGCCGACCTCGTCTACGTGCGCCTGCACGGCGACACCGAGCTCTACGCCAGCGGTTACACCGCCGCCTCCCTCGACCGCTGGGCGGAGCGGATCCGCGCCTGGGCCGCCGGCAACGCGCCCACCTCGGAGGACACGGTCGCCCCCGACGACCCGCCGCCCGCGGCACCGGACGGCCGCGACGTCGTCGTCTACTTCGACAACGACGTCAAGGTGCATGCCCCGTTCGACGCGATGGGCCTGCGGGAGCGGGTCAGATCCGGCGCGCCCTCGCCTCGGCGATCGTGAACACGCCGAAGGCCACGAAGCCGAGGGCGACCACGATCAGCAGGAGCGGGCCGTAGGGCTGCGCGGCGAGGGTCTTCAGCGCGCCGTCGAGGCCGCTCGCCCACGAGGGGTCGGCGCGGAACGCGGCCACGAGGAAGAGCACGCCCATCACGGCGAACGCCACCGCGCGCAGCACGTGCCCGGCGATCCCCAGCCACCGCACCGGCTTCCGCAGCCGGGCGGGGATGCGCGACCAGTCGAGGTCCTCGGCGAAGTCGGCGGTGAACCCGGACCAGGCGGTCGCGCCGGCGACGACGATCACGACGACGCCGACGAGCCCCACGAGGACCTGGCCCGCGGGCAGGGTCAGCAGGCTCGCGGTGGCCTGTTGCGAGCCGCCGCTGCTCGAGCCCGACGAGCCCGTGACCAGCAGCTGGACGCCGACGAGCGCGACGCCGAGCACGCCGAGCGCCTTGCCGCCCGCCCCGATCCGGCGCTGGGTGCGGCTCCAGCCCGAAGTCCAGCGGAAGCCGGAGACGGCGGCGATGCCCTGCCAGAGTGCGAAGGCCACGAGGCCGACGACGATGACGATGATCGCCACGAAGCCGAAGGGCTCGGCGGCGAGCGTGGCGATCGCGCCCTGCTGGTCGGCCTGCCCGCCGCCCTGCGTCGCGACCTGGACGGCGAGCACCCCGATCAGCAGGTGCACGAGCCCGTAGCCGACGAGCCCGACGCGGCCGAGCAGCTCGACGGCCCGGTGCGGGGCCTCGCCCTCCCCGTCGCCGCGGCCGACGTCCTGCAGCCGGTCGCGCGCACCGTCGACGGTGCGCGAGAACGAGTCGTCCGACGAGGCCTCCGCCGAGGAGCTCACCGGCCGTTGCAGGTGACGGTGGGCTGCGGCTCATAGCGCACGGTCCGCGGCTCGCGGCGGACCTCGCCGGACTGCAGGTTCCGCAGCACCCGGGTGTCGGTGATCGTGAAGCCCTCGGAGCCCTGGGAGGCGTTGCACTCCGGGTTGCCGCCGAGGTCACGGACACCGGGCGGCGTCTGGTTGGTGCGCGGCCCCGGCTCCGAGGTGACGTCGTAGCGCTTGATGCCGTAGAGCTGCACCGTGATCGACGACGGGGTCCACTGGGTCCGGATGTAGATCGGCGTGGGGCCGTCGTTACCGAGGCGCAGGTCGATCGACCCCTCGAAGACCGTCGCCTCGCGCCCCGCCGGGTAGCGGCTGATGTAGTAGCTGTGCTCCTTGTGCTCCACGTTGCGGAGCCCGGCGAAGTAGCCGGCGTTGTAGAGCGTCGTGGCGAACTGCGAGACGCCGCCGCCGACGCCGCGGCCCGGGGCGCCGTCGTCGATGATGCCCGCGGGCACGAAGCCGTTGGCCTCGTTGCGGGGGCTGGACGCCTCGTTGAGGCTGAACACCGAGTTCGGCGCGATGACCTGGCCGTTCACGATCTCGGCGACGCGCCGGATGTTCTGGCCCGAGTCGGGCTTGAAGCCCCGGGTGGTGAACTCGCCGATCATCTCGGCCGGGCCGAGGGCCTCGAGCGACTCGGTGGTCACCCGGGGCTGGGTGGTGGTGTACACGGCGTTGATCGCCCGGCCGGTGGCGGGCGGCGGGGCCGCGGGCTCCGCGCCGGGGGCCGTGGGCGGCGGGGTGAACACCGGCGGGGCCTCGCCGTCCGGGCGCCCGAGGGCCTCGACGACCCCTGAGAACGTCCGCGGCCAGTCGATCTCACGGCCGACGACGGCCGGCACCACGGTGGCGGCGGCGCCGTTGAAGGCGAGCGTCGCGTCGCGGGGCTCGGTGACCGTCGTGCGCAGCTGCGGCTCGATCGCCGCGATGGCGGCCGGCTCGTCGATGCCGGGCGTCAGACCGCCGTTGCCGTCGGGGGTGAACCGGACGAACGAGGTGATCGCGCGGGTGGTCACGGTGGCGTTCTTCGCGTCGCCGACCACGGTCAGCGGGCCCGCCACGGCGGGGCGGGCGAAGCCGTCGATGGCGCGCTGGATGCCCTCGGGCGTCACAGTCACCGGGGTCTCGGTGACGGGCAGCGCCACCGGCGCGGGGTCGAGCCAGTGGTCGACGACGGCCTGGCCGGCCGTGGCCCCGTCGACGACGGAGCCCGGCACCGACGGGACGGCGACCGGCTCGGTGCCCTCGTAGCGGACGGTGCCCTCGCTGACGGGGCGGTCGAGCTGCGGGCGGACGCCGTCGAGCGCCTGGCCGAGCGCGAAGGTGTTGACCCGGGTGACCGGGGCGACGTCGCGGGTGCCGAACAGCGAGGTCAACCGCGTCCAGGGGTTGAAGGGCTGCTCGCCGGCGCGGGCGATGGTGCCCTCGACGTCGAGCTCGAGGCCCGCGGCGCGCGGGTCGACGGTGGCCGTCGCCGTGCCGGCCTCCAGGGCCACCGGCTCGGAGGTGCGGCCGGAGAGCTGCGAGGTCAGCGCCTCCTCGGCCTCGGGCTTGCTCATACCGCCGATCTCGACGCCGGCGACGGCGACACCACGCGGCACGTCGGTGGAGGACAGCAGCAGGTCGCCGATGTAGAGGGCCGCGAGCAGCCCGACGACGGCCGCCCCGATGAGCAGGGGGCGCCGGCGCCCGCCGCCCGAGGACGCCTCGTCGGCACCGGAGGCGGGCGGCGGCCCGTCGCCCGGGACCGTCGGGATCCACGCGGTGCGGTCGGGGTCGGTGGTCTCGACGTGGTCCGGCGCCACGTGGTCGGGCGCGTCGGACACCGAGGTCTCGGTCTCGAGCGGCGACCCGACCACGGTGCTGCCCGGCGCGCCGACGGTGTCGCCGGACATCGCCCGGGTGGGCTCGTCGAGGGCGTCCGGCGACGGGTCGCCGTCGACGGTCGTGTCCTCGGGCGTCCGTCCCCCTGGTGACGTCACAGGTACAACCCCGTCCCGCTCGAACTTCTCGTCGACTCGCTGGTCTCGCTCGCGACCGCGTGCAGGTCGCGCTCGCGCAGCACCACGAAGCTGCGGCCGGAGACGTCGACCTCGAAGTGGTCGTCCAGGCCGTAGAGCACGCGGTCGCCGACCGCCACGCTGCGGACGTGCTGGCCCGTCCCGTAGACCTCGCCCCACACCAGCCGCTTGGCGGGCTGGGCGGTCGCGGGGATCACGATGCCTCCACTGCTGCGACGCTCACCCTCGCCCTGGACGGGGGCGACCATCACACGGTCGTGGAGCATCTGGATCTCCAGCCTGGGATCCGACACGCCGGGATCGTACGGGGCGCCCGGATCGGCCCAGTGCGCAGGGCCGGGTGCCGCGGACGGGTCGCGCGCGGCCACGGAGAGGGCCGGCAGCGGGCCGAGAAGGCCCGGAACGTGGAACGCCCCGTGGCCCTGCCAGGTCGGGGGTCCGGCAGCGCCACGGGGCTCGCCGGGTAGTTCGTCCCCGGACCGGGGCGCGTTACCGGGGCGGTCCCGGTTCACCCGTTCGGACGAGCCGGGCCTCGTCGGACCTAGTCGCGGCCGAGCAGGAAGCGCCCGAAGTGCGGCACGGTGAAGGCGATCCAGCCGCGCTCGGCGGAGAACACGAGCCCCTTGCGCAGCAGGCTGTCGCGCGCCGGCGAGAGCGACGAGGGCTTGCGGCCGAGGTGCGCGGCGAGCTTCGAGGTCGGCACCGGCTCGTCGCGGCCCTCGGCGATCTCCGCCATGCCCTGCAGGTACTCCCGCTCGGCGGGGGTCGCGCGCTCGTAGCGGGAGCCGAAGAACCCGACCGCCAGCTCGGCGCTCGCCTCCGGGGCGGCCATGCGGACGTCGTCGGCGTCGATCGGGTTGCGCACCGCCGCGTCCCAGGCCGCCTTGCCGTAGGCCTGCACGAAGTACGGATAGCCGCCGGAGACCTCGTAGAGCGCGTCGAGGGCGGCCTCGGTGAGCTCGGCGTCCTCGCGCTTGGCGGGGACGGTCAGGGCGAGGTCGGCGTCCGCGCGGTCCAGCTGACCGATCGTCACGTAGCGGAAGAGCCGCTCGGAGTAGGACTTCGAGGCGCTCAGCACGGCGGGCAGGTGCGGCAGGCCGGCGCCGACGACCACCAGCGGCGCGCCGGACTGCGAGAGCTCGTGGCACGCGGCGCACAGGGCGGAGACGTCGTCGTCGCGCAGGTCCTGCATCTCGTCGATGAGCAGCGCGATGCCCACGCCGACGTCGGCCGCGAGCTCGGCGCACACCCCGAACAGCTCGACGAGGTCGATCTCGATGTCGCCGGAGTCCGCGCGCCCGGTGCGCACGGCGACGTCGATGCCCGGCTGCCAGCGGTCCTTGATCTTCGCGTCGGACGGCGTCGCCTTGAGCGCGAACGCCTTGAGCACCCCGAGGGTCTCCTCGACGCGGTCGGGCGCGCGGTGGTGGACGGCCAGGTCGCGGATCGCCCGGTGCAGCGCCGCCGACAGTGGCCGGCGCAGGTCGGCGTCCGGGCGGGCCTCGAGCTTGCCCGCGCCCCAGCCCGCCCGCACCGCCATCGAGCGCAGCTCGCCGAGCAGCACCGTCTTGCCCACCCCGCGCAGCCCGGTGAGCACGAGGCTGCGCTCCGGGCGGCCGCGCGCGACCCGCTCGAGGACGACGTCGAACGCGTCGACCTCGCGGTCGCGGCCGGCCAGCTCGGGCGGGCGCTGACCCGCACCGGGGGCGTACGGGTTCCGCACGGGGTCCATGCGCACTCTCCGGGTCGAGCTCCGCAGGCTTCGTCTCCCTCGGACACTATGGGGTTCTCTAGCGCCTGCCCGATATCTGCCGAGAAACCGCGATCGGCGTGTCGCGGTAGGGACAGCTCCCCCGCGACGGGGGCGGACACGCTGGGACCGGGCCGTCCGGGTCCCTACCAAGGAGACATGACTCCGGACCCCGCCCTGCGCCCGTCCCCCCGACCGCCCACCGATCCCGGGAAGAAGCCCCGCCTGCTCGGCGTCGACGCCGCCCGCGGCGTGGCCCTGCTCGGGATGATGGCCGTCCACTGCTTCACCGAGACCACCGCCGCCGACCCCTCGGTCACCCAGCTCGTCGCCGTCGGTCGCTCCGCCGCGCTGTTCGCGGTGCTGGCGGGCGTCGCGATCGCGTTCATGACCGGCCGGCGGCAGGTCACGCCCGGCCCGTCGGCGCGATCGGCCGTCGCGACGCTCGTGACGCGCGCCGGGGTCATCGGGCTCATCGGCGTGATCGGGCTCGGGTGGGTCGACCAGGAGGACGCCGTCGCGGTGATCCTCCCCGCCTACGCCGTGATGTTCCTGCTCGCGATCCCCCTGCTCTTCCTCTCCACCCGGACCGTCCTCGTCACCGGCGCGGTCGTGGCCGTCGTCGTCCCGGTCGTGAGCCAGTTCCTGCGCACCGGCCTGCCCGAGGCGTCCGGGGAGAACATCTCGCCGGACTCGCTGAGCGACCCCGTCGGTGCGGTCCTCGAGCTCCTGCTGACCGGCACCTACCCGGCCCTGACGTGGATGGCCTACATCGCGGTCGGTCTCGGTGTCGGCCGGCTGACGCTGTCCTCGGCCCGGGTCGCCGTGCGCCTGCTCGGCGTCGGCGCCGGCCTGGCCGTGGTGGCGCCCCTGGTCTCGTGGGTGCTGCTCGGCCCGCTCGGCGGCGCCGCGAGCCTGACGGCCACCAGCGGTCTCGACGCGAACGAGGTGACCGACACCCTCGTCCTCGGCCCGGACGGCGTCGTGCCCCCCGGCGACCCGTGGTGGCTGGCCGGCGCCGCCCCGCACTCCGGCACGCCGCTCGACATGGCGGCGACGATCGGGTCGTCGCTGGCCCTGCTCGGGGTGTTCCTGCTGCTCGGGCATCTCCCCGCCGCCGTCCGCCGCGTGACCGACGTGGTGCAGGCGCCGCTGGTGGCGGCCGGGTCGATGACGCTGACGCTGTACGTCACGCATGTCGCCTTCATGGGATCCGACCTGGCGGAGTTCGAGTCGGTGCCCGTGTACGTCGGGCAGGTCCTCGTCCTGTTCGCCGCGGCGGTCCTGTGGCGCCGGACGTTCTCCCGTGGCCCGCTGGAGGCCGTCGCGGGCACCCTGGCGAGCCGGGCGGCGGCGGCCGCCGGGCGACCCGACATGGGGGACCCGCCCGTCGACCCGCCCACCGGGCCGATCCGCGGGCTGCCCTACCGGCCCGGTCCGCCGCACCGCCCGGCGCCGTCGGGTCCGCCGACCGGCCCGATCGCCGTGCCGCCGGCTCCCGTGCCGTCGGGCCCGGCGGCTCCGGCGGCGCAGCAGGTCCCCGTGTGGACACCGCTGCCGCCCCGGATGCCGGTCATCGACCCCCGGTGAACGCCCCCGCCGCGGTGAGCGCGTCGAGCGTGGCCTGCTGCCCGGCGAAGGCCTGCTGGACGTCCGCGGGGGTGACGATCCGGTGGGCGCCGCGCTCGACGTAGCCGCGCAGCGCCGTGTCGAAGCCCTCCGGGTCGGCCGCGCGGCCGGCGAGGAGGGCTGCGGCGCCCTGGTCGTAGACCCCGTCGACGTAGGCGCGGAACCCGCCGTCGGCGGCCCAGGCGGCCATGGGCTCGCCGAGCCGGCCGACGAGGGCGGGGTCCACGTCGTCGGCGGAGTAGTCGCCGCCGGTGGATAGGGCCTCGACCGCGGTCGCGAAGGACTCGTCGAGCCAGGGGTCGCGGGCCTGGTCGTTGCCGACCAGCCCGTAGAACCACTGGTGGGCGACCTCGTGGGCGACCAGGGCCCGCAGCTGGCCCGCGGGGACGTCGCCGAACTGCAGGGCGGCCGGGAACTCGGTGCCGTCGCTCTGGCCGGGCGTGATCGCCACGGTCAGCTCGGGGTACGGGAACGGGCCGAGCAGCCGGGTCTGCGCGGTGATCGCGGCGGCGAGCTCGTCGGCCCACCGCTGGGGAGGGACCCGCGTGCCCGACTGCGGCGTCGCGAGGCGCAGGCGCACCCCGTCGACGTCGCGCTCGAGCACCGCGTAGCGCCCGACCGCGATCGCCACGTCGCGCAGGGCCGGCGCGCGGAAGCCGTGCACGGTGCGCCCCGGCGGACCGGCGGCGGGCGGCGCGGCGACGCCGGGCCCGAGCACCGCGAGCCCGGCGGGGGCGGTCACGGAGACCGTGGTGTCGGCGGCCTCGCTGGTCGCCGACTCCCCGTACATCGGGACGGCCGGCTCGCGCGCCCACCCGCGGCCGCGCTCCCACGCGAGCAGGGGATAGCCCGAGCCGAACCAGACCGTCCCGGTGGCCGGCGACGTCGCGACCCGCTCGTCGGCGTCGACCCCGAGGACGAGCCGGAACTCCAGGCGGGCGGTGACCGCGGTGCCCGGGGCCGCGCACCGCGCCAGCGGGAGGGTGACCATCGTGCCCGGCGCGCCCTCCGGGGCGCCCGCGGCGGTGGTCTCCGGCGTGACCGGGGCGCCGTCGACGCTCGCCGCGGTGACCGTGAGGGACGTGCCGGTCCCCGCCATCGTCGGCGTGTTCGGCCAGGCGCGGAACACCAGCTCGCAGACCTCGAGGTCGGGGGTGAACCGGACGGTCTCGGTGCCCGTCACCGACCGGAGGTCGTCGGCGACGTCGAACGCGAGCTCTACGGCCGGGCGCTCGGGCCAGATCGTCGCGCCGTAGGGCTCCGCGGCGGACCCGGTCCCGCCGCAGGCGGCGAGCAGCGCGAGCACCAGGGCACCCGCCGCGACCCGCGCGCGGGGGGAGAACCCCACCCGCGGCCGGGGGGTGCTCCGGGTGCCCGACGGGCGCTCCCCATCGTGACGGGCGCGCTCGCGGAACAGGCTCGGAGCCACTGCCACACCCCCGTCCTCGACGGTCACCCGAGCTCACCGAGGGAGCCACCGCCATGATCGCGCACACCGGCCAGGAAGCGAACGGCCACGCCGTTGCCGCACCGCCCAGTGGAGACGTGCGGAACGTGCTCATCGACCCGCGCTGGCCGCAGGCCCGCCGGGGTCGCGCCGGGGAGCGCATGCACGAGGTCTGGGAGGAGCAGGTCGCGTGGATGATGCGCTTCGCCCGCCCCGACCACCTGGCCGTGGACACCGGCGAGGAGCAGCTCACCTACCCGCAGCTCGACGCGCGCGCGAACCAGCTGGCGCGCCACCTGCAGCGCGAGGGCGTCCGGCCGGGCGACCGCCTCGCCCTGCTGTTCGACCGTCCGGTGCACTCCTACGTCGCGATGCTCGCGGTGCTGAAGATCCACGCCGCCTACATCCCGCTGGACGTCGGTTTCCCCGAGGACCGCATCGCCTACATCGTCGGCGACGCCGAGGCCACCCGCGTGCTCTCGCTCGCGCACGTCCGCGACGGCTGGGAGTTCGACGGCGGCCCGGGCGCGCCGTGGCTGTGCGTCGACGACGACCTGCCCCGCATCGCCGCGCAGGACGCCCACCCGCTGCGCGACGACGAGCGCGGCACGCCGGTCGACGACCTCGCCTACATCATCTACACGTCCGGCTCGACCGGCCGCCCCAAGGGCGTCGCGATCGAGCACGCGAGCATCTGCAACTTCGTGCGCGTCGCCGCCGAGGTGTACGGCATCCGCCGCCACGACCGCGTCTACCAGGGCCTGACCATCGCCTTCGACTTCTCGATCGAGGAGATCTGGGTGCCGTGGGCCGTCGGCGCCACCCTGGTGCCCAAGCCGCCCGGCTCCAGCCTGCTCGGCGTCGACCTGCACGAGTTCCTGGTCGAGCGCGGCGTCACCGCGATGTGCTGCGTGCCCACCCTGCTCGCCACCCTCGACGACGACGTCCCCGCGCTGCGCTTCCTGCTGGTGTCCGGCGAGGCGTGCCCGCAGGACCTCATCGCGCGCTGGTACCGCGAGGACCGGCGCTTCCTCAACGTCTACGGCCCCACCGAGGCCACCGTCACCGCGACCTGGACCGAGGTCCACCCCGACCGCGCCGTGACGATCGGCGTGCCGCTGCCGACCTACTCCACGGTCATCCTGACCACCGAGGGCGAGCCGGCGGCGCTGCCGCACGGCGAGGTCGGCGAGATCGGCATCGCCGGCATCGGGCTGGCCCGCGACTACGTCAACAACCCGGAGAAGACCGCGAAGGTCTTCATCGACGACTTCCTCGGCATCCCCGGCAACCCGTCGCACCGCATCTACCGCACCGGCGACCTCGGGCGGGTCAACGAGGACGGTGAGATCGAGTACCACGGCCGGATCGACCTGCAGGTCAAGATCCGCGGGTACCGCATCGAGCTCACCGAGATCGAGTCGGTGCTCCTGCAGGTGCCCGGCATCGCGCAGGCCGTCGTCGACACCTACGAGCCCGAGCCCGGCGTCGTCGAGCTGGTCGGCTACTACACGCTGCGCACCGACACGCCGTCGGTCGAGCAGGAGCAGATCGCCGAGATGCTGCGCGAGCGGCTGCCCAAGTACATGGTCCCGGCCTACCTCGAGCACCTCGACGTCATGCCGATGACGACCAGCGACAAGGCCGACCGCAAGAACCTGCCCGCGCCCCGCGCGCGGCGCGGGGGCGGCGCGGCCCAGGAGCACGTCGCGGCGACCAACCCCGTCGAGGAGGGCATGGCCGCGGTGCTGGCCGGCGTCCTCGGCGTGGACAAGGTGTCGGTCGACGCGCACTTCTTCGACGACCTCGGCGCCACGTCGCTGCTGATGTCCCAGTTCACCGGCAAGCTGCGCAAGCGCGACGACCTGCCGACGGTGTCGATGCGCGACATCTACGAGCACCGCACGATCCGCGCGCTCGCCACCGCGTTCGGCGCCACCTCGGCCGCCGCCGGCGGGGCTCCTAAGGCCGCCCCCGCGGTGACCGCGCCGCCGGTCGGCCCGGCGAGCTCGCGGGCCTACGCGTGGACCGGGGTCGCCCAGCTCGGGGTGTTCGTCGCCCTGCTCGCGCTCTCGGCGTTCCTGCTCGACCGCGCCTACCGCTGGATCGTCGCCGCCGACGGCTACACCGAGACCTACCAGCGCGCCGTCGTGTTCGCCGTCGGCGCCTTCCTCGGCTACTGCCTCCTGCCGATCGCGGCGAAGTGGCTGCTGATCGGCCGCTGGACGACGCGGTCGATCCGGCTCTGGAGCGTCGACTACCTGCGGTTCTGGACGGTGAAGCTGCTGATCCGCACCAGCCCCATGGTGTTCTTCGCCGGCTCGCCGCTCTACAACGTCTTCCTGCGCGCCCTGGGCGCGAGGATCGGGCACAGCGTGCTGATCCAGTCCCGGATCGTCCCCGTCGCCACCGACCTGCTCGCGATCGGCGACGGCACGGTCATCCGCAAGGACTCCTCGTTCACCGCGTACCGCGTGGTCGCGGGCGCCGTGCAGACCGGCCCGGTGAGCATCGGGCGCTACGCGGTCGTCGGCGAGGGCAGCGTCCTCGAGGTCGGCACCGCGATCGGCGACGGCGGCCAGCTCGGCAACGCCTCCGCCCTGCACACCGGCGAGGCCGTCCCGGGCGGTCAGCGCTGGCACGGCTCGCCGGCGCGTCCCACGTCCACCGACTACCGCGCCGTCGGCCCGGCCCCCTGCGGCCCCGTGCGCAAGGTCGTCTACAGCGCCCTGCAGCTGCTGGTCACGCTGGTGATCCCGGTGCTGTTCGGGATCGGCGTCGTCGCGCTGACCGTGATCCCGGAGGTCGACGCGCTGCTCGGCCCGGGCCACGCCTTCGTCACCTCGGCCGGCTTCTACCTGGTGCTGCTGATCGCGTCGGTGGTGCTGTTCGCCGGCATGGTGGTCGGCTCGCTGCTGCTGATGGTCACGGTGCCGCGCCTGCTCAAGGGCCTGGTGACGCCGGGTCGCACCTACCCGCTCTACGGCTTCCACCACGTCGTGCAGAACATCATCACGACGCTGAGCAACTCGACGTTCTTCATGCTGCTCTTCGGGGACAGCTCGTTCGCGGTCACGTTCGTCCGGGCGCTCGGCTACGACCTCCCGAACGTCGAGCAGACCGGCTCGAACTTCGGCACCGAGATGAAGCACGACGCGCCGCACCTGGTGCGCATCGGCACCGGCACGATGATCTCCGACGGCCTGTCGCTGGCGAACGCCGACTTCTCGAGCTCCTCGTTCCGGGTCACGCCGCTGGTGATCGGCGAGCGCAACTTCGTCGGCAACGACGTCGTCTACCCGAGCCGGGCCCGCGTCGGCGACAACGTCCTGCTCGCGACGAAGGCGCTGGTCCCGATCGACGGCCCGGTCCGCTCCGACGTGGGCCTGCTGGGCTCGCCGGCCATCGAGATCCCGCGCAGCAACGCGTGCCCGGTGCCGACCGACCCCGCGGTGCTCCGGCAGCAGCTGACGGCCAAGAACCGGCACAACCTGCGCGGCATCCTCGGGGTGCTGGCCTTCCGGTGGGCGCAGTTCGCGACCGCGCTGGTGGCGCTGGCCGTGGCCGCCGACCTCTACGGCGACCTCGGCATCCCGGTGATCGCGGCCGGGCTGGCCGCGGTGGGCCTGGTGATCGTGCTGTCCGGGGTGCTCGCCGAGCGCGCGGTCCTGGGCTTCCGCGCGCTGCAGCCGCGCGAGTCGGGCATCTACGACCGCGACTTCTGGCGCCACGAGCGCCTGTGGAAGCTCTTCGTGACCCCGCCGTTCACCGGCACCCCGTTCAACCCGATGCTCTGGCGCCTGGCCGGCGTCCGCATGGGCCGCCGGGTCCTCGACGACGGCGCGATCATGCCGGAGAAGACCCTGACCACCGTCGGCGACGACGTGGTGCTCGGCGCGCTGGCGGTCCTGCAGGGCCACTCGCTGGAGGACGGCCTGTTCAAGTCCGACCGCATCCACGTCGGCCACGGCGTGACCCTCGGCCTCAAGTCGTTCGTGCACTACGGCACGGTGATCGGCGACGGCGCGGTGCTCGAGGCCGACGCGTTCCTCATGAAGGGCGAGGAGATGGGCCCGCGGTCGGTGTGGCGGGGCAACCCGGCCACCGAGGCGCGCCACGTCTTCCCCGTCGCGGCGCTGGCCGCCGGCACCACCGTCGTGCCCGTCGTCCCCGCCCCGCGCGCCCACCCCGTCGCCGTGCCCGCCCCCGCCGCGCCGGTCCCGCCCCGCCCGATGACCCCCGGCGGTGGGCGTGCCGGTCGTGTCAGCGGCGTGGCGCCGCAGACACTCAACGTCCGCAACGCCACGCCGATCATGAACGGGATGCCGCCGCGCGGCGGTGCTCCGGGGCCCGGCCCGCGGGGCCAGGCCCGGCCGGTGCCGGCGCCGCGGCCGCCGATGGCCGGGCCGCCGGCCCGGCACCCCGCGCCCCTTCCGCCCCGGGCGCCGCGTCCGGCGGGCCCGCGCCCGGCGGCTCCGCGTCCGATGGCTCCACCCCCGGGGCACCAGCCCGGCCCGCCGGTCACGGTCGTGATCCCGCCGCAGCCGCGGCGCTAGGTGGAACGGCTTCGAGGTCAGCCGAACCAGAGCACGTCGAGCAGGTCCACGATCTGCTGGCGCTCGAGGATCAGGAAGTAGACGACTCCCTGGCCGTCGGCGAAGGTCGTGGTCCGCATCGGCCCGTCCGGGGCGGCTCGCCACGTACGGCGGGCAGTTCCAGGGGCGCGTCGGCGAGCGTGTCCCGGAGCCGCTGGAACGAGTCGCGGCCCGAGCCGGGGAGAGCGGCCAGCTGCTGGTCGACCAGCTCGCCGGAGCGGACCCGGTACACCTGACCCCCGACCGGCGAGGACGCACCGGGGGGATGTCCCCCCACGCTGCGGGGGTCGGCTCCGCCGGCCCGGGGGTCGGCACGCTGCTCCCGGCGCCGCGCACCGGACAGGCTCATGACCAGGAACAGCACCGGGGCACGCGCCACGCGGCGGCCTCGACGTCGAGGAGGACAAGTCATGACCGCGCAGCAGCCCACCCCGCCGCTCGTCTGGAAGTTCGGCGGCACGTCCGTCGGCGACCACGACCGCATCCGCGCCGTGGCCCGGCGCATGGTCGCCGCCCACCAGGCCGGCCACCGCGTCGTCGCGGTGCTCTCGGCGATGGGCAAGACGACCGACCAGCTCGTCGCCCAGGCCCACGAGCTGAACCAGTCCCCGGAACCCCGGGAGATGGACGCGCTGCTCGCGGTCGGCGAGCGCATCTCCTGCGCCCTCACCGCGATGGCCATCGACGCGCTCGGCGTCCCGGCCGTGTCGCTGGACGGGGCCCAGGCCGGCGTGACCACCGACGACGGGCACGGGCACGCCCGCCTCGCCGACATCGACCCCCGCCGCATCCACGCGGAGCTCGACCGCGGCGCGATCGTGCTCGTGACCGGCTTCCAGGGCGTTACGGCGTCCGGCGACGTGTCGACGCTGGGCCGCGGCGGCTCCGACGCCTCCGCGGTCGCGCTGGCCGCGGCGCTCGGCACCTCGCGTTGCGACATCTTCACCGACGTCCCCGCGGTGTTCACCGCCGATCCCCGCGTCGTGCCCGACGCCCGGCCGCTGTCTTCGGTCCGTACCGACGAGATGCTCGAGATGGCCGAGGCGGGCGCCGGCGTGCTGCAGCCGCGCGCGGTGGAGCTCGCCGCCGTCCACGGGGTGGAGATCCACCTGCGCTCGAGCTTCGACTCCGGGAACGGCACGGTCGTCGGCTCCCGCCCCGACCCGTGCGCCGAGCTGGAGAGCGTCGCCGTGGCGGGCATCGGCCACCGCCGGGCCGAGCCGCTCTACGCCGCCCCCGGGGCGACGCCGGTGGCCGTGGCCGCCGCGCTCGCCCGCCGGGGTCTCGCCCTCGGCGCGACGCTGATCGAGTCCGGCGAGGTGCGGTTCACCGCCCAGGACGCCGCGCCGTCGGCGGTCACCGCGGCGCTCGAGGCCGCCGGCATGGACGTCGCCGTGCACGAGAAGCTCGGGACCGTCGGCGTCGTGTGCTCCGGGCTCACCCGGCGTCCCGAGGTCGCCGCCTCCGCGCTCGACGTGCTGGCCGCCGCGGGCATCGAGCCCCGCATCGTCACCACCAGCCCCGCGCGGATCACCGTCCACGTCGCCGCGGAGGACGTCGACGACGCCCTGCGCGTCCTGCACGCCGCCCTGGTGACCGACGCCGCCGGCGCCCCGGCGATCCCGGCCGGCCCGGCCACCGTGCCGGCGCCCGGGACCGGCACCCGCCCGGACCTGCGGGTGGTCGCCTGACCGACCAGCACCGCCGCACCCCCGTCGCCGCCGGCGACGGGGGTCGTCGGCGTGCCCGGCCCCGGAGCGCCGGGCCGGGGGCAGACCCCACCCCGGGGAGGCGGGACCGCCCCGGGAGACCGGGGGTCGACGCGATGGTCGGCGACGCGGCCGCGCAGCAGGCTCGTCCCCAACACCGCCACCCGGCGCGAAGCACCCAGGAGCCCGACATGACCGCCAGCCCGATCGCCACCGTCACCCCCATCACCCCGGCCCTGCGCGACACCGCCGCCCCGGCGGTCGCCGGCCCCTTGCCCGGGCCCCGCTCCGAGGAGCTGCTCGCCCGGCAACGCGAGCGGGAGTCCAACGCGCGGGCCTACCCGCGCCACTTCCCGTTCGCGATCGCCGAGGGCGCCGGCAGCTGGGTCCGCGACGTCGACGGCAACGTCTTCCTCGACTTCCTGTCCGGCGCGGGCGTCCTCTCGCTCGGCCACAACCACCCCGAGGTCGTCGCGGCCGCCGTCGAGCAGATGGGCACCTTCACCCACGGCCTCGACATGGCCACCCCCGCCAAGGACGCCTTCACCGAGGCCCAGCTCGCGATGCTGCCCGAGGGCATGCGCGACCGGATGCGCATCCAGTTCTGCGGGCCCACCGGCGCCAACGCCGTCGACGCCGCGATCAAGCTCGTCAAGACTGCCACGGGCCGCGGCGACATCGTGTCCTTCCAGGGCGGCTTCCACGGCAGCACGCACGCCGCCATGGCGATGACCGGCCTGGTCGCCCAGAAGCGCCCGATCCAGAACGGCATGCCCGGGGTGCAGTTCTTCCCCTACTCCTCGTGCAGCCGCTGCCCGCTGGCCCTGAAGCCCGAGAGCTGCCAGACCAACTGCGTCGCCCTCCTCGAGGCCGCGCTCCACGACGCCAACGGCGGCGTGGCGCTCCCGGCCGCGGTGATCATGGAGCTGGTGCAGGGCGAGGGCGGGGTCATCCCGGCCCGCAAGGAGTTCGTGCAGCGCGTCCGCGCGCTGACCCGCGAGCTCGGCGTGCCGCTGATCGTCGACGAGGTGCAGACCGGCTGCGGCCGCACCGGCACCTGGTGGGCCTTCGAGCAGTACGGCATCGAGCCCGACGTCGTGGTCGCCTCCAAGGCGCTCTCCGGCATGGGGCAACCCGTCGCGATCATCATGTACGACGAGTCCCTCGACGTCTGGGCGCCCGGCGCGCACAGCGGCACGTTCCGCGGCAACCAGCTCGCCTTCGCCGCCGGCGTCGAGACGCTGCGGGTCGTCGAGCGCGACGACGTACTCGCCAACGTCCGTGAGCGCAGCGCGCAGGTGTTCGCGCACCTGTCCGACCTGGCGCACGACCCCGGCGTCGTCGAGGTCCGCGGGCTCGGGCTCATGCTCGGCATCGAGCTGGCGGCGCCGGCCGACGGCCGCACGGTGACCGCGCTGGCCCAGGACGTCCAGGCGCGCGCCCTGCGCGCCGGGCTCATCGTCGAGCTGGGCGGCCGCGACGACTGCGTGGTGCGGATGCTCCCGCCGCTCAACGTCACCGCCGAGCAGGTCGAGATCGCCTGCACGATCCTCGTCGACGCGATCCGCGGCGCGCTGGGCCGGGAGGTGCCGGCCGCCGCCTGACCACGACGGTCGACCAGGGCACCACCGCCACCCGGCGGTGGTGCCCTTCGTCGTCGGTGGGGACAACCCCACCCCGGGAGGCGGGTCCGCCCCGGCGGTCGTAGGGCGCACGTCCTCCTGGCGGGGCCCGCCGCAGAGCAGGCTTCGAGGTGTCAGCAAGGCCACACACCACCAGCGAGACCGCACCCACCGGAGCCCACGATGACCAGCACCGCGACCCTCGAGCGCCCCACCGCCACGACCGTGTCGATGAAGGCCGCCGTCACCGGTCGCGACCGCGCGATCCTCGCCGCGATCGCCGCCGGCCGCGTGGCCGTCGCGTCGGGCACCGGCTTCGCGCTGGTGGTGGACGGCTACCGCTGCGCCGACCAGTTCGCCGGGGCGCGCCTGCGGGCCGCCGGCCTGATCCGGGTGGCGCCGACCGGCACCCCCGAGCTCACCCCGGCCGCCCGCGCGCTGCTGACCGCCGCGTGAGGGCCCTCAGGACAGGCTGAGCACCGCCAGCACGCCGCCCTGGATGGTCGTGACGTAGCCGGTGCGGCCGTCCGGGGTGACGGCCACGCTGCTCGGGCCCGCCGGGGTCGGCAGGGTCGCCGTGACCGCCTGGGTCTGCGCGTCGATCACCGACACCGTGTTGCTCGAGTTGTTCGCGACGTAGGCGAACCGCCCGTCGGGCGCCCAGGTGATCTCCTGCGGGTTGTCGCCCACCGGGATGGTCGCGACCAGCGTGTTCGTGTCCGTGTCGATCATCGTCACGTCGTCGCTGTCGAAGTTGACGTTCGCGACCAGGGGGCGGGCCGGGTTCACCGCCACGCTGTGCGGGCTGGTGCCGACGGGGACCTCCGCGATCACCCCGAAGGTCGCGGTGTCCAGCACGGTGATCAGGTTCGACTCGTGGTTGGGCGTGTAGGCGCGCGTGCCGTCGCGGGAGAACTCGACCCAGTGCGGGTTCTTGGCGACCGGCACGTCGCGGACGATCGTGTTGGACGCCGTGTCGATCACGGAGATCGAGCCCGAGTCGTGGTTCGGCACCCACAGCCGCGAGCCGTCCGGGGACACCGCCGCGGCGAAGGGCCGCGTCTGGACCGGGATGGTCGCGACGACCTGGTTGGTCGTCGTGTCGAGCACCGAGACCGCGGCGATCGTGCGGGCGTCGTCGAAGACGCTGACATAGACGCGCTTCCCGTCCGGCGCGAACGTGACGTACTGCGGGGGACCGGACGTGATCGGGATCGTGGCGGTCACCGCGTTCACCGACGTGTCGACGACCGTGACCACGCCGGCGGTCCGGTTGGCGATGTAGACCAGCCGGCCGTTCGGGGAGACCTGCGCGTACCCGGGGGTCTGGCCCACCGGGATCGCCGTGCCGAGCGTGGGGATCGGGACGCTCGCGGCGACCTCGGTCGGCGGCGGGGCGTCGGCCGCCTCCTCCTGCGGGGTGCTCGCGCCGAGCAGCCGGAGACCGAGCACGCCGACGGCGGCGAGGAGGGCCAGGACGAGCACCCCGGCCACGACCGCCAGGATGCGCCGCCGGCGACGCCGGCCGGCGTCCTGGGCCGGTGCGGCCAGCGACGGCGGCGGGCTGCCCGCGCCGAACGACCCGGTCGACGGCCCGAGCGGCACCGGACCGGTCGGGGCGTCGTCGTCCCGGTCGTCGCGATCGTGCCGGGCTGGGCCCCGCGGCGGGCCGCCCCGACCCGAGCCCCCGGGACCCGCCGGACCGGCTGGGCGGCCGCGTCCGGGGTCGCCGCCCCGCGGGCCGATCGTCGTGGTCGTGTCGCCGGGGGGCTGCTCGCCGGGGGTGATCGTCGTGGTCGTCGCGCGGTCGGACGAGGCCGGCGGCTGCTGCGGGGCCTGCGGGCGGGGTGCCGGCGGTGCGGCCGGGCGGGGCGGTGCCACCGGCGCGGCCGCCTGGTGCCCGACCGGCCGCGGAGGCCCGGGTGGCCGCGCGCCGGGGAAGCCGCCCGACGGCGGCCCGACCACCGGCATCGGCCCGGACGGCGGCGACGGCCGCGTCGGCGGGGTGGCGACGGCCGGAGCCTGGGGGGCCGGCGCCGGCGCGGCGGGCGCCGCGTACTGACGCCCCGAGGGGTCGGGCAGGGCGGAGGCCAGGATCGCGGCGCCGAGCGCGACGGCGTACTTCGGGTGGGTGTCGACGAGCGTCGGGCGCCCGATCTCCGCGGCCACCATCTCGGCGACCAGCGGGATCCGCGAGGAGCCGCCCACGAGCAGGACGGCGCTGAGCTCGGACGGGTCGACGTGGGCCGAGCGCAGGGTGCGGGACAGCGCGGTCACGGTGGTCTCGAGCGGTGCCCGGACCATGTTCTCGAGCTCGCCGCGGGTGATGGTGACGTCGAAGTGCCGGCCGGGCAGGAAGACCGGGACCACGGTCTCCGTGTCGACCGACAGCGCCTCCTTGGCGAGCACGCAGTCCTGCCGCAGGCGCGCGAGCGCCACGGTGGTCTGCGGGTCGCGCAGGTCGAGGTCGTCGAGGACGCCGCCGGAGGCGTGGTTGACGTGGGAGAGGACGGCCTCGTCGAAGTCGACGCCGCCGAGGCGCTCGATGCCCTCGGGCGACCCGAGGATCTCCACGCCGCCGTCGCGGGCGCGCAGGACGGTGGCGTCGAAGGTGCCGCCGCCGAGGTCGTAGACGGCGATGACCTCGCCGTCGCGCAGCTCGTGGGAGGAGGCGTAGTGCGCGGCGGCGGCGACGGGCTCGGTGACGGTGGGCGGGTTGTCCAGCCCGGCGAGGGCCGGCACCTCCTCGAACAGGCCGCGGCGGAACGGGCCCCAGTTCGCGGGGTGGGTGAGCACGACCCGCTCCGGCTTGCCGCCCTCGGTGTCGGTGACGCTGGTCAGCACGTCGCGCAGCAGGGCGGCGAGCAGGGTGGTGACCGGCTGCGAGGTGCCGCCGAGCAGCACCGGGGTGGGGTCGCCCAGGCGCCGCTTGAACTCGCGGCCCAGGCGGTCGGGGTGGCTGACCGCGCGGCGGGCCGCGGCGTCGCCCGTGAGCAGGGAGCCGTCCTCGCGCAGGTAGACGACGGAGGGCGTGGCCACCGACCGGTCCCCGAGGCTGACCATCTCGACCTGGTCGTCCCGAGCGATCGCGGCGGCGACGAACGTCGTCCCGATATCGACACCGAGGCTGTACATCAGGTCCCCTCCCCCGATATTGCTACGGATCGTAACCGGAGAGGGGAGGAAAGCCGAGTGATCGCCCTGATCGATCAGCCCCGGCGACGGTCCGGTCGCGGACCGTCGTCACCGCGGTTGCGCAAGGGGGGTAAACCCCACCTCGCAGTCGGGTGGGCACCCTTCCCGCCCGCGCCGCCGCCGCCGCACGATGACGCCATGGCACCGGACTCGCTCCCCGCGGTCCTCCCCGGTGGCGCCGACGACCCCTGGCACCAGCGCATGCGGCTGGAGCGCGAGCTGCACGACGGGCCGGCGTTGCGGCTCTCCGCGCTCGCCCTGCGCCTGGGCCTGCTGAGCCACCGCTGTCAGGACCCCGCCCTCGCCGAGGGCATCAGCGGTGTCCAGGACGAGCTGCACGCCGTCCTGGAGGAACTGCGCAACCTCGCCGGCAAGCTCTACCCCCCGCTCCTGGACGAGGCGGGTCTCGGGCCCGCGCTGCGCCAGGTCGCCGAGCACGCCGAGGCCCCGGTCGCGATCGTCGACAACTCCGAGCGCTTCGGGACCGCGCTCGAGGGCGCGACGTACTTCGCGGTCGCCGAGTGCCTCGCGGCGCTGCCGGTCGGCGCGCCCGCGGTCGAGGTGGCCATCACCCGCGAGGGCGACGAGATGGTCCTCGCGGTGACGGGGCTGGAACCGGGCGCCACGGCGCGCCTGCAGGAGACCGCGCGCTCGCTCGGCGGGCGCACCGACACGGGACCGTCCGGGTCCCCGGAGACGGCCGTGACGGCCGTGACAGCGAGGATCCCGTGCGCGTAGCGCTGGCCGAGGACGGAGCCCTCTTCCGCGAGGGCCTGCAGATGCTGCTCGAGGCCGCCGGTCACGACATCGTCGGCTCGGTGGCCGACGGCGACGCGATCGTCCGGCTGCTCGCCACCGAGCCGGTGGACGTGGCGATCCTGGACATCCGGATGCCCCCCGAGCCCGACGGCGGCCTCACCGCTGCCGAGCGCCTCCGCGCGCTCCACCCCGACATGGGGCTGCTCTTCCTGTCGCACTACGCCGAGTCGCACTACCTCATGCGGATCCTCGGGATCGGCACCGAGCGGGTCGGCTACCGGCTCAAGGAGAAGGTCGGCAGCGTCGACGTCCTCTCCGACACCCTCGAGCGCATCGACGACGGCGAGATCGTCATCGAGCCCGTGCTCGCGAAACGGCTGGTGGAGAAACCCCAGGGCGACAAGAAGGGCCTGATCTCCGCGCTGTCCGAGCGCGAGATCGATGTGCTGCGCCTCATGGCCGAGGGCCGGTCGAACAACGGCATCGCCGGCCAGCTGTTCGTGACCCCGAAAGCGGTCGAGAAGCACATCGCGAACATCTTCGACAAGCTCGGGCTCCAGGCCGACACGGCCGCGCACCACCGGCGCGTCCTCGCGGTCCTCACCTACCTGCGCTCGCAGCGCGAGGACGGCTGACACGAGCCCGGTTCCGGCCTGGTTCTGGTGGCCCCCCGCGCCCTAGCCTCGCGCCGGAGGGGAGGCCGGAACGGTGACCACGGACAGCTCGGCGGGCAGCACCACGACGGTGGGGGCGGCGCCCCTGCGCGCCCACCTCGTCCGCCCGCTGATCACCGCGGGCGTGGTGGTCGTCGTGCTCGGGCTGGTCCTGGCCGTGTCGTCGGCGCTCACCCCGCCCGACACGGCCGGGATCTGGGCGCCGTTCCTCGGCGCGGCGCTGGCGGTCGTGGTGCTGCGCGTCGCCGGGCCCGCCCTCGAGCGTGTCGCCACCCGCCTGGATCCCCGCCCGACGTCGCCGTACGCGGCCCTCGCGGCGGCCGGCGCCCGCACCGGCGCCGAGTCGCTCGAGGCCGCGCTGGCCGGGCTCGCGCAGGTGCTCGCCGACGGCACCCGGGCCCGCCGCGCGTCGATCTGGCTCGCGCTGGACCACGGCCTCGTGCCGGCCGAGGCGGATCCCGCCCGCCCCGAGGTGCTCGTGCCCGACCTCGCGGCCCTGCTCGCCCGCCCCGAGGTCGACCACGCCGTGCCGGTGCGCACCGGGGACGACCTGCGCGCCGTGCTGGTGCTCGAGAAGCCCGGGCAGGCCGTGACGCCCGCCGACCGCCGCCTCGTGCGCGACGTCGCCGCGGGCGCGGGCCTGCTCGTGCGCGGCGCCCGCCTCAACGCCCGGCTGACCGCCCGGGTGCGGCGGGCCGACGACCTGGGCCGCGAGCTCACCGAGTCCCGGCGACGCCTGACCCGCGCCCGCGACGCCGAGCGCCGCCGCCTCGTCACCGAGCTCGCGCACGTCACCACCGACCGGCTCGAGGCGCTGCGCGCGGCCCTCGACGAGGCGGGCGCCGCGCTGGACGCCGACGACCCGGCCCCGGCCGGCCCCGCGCTGGCCCGGGCGCTGGAGGGGCTCGAGGACCTCATCGACCGCTTCCGGGTGATCGTGCGCGGGGTCTACCCGACGGTGCTCACCGCGCAGGGCCCCGTCGGGGCGCTCGAGGAGATGGCCGCCGACCTGCCGCGCCCGACCACGATCGTCGGGAAGCTCCCCCGGCGCCTGGCGTGGGAGGTGGAGTCCGGCCTGTACTACGTGGCCGCCGCCGCGCTGACCCACCTGGCCGGGTGCGACGGCGAGGGCCCGGTGGAGGCCGTGCTGACCCACGAGGGCGGGCAGCTCGCCGTGCAGGTGGGAGCGGTCGTCGACGGGGGGACCGAGACGGTCGACGCGCTGCGCGCCGCGGTCTCCGAGGACGCCGACCGCCTGGCCGCGCTCGGCGGCCGGCTCCACGTGGAACGTGACCACGGACGCCTGCGGATGGTCGCGTCGGTGCCGGACGACCTCGAGCCGGTGGTGGAGTCCGCTCCGGAGGCCCGCCGATGACCGCCACCACCGTGCCCACGCAGCCGGCCACCGTGGCCGCCCGCGCCGGCGGTCCGCGTCCCGCCACGCTCGGGTGGGGGCTGCTGCTCGCCCTCACCTCGCTGTTCTCGTTCGTCTGGCTGGGCCTCGGGGCGGTCATCGCCGTCGCCGCGTACGTCCCCGGACTCGCCGCCCCGGACGCCGCGGAGGGGACCTGGGCGCGGGCGATCACCGACGCCGCCGCGCGCAGCGAGCCCGCCGGGCAGGCGCTCGTCGACTACGTGCTGTCCGTGGCGGCGATCGTGCTGGCCGTCGCGCTGATGCGCCGGGCGCCGCGCTGGTGGGTCGCGCGGTGGATGGTCGTCGCGCTGGTCGGCTCGGCCGGCGCGTTCAACCTGCAGGCCCACGCGGCGGCCGCGGCCGCCCGCGACGCGGTCGGTGTCGAGATCGGCGGGGTGCACCAGGTCGTCCTGCACGCCGTCGCCTGTCTCGCGTTCGTGGTCGCGCTGCTCCTGCACCCCACCGGGCGGCCCGGCGTCGACATGCGGACCACCACCGGGCGCCTCGTCGTCGCGGCCGGGTCGGTCGGGCTGCTCGTGGTCGGGTTCGGCACCGCGCTGCTGCCCCACACCGTGAGCTGCGTGCTCTTCTTCGGTGCGGTCGTCCCCGGGGCGGGCCTGATCGCGCTGACCCACCGGCAGCGGTCGGGGCGCCTCACCTCGGAGCAGCGGACCCAGGTCCGGCTCGTGGTCAGCGTGCTCATCGCGGCGGTCGTGACGACGGCGGTCCTCGGGCTCATGACCGTGGTCCTGCTGGTGTTCGGGCGCCCGGGCCTCGAGCTCGTGGACCCGACCGCCCACGGGACGCACGCGCCGACCGGGCCCCTGTTCTGGAGCTCGCGGCTCGCCTCGGTGGCGATCCCGGTGGCGGTGCTCCTCGCCGCCGACCGCCCCCGTCTGTGGTCGGCCGAGCGGCGCTTCGGGCGCGGGCTGGCCCTCGCGCTGCTCGTCGTCCTCGCGGGCGGCACCGTCGTGATCGTCGAGGCCGCGCTGGCCGGGTTCCTCGGCGGCGTGGCCGCGCTGGTGATCGCGATCCTCGTCGGTGCCGGGCTCTACCCCGTGCTGTCCGAGCGCATCGAGCGCACGGTCGACCAGCTCCTCTACGGCCGTCGCCCCACCCCGTACAGCGCGCTGGCCGGGATCGTGGCGCTGACCGGCCCGGGCGAGGAGGAGGGCCCCGACGTCGCCGCGATCGCCGAGGCGGTGGGAGTCGGGCTCGGCGCGCGCTGGTGCCGCCTGACGGTCACCCGGCCCGGGTTGCGGGACCGCACCTACCAGTGGGCGGCCCCGGGCGTCGAGGGCGAGCCGGACGAGGGCACCGAGGTCACCGTGCGCCGCGGCGACGAGCGGATCGGCACCCTGGCCGTCGACCGCGGCGCCGGCGCGGGCCTCGACGCCGACCGGCGCCGGCTGCTCGGCGACATCGCCGACAGCCTCACCCCGGTGCTCGAGGCGAGCAGGCTCGGCATCGACCTCGAGCGCCAGCTGCGCGCCGCCCGCGCGCACGCCGAGCACATCGCCGCCTCCCGGCGCCAGGTCGTCGCCGAGATGGACCACGAGCGCCGCACCATCGAGCGCGACCTGCACGACGGCGCCCAGCACCACCTGGTGTCGCTGCGCCTGGGCCTCGGCCTCGTCGAGCACCACGTGCGCGCCGGCCGCGTCGAGAAGGCGCGCGAGCGTCTCGCCGACGCGCTCGAGCGCATCGCGACCGCCGAGTCGAAGCTCGCCGAGACCGCCACCGGCGTGTCGTCCCTCGTGCTCTCCGAGCGTGGCATCGTCCCGGCGCTGACCGCCGACTTCCACGGCGTGCACCCGCCGGTCCTGCTGTCCTCCGAGCTCGCCGAGGGCCGGCGCTTCGACGGCGACGTCGAGGCCGCCGTCTACTTCTGCTGCCTCGAGGCCGTGAACAACGCGCGCAAGCACGCGCCCGGCGCCACCGTGACCGTGCGGTTCAGCGAGTCGGCGGGACCCTCGGGGTCGCAGCTGCGGTTCGTGGTGCGCGACGACGGCCCGGGCTTCGATCCCGCGTCCCTCGGCGGCGCCGCGGGCAAGGGCATGCGCAACCTCAGCGCGCGGATCGTGCGCATCGGCGGCGGCATCAGCCTCGACTCCGCGCCGGGGCGGGGCACGACGGTCGAGGGCCACGTCCCGGTCGCGCCGGCCACGGACGAGCCGGCGGCGGCACCGCCGCCCGAACCGCTGTCGGACGCGGACACCAGCACCGTCGGCCCGTCGCTGCTCGACCCCCGCACGCTCACCCTGGCCGCGCTGACCGAACGCCCGCCGTCACGGACGGCCCCGGTCATCCGTGCCGCGTCCTCGTCCGGACCCGAGCCCGCCGCGACGGACGTCGTCGGCGTCGCGGGGGCCGTGAGCGCGCCGGACGCCGACGCGCGGACGATGACGGTCCGGCGGCCCGATGCCGAGGAGCCGCCCGAAGAGCCCGCCGAGGAGCCGGCCCCGGCGGTGCCCGACGTGGTGGACGAGCCGGAGGCGCCGGAGGAGACCGAGCCGGCCGGGCCCGAGTCGGAGACCGACGAGCCCGAGTCGGAGACCGGCGAGCCCGAGTCGGAGACCGGCGAGCCTGATGCCGAGGCGGAGCCCGAGCCCGAGGAGACGCCGGAACCGCCGCGCGGTCGCGAGAACGGGCAGGACCGCGACGACGGACTCGACACCGCGTCCACCCCCGACGGCACGCCGGACACCGCGCCCGGCCCGATCTCCCAGGACGCCCCGGAGCCGCGCCGGGAGCCGGTCACCGCGCTCACGCCGCTCGCCGTCGTCCCAGGGCCCCCGCAGCCGATCCGGCCGCCGGTCGCGGGCGCCCCGTCGCGGGCTGGGCGGATGCTGCTCGACCGGGTGCGCGAGATCCTCGACGAGGCCCGGTCCGCGTGGCCCGGCGGGCCGCAGGCCGCGCGCATCGCGGAGATGCGCACCCGGCTCGAGGGCGCCCTGCGCCTGGCCGTCCGCTCCAGCGTCGGCCCGGCGCCCGCCCCCACGTTGCGCTCGATGCTCGGCGAGCACCTCGCCCGCGGCACGGTCGTGGTCGACGACGCCCGCCCGGACGGCGTCGTGATGCTGACCGACGTCGGCGGGCCCGGCCCCCGGCCGCCACTGCCGCACGCCCTCGTCGCGGCCGGGACGCCGCAGCGGTCGGCGGCCGCGGTCGAGCGCCGCCTCGTGGCGCGCTCCGACGTCCTGCGCGCCCGGACCGCGGTCGAGGCGCTGGACGTGTTCCTGCGCGCGACGCCGCGCGACCCGCGCACCGACCGGCTGCGCTACCGGCTCGAGGGCCTGCGGGTCGGGAACCACGCGCTCGTCGAGGTGGAGCTGCTCGCCCGCCCGCCGAGCCTGGCGCCCGCCGACCAGGAGCGCGCCGAACGGCTCTGGGGCGGCGACGGCGACCTCCCCCACCTGCGCCTGAACCTCCCGCCCGACGCCGACCCGTCCGCGCTCGCGGAGGCGCTCGAGGCGGAACGCCGCTTCTGGCAGGTCCGGCTCGCCCACCCGGCCTCCACCCGGGGTCTGCGGATCACGTCCGAGGCCGCCCTGCGGACCTGCGACGAGCTCCAGGGCCGGCTGGGGCGGTAGCCCCCCGGGGGGCGTCCCCACCCGCTCCGGGGGTCGGCCCCGGCCGTGCGGGGGCGCACTCCATCGTGACGTCCTCGCGTCGCGAGCAGGCTTCTGACCAGCGAGAACGCGCCGATCAGGCGGGTCCGCCGAGGTCGGGAGGCCACCATGTCGATGATCGCCACCGCCGTGCCCCGGCCGGGGTCACGCGGCCGTCGCCGGGCCCGGGAGTGGGCCGAGATCCGGTTCGCCGAGCACGAGGTCCGCACCCTCTGGCAGACCGCCGCCATCCGTGGCGGGCTCGGCGAGAAGATCTTCTCGCCGACCGGGACCTTCATGGCCGTCCCCGACGTCACGGCGGTCCACCTTGGCCCGCCGCTGCGCTTCACCGTCCGCCTGAGGCCCACCCAGATCTGGGAGGACGCCACGGAGGCCGGGCGCCACATGGCGAACGGGCTCGGCGTGGCGAACGTCCGGTTCACGCTGCTCGCGCCCGGGTGGATCGAGATCCAGGCCCCGGCCGACCCCGCGGGGATCGACGAGCCGGCCGAGGACACGGCGGACGCCACGCCCGACGTGGCCGACCTGCCGCGCCCGACGCGGCCGCTGTCGCCGGTCGTCGCCCGCGCCCTCGCCCGCGGGCACCGGGCGCCGACCTCGCGCTGACCTCGCGCGCGCCGGGAGCGAAGGGCGCCCTCGCTGCCTCGGACGCAGCGAAGGCGCCCTTCGCGCTGCCACCCGCGCCGCAGCCGGCCCGGTGCGCGCGGTCCGCGAGGCGTCGATCGCCTCGTATCAGCCCGTCTAGCGTTCGCCCGAGACGGACGAAGACGACGCGATCGACCCGCTCGACCCGTTCGTCAGTGCCTCGATGCCCGGCCCGACGACGGCCAGGAGCATGTCGGCGAGGACGTCGGCCGGCTCGGCGACCCCGTCCCCGGCGGCGTCGGGGTCGCCGAGCCACCAGTCGGCGAGTCCCTCGGCGGCCCCGACGAGCGTGTGGGCGTAGGGCAGCGCGACGGCGCGGGGCACGCCGAGCCCGTCGGCCATGAGGTCCGCGGCCTCCTCGACGATGCGCCGGCGCAGGGCGTCGACCTCGCCGGCGAACGGCCCCGTCGACGCCTGCCGGTAGAGCACCGTCCACCCGGCGCGCTGGGTGGTCAGGGCGTGGAAGAAGGCGCGCAGCGCCCGTCGCAGGCGGACGAGCGGGGCCTCGCCCGGCGCCCCGGCCGCGCTCTGCACGGCGTCGAGGAGGCGGTCCGCCTCGCGGTGCAGGCACGCGGCGAACAGCTCGTCCTTGCTGCCCCCGTGCACGTAGACCAGCGGCTTGCTGACCCCGGCCCGTGCGGCGACCGCGTCCATCGACGCACCGTGGAAGCCCTCCTCGGAGAACACCGCCACCGCGGCGTCGAGGACCTGGCGCCGCCGGACCTCCGGCGCGAGGCGCTGCCGCCCGGGGCGGGACGTCTCCGAGGTCACGCTTGCGCCTTATCTACCGGCGCGTAAAGTACGGCGCGTTGGCGGGACCGCCAGTACCGGAAACTACGGAGTGAACCCGTGCCCGAGAAGATCGACGTCAACGAGCTGGGCCGCAGCGTCGACCCCAAGTCGTTGTCCGACGAGCAGCTGGTCGACGCCCTGCGCGACGGCCTGGCCCAGGGCGGGGGCAAGGACATCGATCCCTCCCTGTTCGCGCGGCTGGTCAAGAGCACCGGCAAGGGCCAGCTCGAGGCCGTCATGTCGTCCGATGTCCGCCGGCCCGTCCTGGACGCCATCTTCGGGCGGATGGCGGAGTTCTACTCCTCGAAGGGTTCCAGTGCGAAGCGCCAGGTCGTGCACTGGCACGTCACCGGCGCGTCGTCCGGCGGCAGCGACGACTTCCAGACGGCCATGCAGCACGGTACGTGCGAGGTCTCCGAACAGCTCTCGGAGGAGCCCCGCACCGAGCTCTCGATGGACGGCGTGCAGTTCCTCAAGGTCGTCACGAACAACGCCTCGCCGGTCACGCTCTTCATGACCCGCAAGCTCAAGGTCCAGGGCGACGTCGGGTTCGCGACGGCGCTGCAGAAGATGTTCACCATCCCCTCGGCGTGACGGGAGCCCCGCGATGACCTTCTCCATGGAGCTCTCCGAGGACCACACCGACCTGCGCGACTGGGCCCACGGGTTCGCCGCCGACGTCATCCGCCCGGCCGCCGCCGAGTGGGACGAGCGCGAGGAGACGCCGTGGCCGGTCCTGCAGGAGGCCGCGAAGATCGAGCTGTACAACTTCGAGACCCTGGCCAGCTTCTGGGGTGACGAGACGGGCCTGTCCCTGCCCATCGTCAACGAGGAGCTGTTCTGGGGTGACGGCGGCATCGGGATGGCGATCTTCGGGACCACCCTCGCCGTCGCCGGCATCTTCGCCTCGGGCACGCCCGAGCAGATGGTCGAGTTCATCCCGCAGTGCTACGGCGACGCCGGCGACGTGAAGGTCGCGGCGTTCTGCTCGTCGGAGCCCGAGTCGGGCTCGGACGTCTCCGCGATGCGCACCCGCGCGATCTACGACGAGGCGAAGGACGAGTGGACGCTGTCCGGCGCGAAGGCGTGGGCGACCAACGGCGGCATCGCGAACATCCACGTCGTGCAGGCGGTGGTCGACTCCACGCTGGGCTCGCGCGGCCAGGCGGCGTTCGTCGTCCCGCCGAACACGCCGGGCCTCGAGGCCACCCGCAAGATCAAGAAGATGGGCCTGCGGGCGTCGCACACCGCCGACGTCTTCCTCGACGACGTCAAGGTCCCGGGCTCCTGCCTGCTCGGCGGCAAGGAGAAGCTCGACGAGCGCCTGGCGCGCGCCCGCGAAGGGCAGAAGTCGAAGGGCTCGTCGGCGATGCAGACCTTCGAGCTGTCCCGCCCGACGGTGGGCTCGCAGGCGATCGGGATCGCGCGGGCGGCCTACGAGTACGCGCTGGACTACGCGAAGGAGCGCGTCACCTTCGGGCGCCCGATCATCGACAACCAGTCGATCGCCTTCACGCTCGCCGACATGAAGACCGAGATCGACGCGGCCCGCATGCTCGTGTGGCGCGCCGCGTGGATGGGGCGCAACAACGTCGCGTTCGAGGCCGGCGAGGGCTCGATGTCCAAGCTCAAGGCGGGTCGCGTCGCCGTGTGGGCCACCGAGCGCGCCATCCAGATTCTCGGCGGCGCCGGGTACTCCCGCGAGCACCCCGTCGAGCGGATGCACCGCGACTCGAAGATCTACGACATCTTCGAGGGCACCGAGCAGATCCAGCAGCTCGTCATCGCCCGCGCCATTTCCGGGCGGCACATCGCCTGACCCTCCGCGGCGGCATCGGCGCTGGTCACGAAGGCTGTGCTCGTGACCAACGTCGTCGCGTGTGCAGGCCAGGAGTGGCCCTCGGTGCCCGGTTGCCGTCGACATCTTCATGATCAGGCCGTCCTCAGGCCGTCGGAGGTATCGGCGCCGGCCCCGAGCACCGCGTCCACGGCCTGCCGAGCACGGGCGTGGCTCGACGGCACGAGGTGGGTGTAGGTCCGGAGCGTGAAGCCGGGGTCGGCGTGGCCGAGGTACTCGGCGACCTCCTTGATGGAGACGCCGCCGGCCAGGAGCGTCGAGGCGTAGAAGTGTCGAAGGGCGTGCATGCCGTCGGTCCGCGGTGCGTAGGCGAGCCCGGCGCCCCGGAACGCCCCGCGCCACATCACCTTGTTGAAGTGATCGCCCGAGTGCGGCTCGCCGCGCTCGTTCGAGAGCAGCAGCTCGACCTCGACGGTGCGTCCTCCGGGTTCCAGCCACGGCAGCCGTACCCGTGGCGAGGAGAACGACCGGCGATGCGTCGCGATGGCGGCGCGGACCTCGTCAGGCAGCGGGACCGTCCGTGACTTGCCGCCCTTGGGCGGGGCGAAGACCAGCCGCCCGCGGATGATCCGCAATTGCCGAACGACATGGACGACGGCCTCAGCGGTGTCGACGTCACCGGCCGAGAGGCCGAGCACCTCGCCCTGGCGCATACCGAGCCCGGCTCCGACATCGGCCGCCAGACGCCACCGCTCGGCCAACCCGTCCTGCACGGCGCGGACTCGTTCCACGGGCCACGGCACGACGCGCCGGCTGGACCGTCGGGGCTTCTTGATGCTCCGTGCCTGACAGGGATTGTCACGAATGAGCTTGTCCTCGACTGCGGCGTTCATGATCGAGGAGAGGGTGTCGAAGAGGACTGCTCGATACGTCCCGTCGAGCCGGCGCTCCTCCAGCCACGCGAGCCAGTCACGCACGCGAGCCGGCCCGATGGCATCGACCGGGCGCCGGTCGAAGAAGGGGTAGAGCTGGCTGCGCAGCCGGCTCTCGATCGACTGTCGCGAGGACGCGTCGCTGGACTGCCCCTTGACCCAGCTCTCCGCGTACTCGCGGAAGGGCACCTTGCCGGCGTCGGGGTCGAGATAGGTCCCCGCACGGACGCCGGACTCCATCTCCCCGAGGAAGTCCTCCGCCGCCTTCTTACGGCGGTCGGGGAACGACTTGGACCGCTCCCGGCCCTCGGGATCGACGTAGCGGACCTTGTAGCGCAGCCCGGTGCCGTGCAGGTCAGTGCGTTCTCGCTGGGGCTTGCCGGTGAGCTCGTCCCGCACGGTGCGGAACCAACGGTCTTGTACGTGGCCCATTGGCGATCACGCCGCTTTCGGCTGGGTCGCCCAGGCCCGGACCTGGTCAGGCGCGTACCGGAGGTGGCGACCGATCTTCCGCACCGGCGGACCCTCGCCGCGCCACTTCCACTGGTAGAGCGTCTTCACGGGGATGCCCAGGTACGCCGAGACGTCGTCGACCGACCAGAGGCCCTCCGTCGCGTTGGCTGTCACGCCGCTTCTCCTTGATCACGAGTTGCCGAGCTGATGTCGGTCTTGGCCTGGTCGTACTGCTCGCGCCACCGCCGTCGTTGGGCGATGGAGCGCAGCAGGAGTTGCAAGCGGTCCGGCTGATCACGGTCGCGGGGACCGATGAGCTGCCAGTCGTAGCGGGCGAGGTCGCCGTCCTCGGTGTCGTGCTCGGCGGTGGCGCCGACGGCGCCGAGGACCTTGAGCACGTGGTCGCGGCGTTCGCCGCGGTGCTCGGTGAGGGTCTTGCCGGACCACTTCCGGGAGACCAGGCAGCGCCGGCCGCCGTAGCCGAGGTGTTCGCGCTTGTGGGCCTTGGCGCGGCACTGGCCGGGCACCATCCCGGGCCTCGGGTTATCCGGGGTGACGCCATACAGGAGCCAGTTCGGGCACGCCTCGGAGCACGGTTCCCACCGCAGCGCTTCGACCAGGCGGTCCATATGCGCGGCGGCCGCGGGAGTCTCGGGCTCGGCGGTCTCGCCGAGGCTCTTGGTCAGGTACTTGGTCAGATACCGGATCGCCTTGTCCGACTTCTCCGTCCCCGACAGAACGCCCTGGATGTCGACCTGGGTGCCGAACTCGATGACGTGCGCCGGGGCAGCGTCGGGGTCGTCGTCGAGCGCGTCGAGGGCCTGCTCCCAGGTCCGGAGCGGCTGACCACTGTCGGGGTCGACGTAGCAGGCCGGGTCGCGGGTCTCGTCCCAGACCGGCGGGTGGTCCTCGGTGTAGAGCGGCTGGTCATGGGCGGGCCACCACACCTGGTGATAGGTCGCGGCCACGACCTGCTTGATGAGCCGGCGGGGAATGGTGCCGCGGATGGCGGCGTGCAGGTGGGGGGCACCGCGGCGTTGGGGTTCGACAGCGGCGAAGTACTGCACGTTCCACCCGACCGCCCGTCGGAGGTTCTGCACGAAGCGGTCGAACAGCTCCCCGAGGTGGATCGCGTCCCGGGCGGCCCGGCGGTAGTCGTAGCGGGTCGGGTCCTTCGGGGCGCCGTCCTGCGCCCGGACCGGCCCGTAGGAGGGCAGCGTCAGGGTGACGAACGTGGACGGCCGGAAGGTGCGCCCGTTGGGGGCCTCGAACACCCGCCCGGTGGTGGTCGCCCGGACCGGGAGCCGAGGCAGGTCGGGCACGTCCTGACGCCGCTTCGTCGAGCGGGCACGCCGCTTCGGCTTGTCCTCGCCACGGGCGCGGGTGTCGCCACCGCGGACGCCCTCGGCCCGGAGCATCTCGTCGGTCTGCTCGATGGCAGCTTCGACCTCGAGGACGCGGGCCATCTCGCCGGCCTCGAGCGCAGCGGCGTGGTCGTGCTCGAGGTCAGCCCGCTGACCGAGCAGCGCCCGCTGCCGCACCGTGGGCTCCTCGGTGGGTGTCTCGGGTTCGGTGTCGAGGTGCCAGCCCTGCTGGGCCTGCCACATCCGCAACCGCCGGGCCCGCTCCGCGCAGGGCCCGCACACCGACGCGCGGGTGGCCCCACACGGGATCGGGACGACGGTCGTGGCACCGGTCTCCCGGTCGATCCGCCGGACCGCGAGCGGGCGGATGCAGGCCCCGACCTGCTCGGCGGCGCTCTGGGCGACCTCGCGCATCACCGGGCCGGTGAGCTTCCCGACCGGGGTCGGCCCGGCCGCCGCGGTGTCCTGCTCGTGGCTGCTCATCACGACGCCTCCCGATCCTCGCCGGCGGCGCGTTTGCGGCGCCGCGGCTTGTCGGGGAGGTCGGTGACCTCGGGCAGCACCTCGCGGCTCGGGGACGGGTAGGTGGCGGCGAGCCAGCGCAGTTGCTCGTCGTCGACGTAGGCGGCGCGGACCTTGGTGACGACGGTGGAGCCGTCCTCGACGAGGTAGCCGACACCCGGCGTGCTCATCGGGATGCGGTCGCACAGCGCCCCGCGCTCGCGGGCACCGTCACCGAGCACCATCGGGACCTCGGTCTTCTCCGCCAGGCGTAGCCCGATGCGGGTGGTGAACAGGTTCCGGACCTCCAGAACGTCCTTGCGCGGGTCCTGAACACAGCCGACGACCGAGACCCCGACCGCGCGGCCCTTCGTGAGCAGCCGTCCCAACGCCTGCTTGGCGCGCTCCTTGAGCGCCTTGTCGCTGATGTAGGCGGTCAGGGAAGCGATCTCGTCGACCAGGACGACGATGAGCGGGGCGTCCACCGTGGGGGTGTGCAGGCGCACGACGCCCGCGAGGGAACGGGCGCGCTCGGCGACCAGGTCGGCGGCGGCTTCCAGGGCGCGGACCATGTCCTCCTCGGTCTCGCAGGCGAGCAGGTGGAACAGGTCGCGGTAGAGGCCGAACTCCATGCCGCCCTTGGGGTCGATCCCGATCAGCCGCACCGTCCCCGCCTTGATGGCCGGGGCGAGCGCCACGAGCAGGGAGGCGACGACACTGGACTTGCCGGCTCCGGTCGCGCCGGCCACGAGCAGGTGGCGCCCGAGCAGGCGCAGCAGCCACGGTTCGCCGTCCTCGCGGCGTCCGAGGTGCAGCGCGGTGAGGTCCACCCCATGGGGCGCCTGCTCGGTCTCGGACCCCATGGGCGGGGCGATGGTGCCGAGCAGGGTGTCGGCGCAGATCACCCGCAGCGACACCCACCCGCGGCGCTGGTGAGGCAGGACGCGGACCTCCAGCGCGCGGAACTCGGCGCGCAGCGCGTCGGCAGCCGCTTCCAGGTGCTCGGGGGTGACCCCGGGGCAGAGCTGCACGGTGAGCAGGTCGGCGTGGCGCCCGAGACGGACCCACAGCAGCCGCGGCACCCGGATGACGTGGTGGGCGTCGCGGGCGCGGACGTCGGCGGCCGCGAGCAGGTCTCGCCAGACCCAGCGGTAGCGGATGCGCCGGGTGAACCGCCACACCCGCGACGCGACGAACCGTTCCCAGGTCTCGGGATGGGCGCGCGACCAGGCGTAGAACGCCACGCCGACCAGTGCGATCACGGCCAGGCCGGCACCGCGGCCCTGCACTGACCACACCACCGCGACCAGGGCAGTGGCGGCGGCCAGGACGGGGACGTAGGCCAGCAGCCATGCGGCCATGACCGCGCCCCACACGACCAGGACGAACATTCGCCCGACGGCGAGCAGGCCGCGGCGTCGCAGCCGTCCGAGGAAAGTGCGCGAGGGCTCGATGAGGGTGGGTTGGACGTCGGCGCGGCGCCGGATGGTGGCGCCGCGCCCGACCGTGTGTCCGATCGGCATCAGAACTCAGTCCTTCCGGAGCGGCCGCGCCCGGTGGTCGTGTGGTGGCGGTCGTGCCGGGGCGAGAGGTCATCGGCCCCCGAGCGGCCGCACCGACGTCGGCCGGGGACGGCTGCGAGCGGGAAGAGGGCCTGTTGCGCGAGGTGCTCGGCGCAGCGCCGGGGCCGGTTGGCCGGGGTGTTCGGGTCGAGGCGGGCGGCGCAGACCTCGCAGCGCGGTCCGGCCGGTGGGCGGCTCACGCCACTGCTCCTGACTCGTCGCTCGCGTCGTCGAGGGGGAACGCTCGGGTACGCAGGTCGGTGTAGAGCCGGCCCCGGTCACCCGCGGAGAGGCCGCCGAAGACGCCGTAGCGGGCGGTCGGGGACTCGCGGGCCATGGTGTCCGCGAGACAGGTGTTGCGGACCGGGCAGCCGACACACACCTGCTTGGCCTGTTCGATCCGCTCGATCCCGAGAGGTCCGCCGTCGGCGACCGGGAAGAACAGGGCTTCGTCCATCCCCGCGCAGGCGGCGTGGGAGTGCCAGTCGGGCACCGGGTGCCCGTCGAGGACCAGCTCCCGGACCAGGGCGCGCAGCCGCTCGCGGGTCAGCCGGCGCGCGGTACGGGTCGGGGTCGCTTCAGTGATCTTCTTGGTGCCGTTGCTGGTGGTGCTCATGCCGCACCGCCGATCGCCCGCTCCGTCGTGGGCGGTAGCCAGTGGGCGGCGTGCTCGACGAACACCGCCAGCGCCGCGAGCAGCGACCGGGCCGCTTCCAGCTCCTCGACGCTGACTTCGTCGAATCGACGTGCGGTCAGGGTCAGCACGACCCGCTGATCGGCGATGACGTCCAGGATCGGCGGCATGTCCTCGGGGACATGCACCTCGGCCCGACCCGCGAGGTTCATCCCGACTGACAGGGTGCGCATCAGGCCGCCTCCCCGTTCTTGGCCTGGCGGGCCTGCGGCGCCTGGCCGTTCTGTCCGCCCGGGGTCGGCGTGCGCATGCCGGTGGCGCGCAGGCTGAACGCGATCTTGGGTCGGGGGCCGTTGCTGTCGAGGTAGGGCGTGACCTCCAGGCCCTCGAACTCCACCGGTCGGAACGGCAGCCCGGGCAGCGCCTCGGGTGGGACCGGCTGGTGGGTGGTCGCGAACTTCATCGTGAACTGCCGGTCGTTCTTGCGTGCCTCGGGATCGGGGTCGTGACCTGTCGCCTCCCACAGCGGGAAGCCGGTGTCCTTGTCGACCATCTGGACGAACTGCTCACGAGTGGATCGGTCGAAGTCTCGGACCGGCGCGACGTCGCCGGTCAGGAACGCCCCATGCGGGAACAGGTCCTCCATCGAGACTCGAAGCCGCCGCTTGATCGCCATCTCTGTTGCTCCAGTTCGCTGAATCCGACCCCGCGTGTCGGGGTCTGCAGCTAGCGTCAGAGCGGTTCCGGCGTTCGACCCGGAAGAAAATTCCGGGGTCCTCCGCGAGGGCGGGAGGAGGTTCTTGCCATGCGAGGGATGACCGAGTCACTGACCATCGGCGAGCGCGTGGCCTTCTACCGCCGTCGTCGCGGCCTGTCTCAGGAGGTCGTGGCCGGGCTCGTCGGCCGCACTGAGGACTGGCTGGGCAAGATCGAGAACAACCGAGCCGAGCTGGACCGGCTCTCGGTCATCCGCCGCTTCGCGGACGTCCTCGACGTCTCGCTGGGAGACCTCCTCGGGGAGCCCACGCTCCTCGACTGGACCGCCGAGACGGGCACGAGCACCGTCCCAGCGCTGCGCACCGCGCTCATGGACTACCGCCAGCTCAACGCCGTGCTCCGCCGGGCCGCACCGGCGAGCGAGCCGCCCGCGATGGCGTCCGTGGAGCGGGACGTGGCGGCCGTGTTCGACGCCTACCAGGCGTCGCGGTTCGGGTTCGTCACCAGCCGGGTCCCGCTGCTGCTCACCGACGCGCTCACCGCAGCGGACACCTACGAGGGCGACGAGGGCGAGCGCGCCCACGCGATGTTGGCGCTGGCCTACCAGGTCGCAGCCTCGACCCTCACCAAACTCGGTGAGTGCGACCTCGCGTGGATGGCCGCCGATCGGGGCCTGGCCGCCGCGCAGCGCTCCGGGAGCCTGCCGGTCATGGGGTCACTGTTCCGGTCGGTGGTCCACTCGCTGCTCGCGACCGGTCGCTTCGACGCTGCCGCCCAGCTCACCGCGGACGGATCGGACTACCTGTCGACCTCCCTCGGCGGCGCCGACGCGAACCTGTGGTCGGTCTACGGCTCGCTGTTCCTGGCGGGCGCCATGGCGTCGTCGCGCATGGACGACCGGACGATGACCCGCGACTTCCTCGAGCAGGCCCGCCGCGCAGCCGGCTATCTCGGCGGCGACGCCAACCACATGTGGACCGCGTTCGGTCCGACCAACGTCGCGATCCACCGGGTCGCGACGGCGATGGAACTCGGCGACGTCCAGGTGGCCGCCGACCTCGGGCCAACCGTCGACACCACGGCGCTACCGACCGAGAGGCGCGTCCGGCACGCCCTGGAGACCGCGCGCGCCCTGTCGGTCTCGGGCCGTCGAGACCAGGCGCTGAGCACCGTCCTCGACGCTGAGCGGTTGGCGCCCGAGCAGGTTCGGCACCACTTCATCAGCCGCCAGCTCGTCCTGTCGTGGATGAAGAATCCGCGCGGCACGGTCACCACCGAGCTGGGCGCGCTGGCACACCGGCTCCGACTCGCCGCCTGACCGCTGCCAGACGTCATCCTGACGTCCACCAGTAGCCTCGGGGCGTGGCCGCACCAGAGGACACCTTCGCCACCCCACGGGTCGCCGCCGGGGCGTTGTTCGTCGACGCCGACGGCCGGGCGCTACTGGTCCACCCGACCTACAAGGACACCTGGGACATCCCGGGTGGGTACGTCGAGCGCGGTGAGTCTCCCGCGGCCGCGTGTCAACGTGAGGTTCGCGAGGAGCTAGCCCTCGACCGAGAGCCGCGCCGGCTCGCTGCGGTCGACTGGGCGCCGAATGAGCGCGAGGGCGACAAGCTCCTGTTCGTCTTCGACTGCGGTCCCCTCGGCGACGACGAGGCCCGCATCCAGCTCGACGGCACCGAGCTCGACCGGTGGGAGTGGGTCGCCGCCGACCAGCTCGACGACTACTTGATCCCACGTCTCGCCCGACGAGTGCGATCCCTCCTGACAGGCGGCACGAGTGGCGCCTACTTCGAGCACGGCACCCCGTTCCCGGGGCCAGCCCTCGTCTGAGCCTCCGGCTGGGTTTGCCCTCAACGCCGCGCCTGGCCGAGCCGAAGAACATTGGACCCGACTTCATCGAGAAGACTGTCGCCCCAAAGCGTCATATGGGCTCTGACTCCCAATCAGGAGCGCTCCGCATCGCTACGCAACGGACTCCGACTGGCTGATCGCGAGCCTCGTCGTCCGTGTCCCTGCGCTCCAAGCATGGCCGCGACGTCGGCCCCGCGACTTAGCCGGGGCCGACAGCCCCGGGCGCTGCGCTTGGAGGCCGAGCACGCTGCGAGAGCTACCCAGTACCTGGAAGAAATCCGTTGCGCCGCACCGATCAAAGACTACCTCGACGTGCCGCGACTCCCCTAATCGCTGCCTGCGGCATAGTCGCCCCAGCAGTTCGACCGCATGGTTTGCCTTACTCGTTCCACGTGGTCGGCAGCCCCAGCGTGCCATTCTCGCAGCTCTGGATGCTTTGCAGTCTCCGCAAGTGGTACAAGTGCTCGAAACAAACCGACCGTCGCGATGGTAACGTTCACTGCACTCACCGCACTAAACGCCGAGTAGTGCCAATCCAATGCCACTTGCAGGTCGCTGCGCGTGTAGGGTTCGACGAATCTCGAACCCGGGTGAACAGCCCAGTCTCGATACCTGAACAGAGTGTCTAGGTGCTGGCGCACCTCGCCAGCACGCTTTGGCTTGATGCCAAGATGCTGTCGAAGCGTCTCGCTGATCTGTGCAGTGCGTTTCGTTCTTTTCTTTCTCCACGTAGCTTCCACCGTCAGCGCTGGTGCTCGAGCCTTGACGGCCGCGTACAGCGAGTCTGTCGCAAACGCACAGGCAGTGACGGCTTGGAGACTGTGGTGGAGTTCGCGCGTCAGGCCATCCAGGCCGCCATCCGGCTCGTGGTCGCTTGTCTGTTCCTCGCGCGCGGCGTGTGCACCCTCATTCGCCAGCTCCGCGTTTGATATCGCGACAAGAAGCCAATGCGGCCACATGTCGGTCCGAAGCGTGATCTTCACGGGCGGAGGATCGGACCCGTCGAGCGGAATCTTGATTCCACTTACTCTGAGGTCGCCCCCGCGCGGTTGGACCCCTACCATTTGGCTCCTTCAGATAAATAGCTTGCCGTCGATTCCGTAGCGTATGATGACTCCGCGCTCAAGGCCGCGCTGGCCAAGGACAAAGGTGGACCCGACTTCGTCGGTAGCTCTGTCTGCCCCCGGAGCGTCACACGGGCTGACTCCCAATCAAGAGTGCTTCGCATCGCTTCGCGACGGACTTCGTCCGCTCTTGACTGCGAGCCTCCACGCCCGTGCTGAGGAGCTCCGAGCGTGGCGGGGGCAGCACCCCGCCACCTAACCGGGGGCCGACAGACCGAGACCCGCGCGGTACGGCGCGTAGCCGCGGACTAGGCTTCCTTTCCGCCGATTTCATTCGTCATCTGAGCGCAACAGTCCGGCCTTCCGAAGCTCCTCCGCAGCAGAGTCCGCGGTAAGATCGCCACGAGTGACCCGGTCGGCGAGCGAGGGTCGGCCCGGGTTCACTTTCCCGTACCACAGACGCGTGGCGGCAAGACGAGGACCGATTCCGTGCTCTCGAAACGCTTCCGCGGTAGGGGCCCCGACTCCTGGGCAACGGTCCAGCCACCGTTTGACCTCATCCGCAAGAAAGAAGCGCTTGCTCCATCGGGCGCCTTGTTCCTTCGCCTTCTGGTACTCGTCTTCCCACGGTGGCTCGTCATCGGCTCGACCGCGATACGAGTACGGATCGGGCGGGGCAAGGAACAGCCTCGTCATCGGGTCGATGTCGCCCCTGTACTTGCGACGCTTCGCTGCTTGCCTTGGCTTGGCTACTGGCCATGGTGGCGTCGGTCTGGGCGGCAGCGGTCGGCGAGGGGGAACGGGCTCTCCCGGCGATCTAGGACGCTCTGGCCTGAACGGGTTGGTCGTCATCGCCCTCTTCTCTGCGAACCGAGACGACTCCGAGTCTAGATGAGGGCACCGACAGCGATAGATCATGCGACATCGGCACGATACCCGGCGAGGCCCCCGAGTGTCCCTGAACCACTGCCGAGTTGGCCTCTCATCAGTCAAGGCGGCGCCTCCGGCGCCGCGCCGGCCCCTGGCCTTCCGGCCCTGGCCTACCGCTCCGCTGCGGCGGGCCGGGGCCAGGGCCGGCTTGTAGCCAAGTCACCTGCTTGCTGCTGGGGCGTCTTACGGCAAAGCCGCGTACGGCCGTGGTTGACTCCGGCTCATGTCTTCCTCTGGCCGGCTCGACTCGGAACTCTTGCACCGGGTACTTTCATCGAACGACAAGCCGTCGGTCGAGTTCGCTTACGTCGACGACTCTGGAGACCCGGGTGCTTTCGGAAGCGGTGGCACGAAGACCTTTGCGCTCGGTTGCGTGCTGGTACCCGGAGATTACTGGACGCAGAGGCTCGACATGCTGGTGGACCTTCGCCGCGATCTCCGATCAATCTACGGTCTTCGGCATGCGCAGGAGGTCAAGGGTGAGTGGCTGGCCGGAGTGAAGAAGCACTTCAGAGACCTAGGGCTCGGAGACGGTCAACTGCGGGATATCTATCAGCGACACCTTCGCCTAACGAGCGTGGTTTCATCTGGTGTGTTTTCGGTGGTGATCCAGAAAGAGAAGGTAACAAATCCTGACCTCGATCTTCACGACAGAACCTGGACTTGGCTTCTTCAACGCCTCAGGATGAGGACCGAAGCAATGGGTCACCCGATCATCGTCGTGCACGATAGGGGTCAGGATGACGAGGTTAGAAAGATTCACCGGAGGTTTCGCCGGATTAGCTGGGATGCTCAAAGTAGGGCGGTCTCGGCGCCCCTGCTGATTGAAGACCCTGTGAGTCGGGACTCGCAGCATTCCTACTTTATCCAGATGGCTGACTTGAGTGCGTACGCCGCGTCGCGTCGCGTCATCCCGCCTCAAGGCAAGAGGGCGTCAGTTTGCTCGGCTGAGATGTGGTCCGAAATTCGAGACCGACTACTCGTTGAGGTCACCAATAGCCGTCCCGACGGCATCGTGGTCTGGCCTAGATAAAAGGGGGGCCCCTCATCGAGGGGCCCCCTTGACGGTAGGCCTACCTCCGGCACATGCCGGGCTCGGTCTACGCCTACAACCTCCGCGCACGCGTCGCGCCTGTCAAGCGCGCGCAAGGCGTGTCACCCGGCAGAGTTACATGATTGTTATTCAACGACGCGGAAGCTAGCGTCTCGCGGCTGCCAGGCCGTCCTCAGGCCGTCAGAGGTCAGGCGAGGCCGAGTGGCGCTGAGAAGTACTGAGACCATCGGTGCTGGTCAGACGGGTTCGGCTCCGCCGTGATGCAGGTCAGTGAAGACCGCTGACAGATCTACGACATCTTCGAGGGCACCGAGCAGATCCAGCAGCTCGTCATCGCCCGCGCGATCTCGGGGCGCCACATCGCCTGAGATGTCGGAATAAGTCTGCACTTATATAGTCGAGATCGCTAGCGTGCCTCCCGCCATGAGGTACACCGACGCGATCGAGATCGCCCTGCCGCGGGAGACGGTCGTCGCGCTGCTCGCCGATCCCGCGCAGCTGCCCCGGTGGCTGCGGGGCCTGGTGCTGCACGAACCCGTGGACGGCGTGCACGGGGAGGTCGGCACCACGTCGCGGGTCGTGCTGCGGACGGGACAGCACACGATGGAGGCCACCGAGACCATCACGCGCCGGGAGCGGGCCGACGGCGTCCTCCACTACGAACGCGAGATCACCGCCCCGGGCATGTGGAACGCGGCGCGCGAGCGGCTGACCGCGGCCGGTCCCGAGTCGACGCTCTGGGTGAGCGAGAACGAGTACCGGTTCGACAGCGTGCCGATGCGCCTGATGGGCCACGTCCTGCGCGGTGTCTTCCGCCGGCAGTCACGGCAGCACATGAACGACTTCAAGGCGTTCGCCGAGCAGGGCACGGACGTCCGCGACGCGACGGAGGCGTGACTCCCGGGCTCAGCGCCGCAGAGCGGTCGCCTCCCGCATGCGTGAGAGCTTCTCGGGGTTCCGCACGGCGTAGAGGCCGGTGACCAGCCCGTCGTCGATCCGGACCGTGACGACGGTGTCGATCTCCCCGTCGACCCGCAGGACCAGCGCCGGATCGCCGTTGACCTGCACGGGCTCCAGCGTCACCGCGGGCAGCCGGGCCAGGCCGGCGGTGAGCAGGCGGGCCACCTTGTCCGCACCCGCGACCGGGCGCAGGACGGCCTGCTTGACCCCGCCCCCGTCGCCCACCACGACGACGTCGGGCGCGAGGACGTCGAGGAGGCCCTGCACGTCACCGGTCTCGATCGCGCGGCCGAACGCGTCGAGGACCGACCGGGTCTCGGCTGCCGACGGCACGCCGCGCGGCCGGCGCGACGCCACGTGCTCGCGGGCCCGGTGGGCGATCTGGCGCACGGCGGCCGTGTTCTTGCCGACCGCCTCGGCGATCTCGTCGTACCCCAGCGCGAACACCTCCCGCAGGACGAAGACCGCCCGCTCGGTGGGCGCCAGCGTCTCGAGCACCAGCAGCATCGCCATCGACACGCTCTCCGCGAGCTCGACGTCCTCGGCGACGTCGGCCGTGGTCAGAAGGGGTTCGGGCAGCCACGGGCCGACGTAGGACTCCTTGCGGCGCCCGAGCGCTCGCCACCGATCGATGGCCTGGCGGGTCGTGATGCGCACGAGGTAGGCGCGCCGGTCCCGGACCTCGCCGAGGTCGACCCGGGCCCAGCGCAGCCAGGTCTCCTGGAGGACGTCCTCGGCGTCGGCCGCCGAACCGAGGATCTCGTAGGCGACGGTGAAGAGCAGGTTGCGGTGGGTGACGAAGGTGTCGGTCGCCGTGTCCTCGCTCATGCTGCGCTCCCCGTGACGGCTGGATCTCCCGCCCACCGGACGCGGGGACGGCGCCGCGCGTGACACCCGACCGCCGTGACCGGCGTCACCTCCAACGGGCTGTCACGGGGACCGGGCCGGCAGCGCCTGGAGGGCGTCCGCCGCAGCACACGAGAGAGGCCAGGACCATGGACCCCCGATTCGACCTGTTCGGCAACGACGTCGCCGGCCGGTTCGCCCAGCGCTTCGCGAACGCCGGCCAGGTCATCACGCGCTCGCCGCTGCCCGCGTCCACCCAGGAGCTGGTGTCCCTGCGGGCCAGCCAGATCAACGGGTGCGGGTGGTGCGTCGACATGCACACGAAGGAGGCGGCGGCCGCCGGCGAGACCGCGGTGCGGCTCCACCTCGTCGCGACCTGGCGGGAGTCGACCGTGTTCACCGAGGCCGAGCGGGCGGCGCTGGCGCTCGCGGAGGAGGGCAGCAGGCTCGCCGACGCGCACCCAGGCGTGTCCGACGAGGCCTGGGCCCGGGTGCGCGAGCACTACGACGACGACCAGCTCGCCGCGCTGATCTGCCTCGTCGCACTGATCAACGCCGCGAACCGGCTCGCCGTGATCGTCCACCAGCGCGGCGGTTCCTACGAGGCCGGGATGCTGGCGCGGATGACCGGCTGAGGATCACGGCGCGAGGATCACGGCCCGACGATCACGGCTCCGGGCGCCAGGGGCCGCGCGGCCGCGGGATCGCGACCGGGTGGTGCCGGGCGATCCGGACGTCGGCGGTGTACTCACCCGCCTCGGCCAGCGCGCGACGGTGCCGCTCGGCCTCGCGGTGGGCCGCCGCCAGGGCGTAGGGCCCGTAGGCGTCGCGGAAGCGACCGACCGGATCGACGACCACCACGAGGTACTCGGAGCAGCCGTCGGTGGAGTTGCCGTACATGGGATGTGCCTGACCGTCCATCCACTCCCCCCGGAGGACCGTCACGGTGGTGTGGGCGGCGCCCAGCGGTGGTCCACCGTGATCCGCGGGCCGCCGATGCGGCCACACGGGTGACGAAGGACTGTGGATATACCCCGGCGGTGGGGCGAACGGAACAGGACAAACCACGAACTCTGCGCTGTCGTGTCAGGGCTGTCGCTCTGTGGCCAGATCGGCAGGCCTGATCGGAGGAACCTTGATACCGCGGTCGGGCGCACGGCGGCCCCGGTCGACCCGCGATCCCGCCGGACGACCGGGGCCGCGCGATCCTTCAGGTGCGTCGCGGCGACCGGCTCAGACGGTCTCCTCGATCGGCGCGCCGTCAGCGGCCTTCTGGACCGACTCGCAGCCCTTCTTCGCGGCTGCCTTGGTCTCGTACGCCTCGCCGGAGGCGACGATCTGGCCGTTGCTGGCCTTCAGCCGGAACCGGAACTTGCCGGCCTTGTCCTCGTACACCTCGAACTTGCCCGCCATGCGGCTACCTCCGCGCTCGATGCTGAACGTGCTGGCAGGCGCGGACGCTAGTACGAACGGACGCAGGTCGGGCGCAGGCGTGGCGATCACGGTGGCGGGGAAGGGATGAGCATGACCGTCGACAGCGAGGGCCCGCTCACCGAGGCGCTCGGCACCGACTTCTTCTCGGTGCGCCGCCGCTTCACCGAGGCGCAGTGGGACACGTTCATGGCGGTCCGCCGCTACGTCGACCGTGTCGTCTCCCCGGCCGCGCCCGCCGCCTGGGACGCCGCCGAGATGCCGTGGGAGGTCATCCGCGGGCTGCCCGACCTGGGGATCGTCGGCGACGACATCACCGGCTACGGCTGCCCCGGGAACGACCCGCTGACCTGCGGTCTCGTCGCCATGGAGCTCGCGCGCGGCGACGGCAGCCTCGCGACGTTCCACGCCGTGCAGTCCGGGCTCGCGATGAAGTCGATCGCGATGCTGGGCTCCGAGGAGCAGAAGCAGGAGTTCCTCCCGGCGATGGCGCGCCTCGACCTCGTCGGCGCCTTCGGGCTGACCGAGCCCGAGCACGGGTCGGACTCGGTGTCGCTCGAGAGCAGCGCGCGCCGCGACGGCGACGACTGGGTGCTCGACGGCCGCAAGCGCTGGATCGGCAACGGCAGCATCGCCGGGCGCACCGTGATCTGGGCGCGCGACACCGAGACCAACACGGTGCTCGGCTTCCTCGTCGACACCTCCTCGCCCGGCTACGAGGCGGAGGTCATCCCGCGCAAGGGCTCGATGCGCTCGGTGTGGCAGGCCGACATCCGCCTCGACGGCGTGCGGGTGCCCGAGCGCGACCGCCTGCCCGGCGCGGAGAGCTTCAAGGACACCGGGCGGGTGCTGGCCACCACGCGCGGCACCTGCGCGTGGATGGCGCTCGGCCACGCGACCGCGGGCTACGACGCCGCGCTGCGCTACGCGCTCGAGCGCCAGCAGTTCGGCAAGCCGCTCGCCGGCATGCAGATCGTCCAGGAGCGCCTGGTGCAGATGCTCGCCGAGCTGACCGGCATGCAGCTCTACTGCATGCAGATCGCGCAGCTCGCCGAGGACGACGACCTGGCGCCGACGATCGCCGGGCTCGCCAAGATGAACAACACGCGCAAGGCCCGCTGGGTGCTCTCCCACGCCCGCGACCTGCTCGGCGGCAACGGCATCCTGCTCGACAACCACGTCGTGCGGCACATGGCCGACATCGAGTCGATCCACACCTTCGAGGGCACCGAGACCATCCAGACCCTCATCGTGGGCCGGGAGATCACCGGGCTCAGCGCCTTCACCTAACCGACGCCGGCCACCGCAGGCTCCAGGCGCACCGGCAGCTCGGCGTAGCCGCGCAGGATGCGGGTGGGCCGCCGCCGCGACGGGCCGGCCGCGGCGAGGCGCGGGTGCCGCTCGAACAGCGCCCGCAGCGCCACCTCGCCCTCCATCCGGGCGAGCTGCGCCCCCAGGCAGAAGTGCGCGCCGCTGGAGAACGCGAGGTGGTCCTTCGCGTTCGCCCGCCCGACGTCGAAGGCGCCGGGGTCGGTGAAGACCCGCGGGTCGCGGTTGGCGGCGGCCAGCACGGTGACGACGAGGTCGCCGGCCGCGACGGGCGTGCCCGCCACCTCGGTGTCGACCTTCGCCCGGCGCGCGGTGCGCTCGACGGGCGGATCGAAGCGCAGCATCTCGTCGATCGCGGTCGGCCACAGCTCCGGCTCGGCGGCCAGGCGCTCGCGCTGCTCGGGGTGGGCGAACAGCTGGCTGGTGCCGTTGCCGATGAGGTTGACCGTGGTCTCGAACCCGGCCGCGAGCACGAGCAGCGCGGTGGAGACCAGCTCCTGCTCGGACAGGCCGGCGCCGTCGTCGTCGACCAGGCCCACGAGGCTCGACAGGAGGTCGTCGCCCGGCTCGCGGCGCAGCCGGCGCAGATGCCCGCGCATCCAGTCGTTGAGGGCGGCGAGGTTCTGCTCCATCGAGGCGTGCGCCCTGCGCGTGAGCCCCATGTCCAGCGAGGTGGCCGCCCCGTCGCCCCACGCGAGGAACTGGTCGCGCATCGAGGTCGGCACCCCGAGCATCTCGCTGATCACGGTGACGGGCAGCAGGCTCGCGTAGCGCTCGACGAGGTCGACGGTGAGGTCACCGGAGTCGCGGGCGGCGCGGTCCATCTCGTCGAGGAGCTCCTGGGCCACCGTGCTGGTGCGCTCGCGCAGGGCGGCGACACGCTTCGCGGTGAAGGCGCGGCTCACGAGCTTGCGGTAGCGCGGGTGGTCGGGCGCGTCGACCGCGAGCATCGAGGGCGGCTCGATGGGGCCGGGGTTGCGCGGCGGGCCGGCGAGCGCCAGCGCGGCCTTGGCCGGGGCGGGCACGACCTGGGTGGGATGCGTGACCCCGAAGTCGTCGCTGCGCAGCACCGCGGTCGCCACGTCGTGGTGGACGGTGAGCCGCGCGAAGGCGCCGAGGGCGAACGGGTACGCCGGGCGCAGCGTCTCGTAGTGCGGGAACGGGTCGGCCTGCATCGCCGGGTCGAGCAGCAGGCGGGCGTCCTGGTTGCCGGCACGCACCTGGCGGCGGATGGCCGCGCGCATCAGGCCGTGGGTGGCGCCCCAGCGCAGCGTGGTGCCGAGCGCGGTGAGCGGGTTCTGGGACACGGGCGGCCTCCTGCGGTCGGTTGGTACGACTCCGTACCGGCAGCTCGCCGAAACCATACTCGGAGTATGTGTTCGTCGTCCAGGGCCGTCGCGGGTACGTCCCCGACCGTGCAGACGACCCTCCGGGCCACCGGCCCGCTGCCCGCCCCCGCGGCGTGGGAGCGCTACGCCGACCTCGACCTCTGGAGCCACTGGGCACCGCAGATCTCGGGGGTCTCGGTGACCGGGGGCCACCGCCGCCTGCACCAGGGCCTGCAGGGGACCGTCCGGGCGGCCGGTGTGGTGCACGTGCCGTTCGAGGTCCTCGCCGTCGACGAGGCGGCGCGCACCTGGTCGTGGCGCGTGCGGGTCGGGCCGATCACGCTGCACCTCGAGCACGGCGTCGAGGACCCCGGCCCGGACGACGGTCCGCGCGTCGGCGCCCGCACCTGGCTGCGCACCACCGGCCCCGCCCCGGTCGTCCTGGCCTACGCCCCGCTCGCGCTGATCGCCCTGCACTCGCTGCTGCTGGAGCGCTGACCCCCGTGACGGCCCTCCGCCTCCTCCTCACCACCGACACCCACCTCACGCCCCGCTACCCGAACCGCGAGCTCCCTGCCGAGCTCTGGGAGCGGATCGACGCGGCCGACGTCGTCGTGCACGCCGGCGACTGGATGGACCCCGCGCTGCTCGATGCGTTCGAGGAGCGGGCGGCGAGGCTCGTCGCCTGCTGGGGCAACAACGACGGCGACGACCTGCGCGCCCGCCTGCCCGAGACCGCCGTCGAGGAGGTCGGCGGCCTGCGCGTCGCCGTGACCCACGAGACCGGCGCGGCGGACGGGCGCGAGCGCCGGTGCGACGCCCGGTTCGGGCCCGGCGGCGACACCCCGGTCGACGTCCTCGTCTTCGGGCACAGCCACATCCCGTGGGACTCGACGACCCCCGGCGGCGTCCGGCTCCTCAACCCGGGGTCGCCGACCGAGCGGCGGCGCGAGCCCGTCTGCACCTACATGTCCGCGGAGATCCGGGACGGCGTCCTGACCGAGGTGCGGCGACACGAGCTGCCACCCGGTGCGCCGCGCCGTCGCTGACCTACTACCGTGCGTCATCGTCACCGGACGGGCGAATGTGGGTGTGAAGTCGGTCTTGCTTCCCCCGGTCGGGCGAATATTCGGCGATGCTGCTGGTCGTGGGCAACGAGGTGGAGCAACAACCGTCCCCCTCGGTGAGCACGGTGGGTGATGCCCTTACCGTTTCCCGGGCGGTTGGAACACCACCAGGCGTCCGGGACGACCGATGACCGGACAGGAGGACGGCACGTCGGCGGTACCGCCCTCGCGGGCCCGCGAGGGGTAGGACGACGACGGGAGGCTCGTGACGATCGCCGGTGCGGTGTGGTCGGTGCAGTCACGAGGATCGAGACGAAACGGCCGATGACCCTTCTTGCCGAGCGACCCCCGGACGAGGTCGACGAGTCCGAACTCGTCGTCGGCCGTCGTATCCAGGAGTTCTCCCAGCTGGCGGGGCCGATCCGTGAGCCGGATCCCGCCGACGGCCCGTACCGCGTCGCCTACCGTGGCGTCGACGCGGTCCACGGGCGTGGGCGCGTCGCGCGGTCGCTGCTCGTCGCCGGCCTGAACTTCGCCTTCGAGGCCCTGTTCTTCCTCTGGCTCCTGCACCCCAGCCACCGGCCCCCGGTGATCGGATCCGACTTCGCGATCTACGCCAACTGGGTCGTCATCGGGTCGATCGGGCTCATGGAGCTCCTGCGCCTGATCAACGTGCTGTCGCTGTCGCTGGCCTCGGTCATCGCGCGCGACCCCGTCCCCGTGCCGCCCGAGCCGGACCGCCGCATCGCCTTCCTCACGACGATCGTGCCCAGCAAGGAACCGATCGACGTCGTGCGCGGCACGCTGCAGGCGGCGCTGCGCATCCAGTACGACGGCATCCTCGACGTCTGGATCCTCGACGAGGGTGACGACGACGACGTCAAGGCCATGTGCCGCGAGCTCGGCGTCAACCACTTCACCCGCAAGGGCATCGAGAAGTACAACCGCCGCAAGGGCGCCTTCAAGGCGAAGACCAAGCACGGCAACTACAACGCCTGGGTCGCCGAGCACGGCGACTCCTACGAGGTGTTCCTGTCGGTCGACCCCGACCACGTGCCGCTGCCCAACTACGCCGAGCGGATCCTCGGGTACTTCCGCGACCCCGACGTCGCCTTCGTCGTCGGCCCGCAGTGCTACGCGAACGACGAGACGTTCGTGACCCGGGCCGCGGAGTCGCAGCAGTTCCCGTTCCACTCGCTGATCCAGCGCGCGGCCAACCGCTACAACGCCGCGATGCTGGTCGGCACCAACAACGCCGTGCGCATCAGCGCACTGCAGGGCATCGGCGGCCTGTCCGACTCGATCACCGAGGACATGGCCACCGGGCTGAAGTTCCACACGCGGAAGAACCCGCGCTCGGGACGGCGCTGGAAGTCGGTCTACACGCCCGACGTCCTCGCCGTCGGCGAGGGACCCTCCTCGTGGGGCGACTTCTTCAGCCAGCAGATGCGCTGGTCGCGCGGCACCTTCGAGGTCCTGCTCAAGGAGATGTGGCTGCGCCTGCCGCGCCTGTCGCCGGGCCGCGCGCTGCACTACATCCTCATCACGACCTTCTACCCGTCGATGGCGATCGGGTGGGTCCTCGGGGCGGTCAACGCCTGCCTCTTCCTCGCCCTGGGCGTCCAGGGCGTGGTCGTGCCGGTGCAGCTGTGGCTGGCGCTCTACATCGACGCCACGGCGTTCCAGCTGTGGGTCTATCTGCGCAACCGCCGCTACAACGTCAGCCCCTACGAGGCCGAGGGCAGCTCCGGCGTCAAGGGCATGCTGATGTCGATCTTCGCGGCGCCGATCTTCGCGGCCTCGCTGATCGCCACGATCCTGCGGCTGCCGGCGCGGTTCGTCGTCACGCCCAAGGGCCTGTCGTCCAGCGCGGACCACATCCTGACGTTCCGGCGCCACCTCCAGTGGGCGGCGCTGCTCATCGGCGCGATCGTGCTCGCGATCGTGCAGGGCTACGCGACCCCGGCGGTGCTGCTGTGGCCCGCCGTGGCGCTCGCGTCCTGCCTCGCGCCGCCGATCCTGTGCCTGGTCGAGCGCATCGTGGGGCGCCAGCCCGCGATCGAGTCGGCGCCGGTGCTCGCCGACGGGCGCTCCGGGGTCACCACCGAGTCGCTCGAGCGCGCGGCCCTCGACGCGCTGCTCGCCGCGGGCAGCGCCACCCGCCGCTCGCCCCGCGCGGAGTCCGAGCCCGTCCCGGCGTACGCCGGGGTGGCGCTCGAGGGCGACCTGCCCGCGGGCTGGGTGCGGACCTCCTCGCTGGCCGGCCGCCAGCGCGACGGCGCGCCCGCCCCCTCGCCGACACCCTCGCCGACACCTTCGCCGGCGCCCCGCCCCACGCCCCGCCCCGACGAGCGGCCCGACGCGCGCCCCACGCCCGGACGCCGGCGTGCGCCCGAGGACGGCCGGGGCGTCGACCCCGCGCCGTCCCCGGTGCCGCGCGACCGGCGGCGTCCGGCACCGGGACAGCCGGGTCAGCAGCCGGCCCAGCAGCCGGCCCAGCAGCCGGCCCAGCCCGGCCAGCCGCCTCGGCCGAGCCCGCACCCGCAGCCGGCCGCGGCGCAGCACGGCCAGCCGGGTCAGCCGGGCCAGCAGCAGCCCGGCCAGCCGGGTCAGCCGGGCCAGCAGCAGCCCGGCCAGCCCGGTCAGCAGCAGCCCGGTCAGCAGCAGCCCGGCCAGCAGCGCCCCGGTGGGCGTCCGCCGATGCCGGCCCCCGGCGCGGTCCCGCCGCCGGCGGCGCGTCCCCGCCCGACGCCGACGCCGCGCCCCGGGCCCAGCCCGTTCGCGGCGCCCGGTCAGCGTCCCGGCGAGCGCCCCGGGGACCGTCCCGCCGACCGGCCCGCGGCCGCCGAGCAGGGCGGCCGGTACGTGGCGCCCGCGGCCGAGCACCAGGGCCAGCCGGGTCAGCCAGGTCAGCCGGGACCCGCGCGGCCCGGTGCGCCCCGACCGGGCCCGGACGTGCGCGCCGGTGGCCCGGCCGGTCCGGCCGAGGGGCAGGCCGGTCGCCCGACCCCGCCGTCGCCGAGCCCCACACCGTCGCCCACGCCGCGGCCCGGCCCGCGCCGCGAGCGGCCGCCGATGCTGCTGTCCACCGCGGCCGAGCTGGAGGCCGACGGGGTCCAGCCCGTGATCCCGGTCTCGGCTGGGTCTAGCATCGGTAACGAAACAGCAAAGCGACACGACGGACGAGACGGTGGACCCCGCACGTCCGACGCTGTCTCGGTGAACGCCCCGACGGTCGCGGTACGCGTGGTGGCCCTGGCCGCGGTGGCCGGGCCCGCCCAGCACTCCGGTGCCGGGCTGCCGCAGGACATCGAAGGGCGACGGACGGAGGCGAGTTGATCGGGCAGGGACTGACCAGACGGGTCAAGCGCTTCCTGCTCCTCGTCATCGTCCCCGCCGTGATGCTCGGCGTGAACGTGCCGCCCGCGTGGGCGTGGTTCTCGGAGCTCCGGCACCAGCGGCTGATCAACAGCCAGGAGTACAAGGAGCAGTTCGGCAAGTGGGACGCCTTCGAGCTCCCGGACGACCAGAAGGTCAACGCGATCCACGCGGCCGTCCTGCCGACCGGGCGCATCCTCCTCATCGCCGGCTCCGGCAACAAGGAGGACATGTTCAACGCGGGGACGTTCAAGAGCCTCGTGTACGACCCGGCGACCGGGCGTAGCCGCATCGTCCCCACCCCGGACGACATGTTCTGCTCCGGGCACACGTTCCTCGCGTCGGGCAACCTGCTCGTCGCCGGCGGCACCCAGCGCTACGAGCGCCTCGACGGCGCGGTCACCAACGCCGGCGGCGGGCTCATCGTCAAGAACGAGGACCCGGACGCGGCCCCGCTGCCGCTGCCGGCGGGCACGGAGTTCCGCTCGCCGGAGGGTCTCGTCTACCGCGCCACGCACCCGTTCGTCATCGAGCCGGCCGCGAAGGTCGCGACCCGTCGCGGCGCGACCGTCACCGCCAGCGAGACGACCGTGTTCGCCGAGGCCGTCGAGCCCGGCCCGGGCTACGTCTTCGAGGGCCCGCGCCAGTACTCGGTGGGCGGCATCCCGCAGGCCGACGTGCAGAACATCTACGCGCTCGGCCAGGCGATGACCCTGCGCAAGCAGAACTACCAGGGCATCGAGCAGACCTACGAGTTCAACCCGTACACCGAGTCCTACGAGCGCGTCGGCGACATGGTGTTCAAGCGCTGGTACCCGACGCTGACGGGGCTGTCCGACGGCGGCGTCATCGCCGTGTCGGGCCTCGACGGCACCGGCGAGGTGCTCAACGGGCAGAACGAGATCTACAACCCGGCCACGCGCACCTGGACCGAGCGCAAGGACCTCACCCAGTACTTCCCGACCTACCCGGCCCTGTTCCAGACCGCGCGCGAGGACGTGCTGTTCTACTCCGGGGCGAACTCCGGCTACGGGCCCGCCGAGGCCGGCCGCGTGCCCGGGTTCTGGAACCTGAAGAACAACGTCCTCTCGCCGCTGCCGGGGATGCGCGACCCGGACCTGCTCGAGACGGCCGGCTCGGCCTGGGCGGGCCCGGTGCAGGACCAGCGGATCGCGGTGGTCGGCGGCGGCGGTGTCGGCGAGAGCCCGCGCTCGACGGGGCGGATCGACACCATCGACCTCGACAGCCCGAACCCGACCTGGCAGCCCGGGCCGATGCTGCCCGAGGGCACCCGCTACCCGAACCTCACGACGCTGCCCGACGACTCGATGCTGATCAGCAACGGGTCGCGGGACTACCGCGGCAAGGGCGACAGCAACAACCACAACGCCCGCATCTACCGGCCGCAGACCAACACCCTGGACTACGCCGCCGACCCCGCGGTCGGCCGCAACTACCACTCGGCGAGCATGCTGCTGCCCGACGGGCGCGTGATGGTCGTCGGCTCGGACCCGCTGTTCAACGACCTGGCGAACACCATCCCGGGCACCTTCGAGCAGCGCATCGAGATCTACACGCCGCCGTACCTGTTCCGCGGCCCGCAGCCGCGGGTCACCGACGCGCCGCCGACGGCCGCGCTCGGCGACACGATCACGGTGGCGAGCCCGGACGCCGCGCGCATCAAGACCGCGCGGCTGATGGCGCCGATGGCGTCCACGCACGTCACCGACACCCACCAGCGCTCGATCGCCCTGGACATGACCGTCCGCGCCGACGGGGTGTCGGTCACGCTGCCCGACGACCGCACGATCGCCCCGCCCGGGCGCTACATGCTCTTCCTCAACGACGACCGCGGGGTGCCGTCGGTGGGCCGCTGGATCGAGGTCCCGGAGCCGGGGCCCGCGGAGGCGGCGTGACCCTCTCCGTGAGCGGGCGGCGGGGGGCGACGGGCGGTCGTGACCCCCACACGGGCTCCACGGGGTGGCCTGGGAGCCTGACTCCGTACGGACGAGTGCCGGGCTGGGCGGCACGCGACAGGGCCGAACCACGAGCGGCCGCACGAGACACCGGAGCAGGACGGGATCGATGACGCAGGACACGCACGGCGGGGCCGGACGGTTGACGAGGACACGGCTCGCGGCGGGCGCACTGATCGCGATCGCCGCGCTCGGACTGTCGGCGTGCTCCGGCGGCTCGGGTGAGGGGGGCGGCTCGGGCGAGGGCGGCGCGCCGGTCGCCCCGGCGGCCTCCGAGTTCTGGGTGGACCCGGCATCGTCGGCCGCGCGCCAGGTCGAGCAGTGGCGCTCCGAAGGACGCACCGAGGACGCGACCGCGCTCGAGAAGATCGCGCGCCAGCCCGTGGCGATCTGGCCGACCGGCGAGCTCGGCGGCGTCGAGGGCGAGGTTGCCGGCGTCGTGTCGCAGGCCCGCGCGGCCGGGCGCACCCCCGTGCTGACCGCCTACAACATCCCCAACCGCGACTGCGGCCTCTACTCCAGCGGCGGCGCGGAGAACGAGGACCAGTACCGCGAGTGGCTCGACTCGTTCGCCCGCGGCATGGGCGGCACCCGCTCGGTGGTCGTCCTCGAGCCCGACGCGCTGCCGCAGACGCTCACCAACTGCGAGGGCGAGGGCCAGCAGGAGGGCCGCGAGGAGCTGCTCTCCGAGGCCGTCGGGAAGCTGACGCGCGCGGGCGGCGAGGTCTACATCGACGCCGGCAACCCGGGCTTCGTCACCGACACCGGCAACCTCGTGGACGGGCTGCGCAAGTCCGGCGTGGATCAGGCGGCGGGCTTCGCGCTCAACGTCTCGAACTTCATGAACACCCAGCAGGTGCAGGCGTACGGCGAGCGCGTCTCCGACCAGCTCGGCGGCGCCCGCTTCGTCATCGACACCAGCCGCAACGGCAACGGCAGCTACGACGGGCCCGAGCAGCCGTCGTGGTGCAACCCGCCCGGCCGCGCGCTGGGCACCCCGCCGACCCGCGACACGGGCTCGCAGCGGGTCGCGGCGTACCTGTGGGTCAAGGAGCCGGGCGACTCGGACGGCGACTGCCGCGGCGCCCCGCAGGCCGGCGACTTCTGGCCGCAGTACGCCCTCGACCTCGCCAACAACACCCCCGGCGCCTGACGTATGTGAGCACTTTCCGGGCCTATGGGCCCGGGAAGTGCTCACATGGGCACGTCAGTAGGCGTGCACCACGGCGGCCATGTCCTCGCTGCCGTGGCCGCCCGCCGAGGCGACGGCGAGGCGGTCGCGGACCGCGGTGGCGAGCGTGGTGTCGACGCCGGCCTCCCGCAGGGCCGCGGTGATGAGGTCGGTGTCCTTGATGACGCCGTCGAGCTCGAACGAGGGCGTGTAGTCGCCCGTGAGCATCGCCTTGCCCTTGAGCTGCACGTACGGCGCGTTCACCGCCCCGCCGTCGACCGCGTCGAGGAACTGCTGCGGGTCGATCCCGAGCCCGCGGGCGAGCGCGACGGACTGGGCGATGCCGTTGATCATCACGCCGATCCAGGCGTTGATGGCGAGCTTGAGGCGGCTGGCGTCGCCGATCGTCTCGCTCACCCACTGGGTCCGCGAGCCGATCGCGTCGAACACCGGCTGCACGCGGTCGCGCAGCGACGACGGGCCCGACGCCAGCACCACGAGCTGGCCGTTCTCGGCCGGCGCCCTCGTGCCGAGCATCGGGGTGTCGAGGTAGGCGACGCCCGCGTCGCGCGCCAGCGCGGCCAGGCGGTCGGTGCCCTCGATGCCCACCGTGCCGGCCTGCACCCACACCGCGCCGTCGCGGAACTGCCCGAGCACCGGCTCGACCGTCTGCGCCGCCGCCTCGGTGTCGAAGAGCATCGTGATCACGACATCGGCGCCGGCGACCGCGTCGGCGGCACTGTCGGCCACCCGGGCGCCGTCGTCGGCGAGGGGCTTCGCCTTCTCGACGCTGCGGTTCCACACCGTCACGTCGTGGCCCTCGCGCAGGAGGCTGCGGGCCATCCCTGCGCCCATGATCCCGGTACCGAGGATTGCGACCGTCATGCGCGCCGCCTACCCCCGGGGCTCGCGGCCCATGCCGAAGAACTCGGGGTTCGGCCGCAGCGAGGTGAGGTGGGCGAGGCGGTTCGACATCGCGAAGAGCGCGGTGATCGCCCCGACGTCCCAGATCTCCTCGTCGGACAGGCCGGCGTCCCGGGCGGCGTCGAGGTCGTCCTCGGAGAGCGACGCCGAGTCCAGCGCGAGGGCGAGCGCGAGGTCGACGATCGCGCGCCGGCGCGGGTCGAGGGCGGCGCCGTAGGGGTTGATGCCGACGTGGTCGGCGAGCTCGGGCTCCTTGCTGCGGATGCGCAGGATCGCGCCGTGGGCGACCACGCAGTAGGTGCAGTGGTTCGCGCCGGACGTCGCGACGATCACCAGCTCGCGCTCGGCCTTCGACAGCGGCGACTCCCGCTCCATGAGCGCGTCGTGGTAGTCGAGGAACGCCCGCAGCTCCGCCGGCCGGTGCCCCAGGGCCCGGAAGATGTTGGGCACGAACCCCGAGCGCTCGGCGATCGCGCCGACGCGTTCGCGCAGGTCGTAGGGGAGGTCGTCGAGCTCGACGACGGGGAAGCGGCTCACGGAGTCGGTCACGCCCCGGAACCGTAGGTCCGCGGCGTCGGCGCGGCCAGGGTGGCGCTCAGCCCGGGGTGGAGCGAGGGACGCCCTGAGTGCGTGGGACGCAGCGAGGGACGCCCTCGCGCCACACCCGAGCGGAGCGCGACGGAGGTCGCAGGACAGCGCGACGGAGGAGCGCTGGCGTGCGCATCTCCTTGGAGCGGCTAGGGGGTCGGGCGGAAGGTGATGCCGCAGCGCTGCTGGGTGACCTCCTGGATGCGGGTCACCGCCGGCTGGGCCTCGCGCTGCAGGCGCTCGAGCTCGGCGCGGTCGATCCGCGAGGGGTCGCCGCCGGTCTGCGCGAGCGACGACAGCGCCTGCTCGGTGAGCTGCTGCACGGTGCGCCACTCGCCCGCGATCTCGGGCGGGGCGGTGGCGACGAGGTCGGCGACCTGGCGCCGCGCCTGGTCCGACGACGGGAGCACGCCGCCCCCGCCGGCGCCGGGCGCCGCCTGCTCGGTCTGCACCCGCGTGATCGCGTCGCAGTAGGGCTTCACGGCCGGGTCGGGGGTGGCGGGCGCGGCCGACGCGGCCGGCGCGGACGCCCCCGAAGGGGCCGGGGCCTCGGACGCCCCGCCGCCGCACGCCGCGACGCCCAGGACGAGCCCGAGCCCCACGGCCGTCGTCGCCAGCGCGCGGCCCGTCCGGCCGAGTCCTGCGATCACCGAGAGCCCCTTTCGCCGCCCGACGCACGAGCATGCTGGCAGGGGTCCGCGACCCGCCCCGGACCGGGTGGTGGTCGGACGCCACCGGACTTTCGTGGTGCGGGGCACTCCCGGCCCGCGGGGCGCGCGTGTCAGAGTGAGCGGCGTGGAGGTCGCCGACGAACACCGCGCGCTGGTGCGCCAGTGGTGCGCGCGCCGCGTGCCCGAGGGGCAGCGCGACCAGGTCCGCATCTCCTACACCGAGCGGGCCGGGCGTATCACGATCTCCGCGCGCCGGGCGCCGGTGTTCCCCGAGCTGGGCACCGGCTGGACCACCGAGCCCATCGCGCAGCTGCGCCTGGTGTCCGACGAGGAGCGCTGGATCCTGCTCTGGCCGGACTCCAGCGGACGGTGGCACCGCTACCCCGACGAGACCAAGGCCAGCTCGCCCGCCCCGCTGCTCGACATCGTCGACGCCGACCCGACGGGCATCTTCTGGGGATGAGTCGCGCCACCGCGGCCGACGTGGCCGCGCGCGTCCGGCACCACGACCGTGACGAGCGCCGCGTCGCCGACCGCCCCGACCTGCGTGCCGCCGCCGTCGCCGTCGTCGTGCTCGACGACCCCGAGCGCGGCCCGGGCGTGCTGCTGACCCGGCGGACCTCGCGGCTGCGCGACCACCCCGGGCAGTTCGCCCTGCCCGGCGGGTCGGTCGACCCCGGCGAGGACACCGTCACGGCGGCACGGCGCGAGCTCGACGAGGAGCTGGGCCTGCGCCTCGGCGAGGACACCGTCCTGGGGCTCCTCGACGACTACCCGACCCGCTCGGGCTTCGTGATCACGCCGGTGGTGATGGCGGCGACCGGCGCGGTGGCCGACCTGGCGCCCTCGCCCGACGAGGTGTCGCAGCTCTTCCACATCACGCTCGACGAGCTCGACGTCGACCCGCTCTTCCACGACATCGAGGAGTCGCCGCGGCCGGTCGTGCAGCTGCCGCTGGTCGGGCACCTCATCCACGCGCCGACCGCGGCCGTCCTGCTCCAGTTCCGCGAGGTGGCGCTGCACGGGCGCACGACGCGCGTCGACGAGCTCGAGCAGCCGGTGTTCGCCTGGCGGTGACGGAGCGAACACGCCGCGTGGAGATCCGGCGCCTTGACCGTTAAGGGCACGTGACGCAGACCCCGTTACGATGCGTGGCTTCCGAACATCGTGGTTGTCTGGAAGACGACCCCGATACGAGGAACGTGAACACACGTGTGCGGAATCGTCGCCGCCTATGGCGTCATCGACCCCGAGAAGTGTGAGCGGATGCTCGCCCGGATCCACCACCGCGGACCGGACGACACGGGACGGGTGCAGCTGGAGAACGCGTGGCTCGGCCACCAGCGCCTGTCGATCATGGATGTCAGCGGTGGCAAGCAGCCGATCGCCGACGACACCGACTCGGCCTACGTGGTCGGCAACGGTGAGATCTACAACCACGAGGACATCCGCGACGTCCTCTCCGAGGTCCGGTTCGCCACGGACTCGGACACCGAGTCGGCCTTCCGGCTCGTGCTGCGCGACGGCTCGGCCGCGCTGCACGAGGTGCGCGGCATGTTCGCGCTGGCGATGGCCCACACCGACGGGCGCGGCGCGGTCGCGCGCGACCCGATCGGCATCAAGCCGCTCTACTGGGCGCGCCTCGACGACGTGACGATCTTCGCCAGCGAGCTGCGGGCCTTCGATCCCGAGGACCAGCCCTTCGTCGAGGCCTTTCCTCCCGGGCACGTGTGGACGCCGGGAGTGGCCGGCAACGACGTCGCCGAGGGCGCCATCGTTCGCTTCGCCGACGCCGTGCCGGTCGAGGTGCGCCCCGCGCGCAACGCCCCGGACAAGCAGTGGACCGAGGAGGACCTCGGGCACATCCGCGACGTGCTCTCCGACTCGATCCGCCGGCACATGATGAGCGACGTGCCGGTCGGCGTGTTCCTCTCCGGCGGCCTCGACTCCGCGATCGTCGCTGCCGTCGCCGCCAAGGTGGCCGAGGAGAAGGGCGAGCGCCTGCCGACCTTCGCCGTCGGCACCGAGGGCTCCGCCGACCTGCTCGCGGCGCGCGCCGTCGCCGACTTCCTCGGCACCGACCACCACGAGATCGTCCCGACCGCGGACGACCTCGAGGAGGCGCTCGACGAGGCCGTCACGGTCATCGAGCACTTCGACCCGGCGCTCGTGCGCTCCGCGGTGCCGAACCTGCTGCTGGCCCGCGAGGCGGTGAAGCACGTCAAGGTCGTGCTCACCGGCGAGGGCGCCGACGAGCTGTTCGCCGGGTACGAGTACATCCACGACGAGGAGTTCTCGACGCCGGACGCCCTGCAGGCCGAGCTCGTCCGGTCGATCGAGAGCCTGCACGAGCTCAACCTGCAGCGCTGCGACCGCACGACGATGAACTACGGCCTCGAGGCCCGCGTCCCGTTCCTCGACGCGACCGTCATGCGCGAGCTGCTCGCCCTGCCCGCCGAGTGGAAGCTGAAGATCCACGACCGCGTGGAGAAGCAGCTGCTGCGCGAGGCGTTCGACGGGATGGTGCCCTACGACATCATCTGGCGCGGCAAGGAGCAGTTCGGCGACGGCTCCGGGGCCAAGGACGTGCTCTCCGCGCTCGTGGAGAAGGAGAAGGCCAAGGAGGGCGCGCAGGACGCCGAGCCGCCGGTCGTCGAGCACGGCTGGGACCTGCGCAGCGACGAGGAGATCGCGTACTACCGCACCTGGCACCGCTCGTTCGCCGGTGTGCGCCCCGACCGCACCCTCGGCGCGTTCGCCACGGCGTGACCGGTGGGTGCTTCCCCGTGCTCCGGTGCGGGGAAGCACTCACCCGGCCGTCCGCCGATGGTTGAGCGGCGGACCACCACGGGTATCCGCCCGCCATGAGCGATGTCCCCGGTATCGAGCTGAACAACGGCACGGTGATCCCGCAGCTGGGATTCGGTGTGTTCCAGATCGACCCGTCGGACACGGCGGAGACGGTCCTGACGGCCTTCGAGGCCGGCTATCGGCACATCGACACCGCGCAGATGTACGGCAACGAGGCCGAGGTCGGCGAGGCGATCGCGAAGTCGGGCCTGGGGCGCGACGAGCTGTGGATCACGACGAAGTGCAACAACTCGAACCACGGCTACGACGATTCGCAGCGCGCCCTCGACGAGAGCCTGGGCAAGCTGGGCCTCGACGCCGTCGACCTGTACCTCATCCACTGGCCGCTGCCCGGCAAGGACCTCTACGTCGAGACGTGGAAGGGCCTGGAGAAGGCGCACGAGGACGGCAAGGCGCGCACCATCGGCGTCTCGAACTTCCAGCCGCACCACCTCGACCGCCTGCTCGAGGAGACCGAGACGGTGCCGGCGATCAACCAGATCGAGCTGCACCCGCGCATGCAGCAGGCGGGCCTGCGCTCGTACCACGAGCGCCACGGCATCCGCACCGAGGCGTGGAGCCCGATCGGCCAGGGCAGGGGCCTGCTCGACGCCCCGGAGCTGGCCGAGATCGCCCAGGCGCACGGCAAGAGCGCCGCGCAGGTGGTGCTGCGCTGGCACATCCAGCTCGGCAACATCATCTTCCCGAAGTCGGTCACCCCCGACCGCATCCGGGAGAACAAGGACATCTTCGACTTCGAGCTCTCCCACGAGGAGATGCAGAAGATCGACGGCATGGAGAAGGCGGAGCGTCTGGGGCCCGACCCCGACACCTTCGCCCGATAGTCGGCGTCTCCCGGTCGTTCGCCGCCCCGCGCGACCGGGATGCCTCGCGGCCCGGTCATCGGCGGAAGCCCCCGCCCGCCGATGCCCGGGCCGCGCCATGTCCGGGGGCTCGTACCAGCGATGCGGCATCGCCGGCGTCTGACGCCAGGATCGCCACATGCTCGCTGCACGGCACGCCGTGAGGAGCACCGTGAGCTTCGCCGACGACATGCGCGCCGCCACCGCGTCGATGTGGGACGCCGCGGTCGGTCACCGGTTCGTCGACGAGCTGTGGGCCGGCACCGTCGACGACGCGGTGATGGCCCGCTATCTCGCGCAGGACGCCCTGTTCCTCGACCGCTTCGTCGCCCTGCTCGGCGCCGCCGTCGCGACCGCCGACCGCACCGAGCCCCGCCTCGCGATCGCCCGCCAGCTCGGGCTCGTCGCCGGCGACGAGGACGACTACTTCGGCCGCGCCCTCGCCCGCCTCGGCGCCACCGGCCCCGCCGACCCGCAGCCGGCGACGCAGGGCTTCCTCGACCTCATGGACGAGGCGCGCGGTTCCTACGCCGACGCCCTCACCGTGCTGCTCGTCGCCGAGTGGCTCTACCTCGACTGGGCGTCACGCGATGCACGGAAGCCCGACGACTGGCTCCACCGCGAGTGGATCGACCTGCACCGCGGCCCGGCGTTCACCACCTGGGTCGACCTGCTGCGCACCGAGACCGATCGGATCGCGCGCGACGCCGACCCCGCCACCCGCGAGCGCATGACCGAGCTCTTCACCCGCGCCGTCGACCTCGAGCGGGCCTTCTTCGACGCGTCATACGGCGGGAGCTAGACCGCGCTTGCGCAATCGCCGCAGCTGGGCGTCCAGGTGCGGGCGCGCCCGCCGCTGCCCGCCGCGCTCCGCGATCGCCGCCGCCAGCGACACCAGCACCCGCTCGAGTCGGTCCGCGTCGGGGGACCACCCGCGGCGTTCGCACTCCTCGAGCCACTCGACCGCCCCGCGGTGACCCCGCTCGCCGTTGCAGCGGCGGCACGCGGCCACCTCGTTCTCGAGCCACGAGGGCCCACCCTTGACCTTGGGCACGACGTGGTCGGTGGTGGCCGCGACGGTGCCGACGAGCGGCCGCGCGCACCACAGGCAGGTGTCGCCGTCGCGCTCGCGCGCGGCGTCCAGCCGCTCGCGGCGCCCCGGTTGTCGCATCCCCTCCAGGATGCCACCGGATGCGCGCGGGGGCGGGGCATGTGCGCAGGGTGTGGGTGCCGTTGGCGGAGTGTCACCACCGGGGTCCGCGCCTAGCGTTGATCGGGATGACCACCCAGATCAGCGGCCCGATCCTCGCCGAGGCCGGCCGCCGCATGCTCCCCGTCCTCGCCGGCCGCGTGCTGGCCGCCGTCACGGACCGCGCCGTGGAGAAGGTCGACCAGCTCGCCGACCGCCTCTACGAGGCCAGCGAGGCCCCGCGCCGCAGCCCGGCGCCCGCGGAGGGCGAGAGCCGGCCCGCCGCGGCGTTCGCGTTCCTCGTGGAACAGGCCCGGCTCTTCCTCGCGTTCGTCGTCCGCCTCGCCCAGGCCGGCCTGGCGATGCTGCAGCAGGCCACCGAGCGCCTGCGCGAGCGGCGCGCGCCCGAGGGCATCGACGACGCCCCGGAGCCGGACGAGATCCTCGCGCGCCGGGCGAGCAAGGAGGAACGCGCCACGGCCGGCGCCTGAGCGCGACGGCGTCGGGCATCGTGGAGGCGTGACCGTTACGCCCGAGAACGCCGAGACCCCGTGGTGGCGCGAGGCCGTCATCTACCAGGTCTACATCCGCAGCTTCGCCGACGCGGACGGCGACGGGATCGGGGACATCGCCGGGATCCGCGAGAAGCTGCCCTACCTCGCCGAGCTCGGGGTCGACGCGCTGTGGATCAACCCGTGGTACGCGTCGCCGCAGGCCGACGCGGGCTACGACGTCGCCGACTACCGGACGATCGAGCCCGCCTACGGCACGGTCAGCGACGCGGAGAAGCTCGTCGTCGACGCCCACGAGCACGGGGTGCGGCTGATCCCCGACATCGTCCCCAACCACACGTCCGACCGGCACGTGTGGTTCCGCGCGGCGCTGGCCGACGAGCCGGGCGCGCGCGAGCGCTACGTCTTCCGGCCGGGGTCGGGTCCCGACGGCGCCGAGCCCCCGAACAACTGGCAGTCACACTTCGGCGGGCCGGCGTGGACGCGCGTCCCCGACGGCTCCTGGTACCTGCACCTGTTCGACCCCGGCCAGCCCGACCTGAACTGGGCGAACCCCGAGGTCGCCGCCGAGTTCGAGGCGGTCCTGCGCTTCTGGTTCGACCGCGGTGTCGACGGGTTCCGCATCGACGTCGCCCACGGGCTGGTCAAGGACCCCGCGCTGCCCGACCTCGACGACGCGCGGGACCTCATCGGGCGCACCTACGCGCCCGGCACCCACCCGTTCGTCGACCGCGACGGCGTCCAGGACGTCTACGAGGCCTGGCGCCGGGTGGCCGACGAGTACCCCGGCGACCGCATGTTCGTCGCCGAGGCGTGGACCCCGGCCCCGGAGCGCCTCGCCCGCTACGTCGCCCCCGGCCGGCTGCACACGGCGTTCAACTTCGACTACCTCGTCGCCCCGTGGGACCCGGCCGCGCTGCGCGAGGCCATCGACGTCACCACCGGGCAGCTCCGCGCGGCCGGCGCGCCCGCGACGTGGGTGCTGTCCAACCACGACGTCGTGCGCCACCCCAGCCGCTACGGCCGCCCCTCGCCGGCCCCCGAGGAGGTCCCGACGTCCGCGGTCCCGCGGGCGTCCGACGCGGCCCCGGACCTCGCGCTGGGCACCCGCCGGGCCCGGGCCGCGCTGCTGCTCGAGGCCGCGCTGCCCGGCGGCATGTACGTCTACCAGGGCGAGGAGCTGGGCCTGCCCGAGGTCGAGGACATCCCGGAGGACGCGCTGCAGGACCCCACGTGGGAGCGCTCCGGGCACACCGTCCGCGGCCGCGACGGGTGCCGGGTCCCGCTGCCCTGGTCGGCGACCGAGGGCAGCTCGGCCGGCTTCAGCCCCGACGGCGCCTCGGCGCCCTGGCTGCCGCAGCCCGACGGCTGGACCTCCTACGCGGCCGACCGGCAGAACGGCGACCCCGACTCGGTGCTCGAGCTCTACCGGGCCGTGCTGCGCCGACGCCGCGCGCACCCGGCGCTCGGCGACGGGGACATGACCTGGGTGTCGGAGCCCGGCGACGCGGTGCTGCACCTGCGGCGCGAGCCCGGGTTCGCGTGCGTGGTCAACCTCGGCGCCGAGCCCGTCGACCTCCCGCCGCACGACGAGGTGCTGCTGACCAGCGTGCCGCTCGAGGACGGCCGGCTGGGTCCCGACGCGGCGGTCTGGCTGGGCTGATCACCACTCCGGGGGGACGTCCGGCACCGCCGGGTCCGCCTCGACGACGGGGATGTCCGAGGCGGTGTCGACGACCACCGAGCGCGCCGCCGAGTCGGTCGGGGCGCGCTCGGCGAGCGCCTCCAGCGCGCGCCCGGTGCCCACGTCCGCCCCGGCCTGCTCGGAGAGCAGCCACCGGACCTCGAGCAGGTCGCAGTAGGCCTGCACGGCCGTGCCCACGTGGCGCACCGCGGCGTGGGCACGGCGCATGCCCGGGGTGAGGACGTCGTGGCGCCAGCTCGCGATGGCCTGGTCCTCGGTGATCCGCCGCTCCGGGTGCTCGTGGGCGATCGCCCGCTGGTGGGCGCGCAGGTCACCGAGCAGGATCCGCGCCTGGCCCTCGCCGACCTCGAGGCCGGTGAGCTCGCGCAGGTAGCGGGCGTGGTGGTTGCGCTCGCCGACCGCGACGCGCAGGCGCACCACGCCGCCCCCGCCGTCCTCCGCGGGCGCCAGGCTCACCTCGTCGACCACGTAGCCGAGGTCGTTGAGGTCGCGCACGGTGCCCTCGACGCGGTAGCGGTCGCGGAACGCGAACTGCGCCTGCCCGTGCAGCGCGTCCCACAGCGCCTCGTAGCGCTCGGGCAGCTCCATCGCCTCGGCGATGAGCTGCGGCTCGATCTCCGGTGGGCGGTTCAGGCTCGCGGCGAGGTCGGTCATGCCGGCGGCGACGTTCTCGACGAGGATCTCGAGGTCCATCTGCCGCTGGCCGTCGGACAGCGACGGGTGCACCTCGCTGGTCTCGGCGTCGACGAGCCAGGCCTGGAAGAGCTGGCCGCCGCGGGAGAACAGGGTGTTGGCCAGCGAGCAGTCGCCCCAGAACACGCCGTGGCGGTGCAGCTCGACCAGCAGGCCGACCATCGCGTCGAACAGCCGGGCACGCTGGGCCGGCCGGTTCGGGGGCAGCCGCGCGATGAGGCGCCGGTACTGCCACGAGCCCGTGAGGTAGCGGGTCAGCAGGATCGAGCAGTCGTGGTCGGGCTGGGTGACGAGCCCCGCCGGGCGCACGGCGGGCAGCCCTGCGGACTCGAGGTGGCGCAGGTTCTCGAACTCCTTGCCGGCGATGCGCGGCGGCAGCTCCTTGAGCGCCCAGAGCGTCCCGTCGACCTCGACGAACCGCACGAGGTGGCGGCTCGGGCCGACGGGCAGCTCGCGCAGCGGCACGGTGGCCGGGTCCCAGTCGGCGAGCGGGCGGTCCCAGGGCAGGGCGATCAGGCCGGGCGTGGGCACGCGCAGGCGCAGGTCCGGTGCGTTCATCGGGGGGCTCCCGGGGGTGACGTGGTGCCGCGCAGCACGAGCCGGGTCGGCAGCAGCTCGGCGGGCGGCACCCGCTCCCGCAGCTCCCCGCGCAGCGCCGCCGCCACCAGCTCGCCGGCGCGGCGGCCCTGCGCCCGGACGGGCTGGGCGACGGTGGTGAGGTCGGTGAGCGCGGCCACGGGGTGGTCGTCGATCCCGATCACGGAGAGGTCCTCGGGCACGCGCAGGCCCGCGCGCCGCAGCGTGCGCACCGCACCGAGCGCGGTCTCGTCGTCGTGGGCGAGGACCGCGGTCGGGGGCGTGCGCAGCCCGAGCAGGCGCGCCATCCCGTCGGCGCCGCCCTCGCCGCCCCACGGCACGGTCACGACGAGGTCGTCGTCGGGCTCGGCGCCGGCGTCCGCGAGGGCCGCGCGCCAGGCCGAGGTCCGCCCGTCGGGGTCGGGGGCGAGCTCGCCGTCGTTCGTCACGGCGATCATCCCGATCCGCCGGTGCCCGAGGTGGATGAGGTGGTCCATCGCCTGGCGCCCGGCGAGGTGGTCGTCGATGCCGACCGACGGGTACGACGCGACGCGCCCGCCGGCGGCCACCACGTCGACGCCCAGCGACGCGAGCCGGGCGTGCTCGGCCTCGTCGACGGCGAAGGCGAGCACGACGACGGCGTCGACCTTGCGCCGGGCGGGCAGCCGCGCGAAGAACGCCGCCCGTTCCTCGGGGCCGCCGACGCGGAAGAGCACGAGGTCGAGGTCGACGGCGCGCAGCGACTCCTCGAGACCCTCGATGAGCTCGCCGAAGAACCACCGCGACGGGTGCGGCACGAGCACCGCGACCCGGCCCGTCGGCCCGCCCGCCAGCCGCGTCGCCTCCGGGGACGCGACGTAGTCGAGCTCCTCGGCGGCCTCCCGGACGCGCGCGCGGGTGGCCGCCGCGACGTGCGGGTGGTCGCCGAGCGCGCGGGAGGCCGTGGCCGAGGAGACGCCGGCGCGGCGTGCGACGTCGTCGAGGGTGACCACGGACGCCGGGCGCGACGTCGCCGCGCCCCCTGGCGTCGTGTCCCCGGTCACAGCCGACGAGCATGACACCGCTCCGCAAGCGCTTCCAGCGCAGTCCGGACGATCATGTGGCGCGGCGGCCGGTCGGCTGCCCCAAATGCCTCAGAGCAACCACCCCGTCGCTCGTCGTCCTTGACTTGTGAGACGCCCATCACCACGCTCCCACCGCAAGCGCTTCCAGTACACGTGTGGGTGCCGGAGAGGAGACCGATGCGCCACCAACGACGGCGGCTCACCGCCGTGGCCGTCGCGGTCGCGGTGATCGCGGCGTTGGCCGCGGCCTGCAGCTCCGCGCCGGCCGGCCCGCCGGTCCTCACCTGGTACATCAACCCGGACGACGGCGGGCAGACCGAGATCGCGGCGCGCTGCACCGCCGCGGCGGGCGGCCGGTACACGATCGCGACGTCGACGCTGCCCCGCCAGGCCTCCGAGCAGCGCCAGCAGCTCGTCCGGCGCCTCGCGGCGAACGACTCGTCGATCGACATCATGAGCATCGACCCGCCCTACGTGCCGGAGTTCGCGCAGGCGGGCTTCCTGGCGCCGATGCCGCCGGCCGTCGAGGCGGCCGCGCGCGAGGACCGGGTGCCCAGCTCGATCGAGGCCTCGACGTGGCAGGGCCGCCTGGTCGTCGTGCCGTTCTGGGCCAACACCCAGCTGCTCTGGTACCGCAAGTCCGCGGTCGCGGCGATGGGGCTGGACATGAACCAGCCGGTGACCTGGGACCAGATCATCCGGGCCGCGTCGCAGAACCGGACCCAGATCGCCGCCCAGGGCGTCCGCGGCGAGTCGCTGACGGTGTGGGTCAACGCGCTCGTGGAGTCCGCGGGCGGCTCGATCATCACCAACGTCGGCGAGGAGAACCCGGACCTCGTCCAGCTCGGGCTCAACGCGCCGCCCGGCATCGAGGCCGCGCGGGTGCTGCAGACCTACGGCGACGCCGGCGTCGCCCCGCCGGGCTTCCCGACCTCCGACGAGGACACGAACGCCGAGTCGTTCCAGTCCGGCGACGCCGCGTTCATGGTCAACTACCCGTTCATCTGGGGGAAGGCCAAGTCCGCGGTCGAGGAGGGCACGCTCCAGCAGTCCGTCCCCGACGACTACGGCTGGGCGCTCTACCCGCGCGTCACGCCGGACCGGCCGAGCGCCCCGCCGCTCGGCGGCATCAACCTCGGCGTGGGCGCGTTCAGCAACCACCCGGACCTCGCCTACGAGGCGACGACCTGCATCTCGAACCCCGAGAACTCCGCCTACTACTTCGTGTCGAACGGCAACCCGTCGTCGCGCATCTCGGTGTTCAGCGACCCCGAGGTGCTGGCCGAGTTCCCGATGGCCCCGGCCATCCGTGACTCGCTGACCCAGGCCGCGCCGCGACCGCAGACCGCGTACTACGCGGAGGTCTCCGGCGGCATCCAGCGCACCTTCCACCCGCCGGACGCGGTCGTGCCCGGCCCCACCAACGAGGCCGCCACGGCTCTGATCACCGCGGTGCTGCGGAAGGAGGCGCTGCTGTGATCCCCCACAACGACCGTCACCCCGGTCGCTCGTTCCTCGCGCCCGTGCTGACTTCGGTGGAGGAGGCCTGATGAGCACGACGATGGAACGACCGGCCACCGCGGCCCCGGCGTCCGGTCTCAACGAGAAGGTGCGCGCCGAGCGCCGTCTCGGCTGGTACCTGGCGGGTCCCGCGTTCGTCGTGATGCTGCTGGTCACGGCCTACCCGATCGTCCAGGCGGTCTTCGACTCGCTGTTCGACTACCGCCTCACCGACCCGGAGAACTCGTCGTTCGTCGGGCTCGGCAACTACGGCGTGATCCTCACCGACTCGGTGTGGTGGACCTCGTTCGGCGTCACCGCGTTCATCACGGTCGTGACGGTGGCGGTCGAGCTCGTCCTGGGCTTCGGGCTCGCGCTCGTCATGCTCAACGCGCTCAAGGCGCTGCGTCCGGTGCTGCGCACGGTCATCCTCATCCCCTACGCGGTGATCACCGTGGTCTCCGCGTTCGCGTGGCAGTTCGCGTTCAGCGTCGACTCCGGCTTCGTGAACTCGTGGTTCTCGTTCCTGGGGGCCACGCCCGAGACGGACTGGTTCGGCACGCAGGGGCTCTCCCTGTTCGTCATCTGCCTCGCCGAGATCTGGAAGACCACGCCGTTCATCTCGCTGCTGCTGCTCGCGGGCCTCGCGCAGGTGCCCGACGTGCTGCAGGAGGCGGCCAAGGTGGACGGCGCGACGTGGTGGCAGCGGCTGCGCCGGGTGACGCTGCCGAACATGAAGGCGGCGATCATGGTCGCCGTCCTGTTCCGCACGCTGGACGCGTTCCGCGTGTTCGACTCGGTGTTCGTCATGACGGCCGGCGCGAACAACACCGAGACGGTGTCGTTCCTCGCCTACCGGCAGACGATCGAGCGCGTCGAGATCGGGCTGGGGTCGGCGGTGTCGGTGCTGCTGTTCCTGTCGGTGGTGCTGATCAGTGTCCTGTTCATCAAGGGCTTCAAGGTCGACCTGTCCCAGGCGCGAGGGGAGTAGCCGGTGTCCACCCGCGAAAAGGTCGGCTGGGGGATCGGCGGCCTGATCATCGTCATCTACTGCCTCTTCCCGGTGGCGTGGATCATCTCGCTGTCGTTCAAGTCCTCCGACGACATCTCGAACGGGCAGTTCCTGCCGACCGTCTTCTCCGGCGCCAACTACGAGCAGATCCTTGTCGGCGACGCGGCGGGGCTCTTCCTGCCGGCGCTGGTGAACTCGTTCGGCATCTGCCTCATCGCGACGTTCATCTCGTGCCTGCTGTCGATGTTCGCCGCGTACGCGATCGCCCGGCTGGACTTCCCCGGCAAGCGGCTCATCCTGTCCACCGCCCTCGCGGTGGCGATCTTCCCGGTGATCTCGATCGTCACGCCGCTGTTCAACCTCTGGCGGCAGATCGGGCTCTACAACACCTGGCCCGGCCTGATCATCCCGTACCTGTCGCTCACGCTGCCCATCTCGATCTGGACGCTGTCGGCCTTCTTCCGCGAGATCCCGTGGGAGATGGAGCAGGCCGCCCAGGTCGACGGGGCGACGCCGTGGCAGGCGTTCCGGAAGGTGATCGTGCCGCTCGCCGCGCCCGGCGTGTTCACCACGGCGATCATCGCGTTCTTCCTCGCCTGGAACGACTTCGTCTACGGCATCTCGCTGACCTCGACCGAAGCGGCCCGCCCGGTGCCCGCGGCGCTCGGTCTGTTCTCGGGCGCCTCGCAGTTCGAGTCGCCGAACGGCCCGATCGCGGCCGCCGCGGTCATCGTCACGATCCCGGTCGTGCTCCTCGTCCTGCTCTTCCAGCGGCGCATCGTCGCCGGTCTGACCAACGGCGCCGTGAAGGGATAACCCATGGCCTCCATCGAGATGAGCCACATCGTCAAGCAGTACGGCGACGGCTACCCCGCGGTGAACGACGTCAGCCTCGACATCGCCGACGGCGAGTTCATGATCCTCGTCGGGCCGTCGGGCTGCGGGAAGTCGACGCTGCTGCGGATGATCGTCGGGCTCGAGGACATCACCTCGGGCGACATGGTCATCGCCGGCAACCGCGTCAACGACAAGGCGCCGCGCGACCGCAACTTGTCGATGGTGTTCCAGAACTACGCGCTCTACCCGCACCTGAGCGTGTTCGAGAACATCGCCTTCCCGCTGCGGCTGGCCAAGGTGCCCGACGGCGAGGTCCAGAAGCGCGTCGAGGAGGCGGCCGGCGTCCTCGAGCTCAAGGAGCACCTCCAGCGCAAGCCCGCCAACCTCTCCGGCGGCCAGCGCCAGCGCGTCGCGATGGGCCGGGCGATCGTCCGGGCCGCGGACGCGTTCCTCTTCGACGAGCCGCTGTCCAACCTCGACGCCAAGCTGCGCGGGCAGATGCGCACCGAGATCGCGCGCCTGCAGCGCCGCCTGGGCATCACGACGGTCTACGTCACCCACGACCAGACCGAGGCCATGACCCTCGGCGACCGCGTCTGCGTGCTGCGCAAGGGCGTGATCCAGCAGGTCGCGTCGCCGCGCGAGCTCTACGAGCAGCCGGTCAACCTCTTCGTCGCCGGGTTCATCGGCTCGCCGCCGATGAACTTCCTGCCCGCGACCGTCGAGGGCACCAGCCTCTCGACGCCGTTCGGCACCGTCGAGCTCGGCGCGGAGCGCGCCGAGAAGGTCAAGGGCCACGACCTGCTGCTCGTCGGCATCCGGCCCGAGTACTTCGAGGACGCGAGCCTCGTCGACGAGGCGAAGAAGCCACACGGGTCGACGTTCACCGCGCAGGTCGACGTCACCGAGTGGCTCGGCGACGCCCAGTACGCCTACATCCCCTACGAGGCGCCGACCGAGGTCGCCGAGCAGCTCAAGGAGCTCTCCCGCGAGCTCGACTCGGACCAGCTGCGGACCCAGGCCGTGGTGTCGATCGACTCCACCAGCCGCATCCGCGAGGGCCGCGAGTCGGAGTTCTGGCTCGACACGCGGAAGATCCACGTGTTCGACCCCAAGACGGGCGAGAACCTCACCCGCGACGCCGAGGCCGGCCGCAAGCTGACCGAGATGGCCGCGGAGGACCGCATCGAGCAGGTGGAACGGGCGAAGGTCTGACGCGGCCCGCCGGGGCCCGGCGCCGGTGACCTACAGCCGGTGCCAGGCCTGGGCGAGCTGGGAGGCGATCGGGGTGACGACGCGGCGGTCGTTCCAGTAGTACGGGTGCGCCAGCGGCGTCCAGCCGAGCCACCACGGGCCGATGCCGACGCGCCGGTCCTCGTGGACCGCGTCCGCCCAGGCGTCGCTCAGCGGCCGCAGGGGCGAGGCGATGACGTCGTCGGGGTCGTAGACGTTGACCCACTCCCCGCGCTGGCCCGGGCAGCGGTCGGCGAACCCGGGGTGCGGCACGGTCAGGGGCTTGCCGAAGTCCGGGTGGCGCTGCGCCCACAGGGCCAGTGGGCTGCCGAGCGTGTAGTACCAGCCGAACGTCTCGCCGCGCTCGATCGGGGTGTCGCCCAGCGCCCGGGACGCGCCCGGGGACAGCGGGGCGTCCGCCTGCAGGTCGTAGAGGAAGTCGCTGGAGACGACGCTGCCGAGGCTGTGGCCGAGCACCGCCAGGGGCGCGTCGTCGCCGGCCTCGACGGCGAGGTCGTGCAGGGTGCGGGCGAGCACGGCCTGGACCTGCTCGTAGTGCCCGGTGCCGTCGCTGCCCGACTGGTAGGCCACGGCGTCGCCGAGGTAGTGGACGATCAGCCAGCGCAGCGTCGGGAAGTGCGCGTCGTCGAGGCCCGGCAGCCAACGCAGACCCGCCGTCGACGCCGCCGCCAGCAGCGCGGGCGTCGACCCCTGGCTGGCGCGCGCGGCGAGCATGTCGAGGACCTCGACCAGCCAGCGGGAACCGGACCCGGTGATCCGGTCGCTGAGCTCCTCCTGGCCGCGCTCGAACACCGGCGCCCAGTAGGCCGGCTTGATCACCAGGGCGTCCTCGGCGGGCACGCCGGCGATGCGGGTGAACTCCTCGCGCAGCAGAGTCATGGCGCGGGCGGCGTACTGGTCGCCGGCGCTCTCGACGCCGTGCACGAGCATCACGGCGAGCTTCTGGTCGGTCACCCCGGCCGTCATCGAGCCTCGACGGCGAGGTCGGCGTACGGGGTGCGCAGGCCGTCGCGCACGAGCCGGACGAGGTCGTGGCGGTGCCGGACGAACATCACGATCGCCGCGCCGAGGTAGACCCCCGAGAGGATCAGCAGCTCGGCCTCCTGCAGCGCCGGGGGCAGGACGGCCGCGAGGACGAACTGGGCCACGAACAGCAGCAGCAGGCTCAGCGCGCCGACGACGTTGATCGACAGCGTCACCAGCAGCGAGACCGCGAACAGCGACTGCGCGGCGGTGATCAGGAGCTCCTCGCGCTGCATGGCGTCGACCGGCAGACCGTTGAGGGAGCCCGCGGACAGCGCGAACACGAGCGGCAGCGTCCCGACGAGCAGCGACCACTGGTTGACCTTCGAGGAGACCAGGGTGGCGAGCGCGTCGGTGGTCTTGAGCCGCCAGGCGTAGAGGCCGGCGACGAGCAGCTCGGGCGCCTCCGAGGCCAGCGGCGCGAGCCACTGCACGAGGAAGAACTGGCTGATGCCGAGCTCGGTGCCGCTCTCCACGAGCGACTCGGCGAACGGCTCCGCGCAGAGCACGATGATCACCGCGGCCACCACGAACAGCCCGATGTAGCCGGTGCGCCGGCGCGGGGCGTCCATGCGCCCGACCCACGCCGAGGGGCCGATGAGGTCGGGGTCCTCGGCCGGGGCCTTCGCGACGCGGATGCTGTAGGCCACGAAGATGCCGACGAGGACGACGAAGTCGACCATGGTGATGCTGACGCGCAGCGGCAGGGTCAGCGAGTAGAGCGTGGCGATGAGCAGGAAGACCAGCGGCACGGAGTCGGTGCGCAGGAGGGTGACGCGCGTCGGGTGACCCGGCCGGTGCGACGTGCCGGCGCCGCCCTCCTGGCCCGCGTCGGCGCCGCCGCGGCGCAGCCGGATCGCGGCCAGCAGCACCACGAGCGCCCACCCGACGCCGACGAGGATCCGGTTGGCGCCGGTCATGTTGGCCAGCGCGAGCCCGCAGGGCGACTGCTCGGTGGAGCCCGGTGGCAGACAGGTCGGGCCGTACTGCGCGTAGGCCTCGCCGCCCTGGATGGTGAAGACGAAGTCGACGGCGTACTCGGGCAGCACCGCGACGAGCGCGAGCAGCGCGATCGCGAGCCCGGCCGAGATGTCCACCTGGGCGGCCTCGGCGGCCCAGGACAGCAGGAACGCCGCACCGATGATCGCCAGGCCGAAGAGCAGCGCGTCGAGCGGCGGCGAGATGTGCAGCCCGCCGAGGCGCAGGACGAGACCGGGCACCGCCACGGCCACGGCGAGCGCGACGAGCAGGGGGGAACGGTCACCGCGCCGGGTCCTGCCCGCGCTCGTGGTCGCCATGTCCGCTTGTCTACCCCTCATCCCGGTTTCACATCCGTCCGACCCTGCGCGTCCCGTCGCGAGGTCCGTGCCCAGCCGGTTTGCGAGCGTGCCGGACCGTCAGGCACGGTGATCGATCGGCATCCCCGACCGACGCTCCCCGCTCCCCGAGGTGTGACCGCCGTGCCGTTCTCCCCGTCTGCCCTGACGCTCGACAACCTGATCCACACGGGCATCGCCGTGGCCGTGATCGTCGCCGTGGCCGTCGTCGTGCGCTTCGTGATCAACCGCATCATCGGCCACGTGGCCAACGGCGCGGGCGTCCCGGGCCTGCTCTCGCTCCTGCGCCGCAAGCGCGGGGTCACCGACGCCGACCGCATCCAGGCGTTCGGCTCCGCGCGCCGCGCCCAGCGGGCCCGCACCGTCAGCTCGGTGATCCGCAACGCGGCCACCATCCTGATCTTCGGGACCGCGTTCATGATGGTCCTGGGCCAGTTCGGCGTGAACCTGGCGCCGGTGCTCGCGTCGGCGGGGGTCGTCGGACTCGCCATCGGTTTCGGTGCGCAGAACCTCGTCAAGGACTTCTTGTCCGGGATCTTCATGCTCCTCGAGGACCAGTACGGCGTCGGTGACCACGTCGACCTCGGCGACGCCGTCGGCACCATCGAGCGCGTCGGCCTGCGCACCACGACGGTCCGCGACGTCACGGGCATGGTCTGGTACGTCCGCAACGGCACGATCGAGCGCGTCGGCAACGGCTCGCAGGACCACGCCGTCGCCGTCCTCGACATCCCGCTGGCGCTCGACACGGACGTCACCCGCGCCGCCGCGATCGCCGAGGAGGCCGCGGTCGCGGCGATCGACGACAACGGGCACGGCGGCGACGTCCTCGACAAGCCGCAGGTGCTGGGCGTCCAGGAGCTGTCGGCGTCCGGTATGACCCTCCGACTGACGGCTCGTACGAAGCCGGGTCGCCAGTGGGCCGTCCAGCGCGCCATGACCGAGCGTGTCGTCGCCGCGCTGCGCGCCGACGAGGTGATGCTGGCGGCGTGACCGCCGCTGTGACGTCGCCCGACGCCGGGCGTTCCGTCGCGCGCACCACACGGAGGCGGGCGCAGGATCACCCCGTGATCCCCCGTCGGCTCCGTCCCGGGCGCGTCGTCGCCGCGCTGGCCGTGGCGGCGATGGTCGCGGGGTGCTCGACGGGCGGGTCCGCGCCGGTCCCGGCGCCGGCCCCGCCGCCGGTGGCGGCACCGGCCACGACGCCGCCGACGACGACCACGACGCCGGCACCGCCCCCGTCGCGGGCCCGGGCCGCGGTGGACGCGACCGCCTCGGCGGCGCAGGAACGCAGCGGCGTCACGCTCGGGGTCGCGGTCCTCGACCGGACCACGGGCCAGACCGTCGCCAACGACCAGGGCGGCACCCCGCTGCGCGCCGCCTCGGTGGCCAAGCTCTTCACGATCGTCGACATCCTGACCCGGCGCGAGGCGGGCGAGGTGCAGACGACCGAGGGCGACGAGCAGCGGTTCCGCCGCGCGCTGAGCCTCAGCGACGACGAGGCGATGAACGCGCTGTGGTCGAGCTACGGCGGGCCGGAGGGCATCACCCGCGTGGCCGCGAACCTGGGGCTAACGGGGACCAGCCCGCCCGACGACACGTCCCAGTGGGGCGAGGTCCGCACGTCCGCGCAGGACGTGGCCGCGCTGTACGCCTATGTCACCACCCGGCTGGCGCCCGCCGACCGCGACTTCGTCCTCCAGGCGCTCGCCGCGGCGCCGTCGACCGCGGCCGACGGGTTCGACCAGGGCTTCGGCCTGCTCGACCCCAGCCGGCGCGGGACCGCCGCCGCCAAGCAGGGCTGGCTGTGCTGCTTCGGGTCGAGCGTCGACCTCCACTCGGCCGGCTTCCCGGACGCGGGCGGGCGCTACGTCGTCGTGCTCCTGTCGAACCAGCCGCGCGGGTACGACGCCGCGCGCACGCTGCTCGACGACGCGGCGTCGGCGGCCCGCGATGCCCTCGCCGGCTGACCCCTAGGGTCGCGGGGGTGGAGAGCCTCGCGCAGATCGACGACTGGCCCGTCGACCACGCGGCCACCGGGGTGGTCGGTGCCGACGGCACGGTGCGCGGCACCCGCGGGCCGACCGACCGCCGGTTCCCGCTCGCGTCGGTGACGAAGCCGCTCGTGGCGACCGCGGCGCTCGTGGCGGTCGAGGAGGAGGCCGTCACGCTCGACCAGCCCGCGGGCCCCGAGGGCTCGACCGTGCGCCACCTGCTCGCCCACACGTCCGGGCTGGCGTTCGACGAGCACCGCGTCGTCGCCGAGCCGGGCGCCCGGCGGCTGTACTCGTCGGCGGGGTTCGAGGTGCTCGCGACGACGATCGAGGAGGCCACCGGCATCGGGTTCGCCGACTACCTCCACGAGGCGGTCCTCGCCCCGCTCGGCATGGCGGCGACGACGCTCGACGGCTCCCCCGGGCACGGCGCGACCTCGACCGTCGACGACCTCCTGCGCCTGGCCGCCGAGCTCCAGGCACCGACGCTGCTGCACGCGTCGACGCTGGCCGAGGCGACGTCGACGCAGTTCCCGGGGCTCAACGGCACGATCCCGGGCTTCGGGCACCAGAAGCCCAACGACTGGGGGTTGGGGTTCGAGCTGCGCGACGGCAAGTCGCCGCACTGGACGGGCGCCACGAACTCGGCGCGCACCTTCGGGCACTTCGGCCAGTCGGGGACGTTCCTGTGGGTGGACCCGGACGCGGGCGCGGCGTGCGTCGCCCTCGCCGACCGCGCCTTCGGCGACTGGGCCAAGGCCGCCTGGCCGCCCCTGTCCGACGCGGTCCTCGCGGAGCTGTAGCTCTCGGCGGCTGTACCAGCGATGCGGCATCGCTGGCGTGTGACA
>NZ_JBBEGM010000013.1:0-222499 GCF_037400335.1 Actinomycetospora flava
ATCGCCAGCAGGATGCCGCATCGCTCGCACCGCGCACGGCCGTTCACCGTGCGGTCACCCCGCCCGGTTAGGGTCGGGGCCGTGCCGTACCTGCTGAGCGTCGTCGTGGTGCTCGTCGCGCTGGTCGGGCTCGGTCTCGTGGTGGCCGCGCTCCTCGGGCCGGTGAAGCGGTTCGTGCTGGTCTCCGGCGTGGCGCGCGAGCAGATCGGCCAGGACGTCGGGTTGATCACCGCGCGGGTGGCCGCGCTGAAGGTCCGCCTCGCCGAGCGCCGCGCGTAGCATCAGCGGCACCGTGGAAGGAGCCACACCGTGAGCGAATGGGTCATCATCGCCATCGTCGGCGTGGTGCTGCTGTTCAGCGCCAAGAAGCTGCCCGACATGGCACGCGGCCTGGGCCAGTCCATGCGCATCTTCAAGGCCGAGACGCGCGGCCTGCGCGAGGACGAGAAGGCCGGTCAGGCGTCGGCCGAGCCGCAGGCCCCGGGCCGTCAGCTGGACGAGGGGTCGTCCACGAACCCGGCCACCAACGGCACCACCGCCCCCAAGGACGACACCCCGGCCACGCGCCCGGGCACCACCTCCTGAGCAGGGCGTGACCTCCCCCTCCTCCGGGTCCCGCGCCCGGTGGTGGCGCAGCCTGCGCTGGCCGGGAGCGCGCCGTCGGGCCAACCCCGACGGCACGATGACGCTCGTCGAGCACATCTACGAGCTGCGGCGCCGCCTCGCCATCGCGCTGCTGGCCATCGCGGTCGGGACGGCGTTCGGCTTCGTCTGGTACACGGCCTACCCCTTCGGCCTGCCCTCGCTGGGCCAGATCCTCACCGAGCCCTACTGCGCGCTGCCCCCGGAGAACCGGGTCCAGCTCGGTGGGGGCGAGGAGTGCCGCCTCGTCGCGTTCGGGGTGTTCGAGCAGTTCGTGCTGCGCCTCCAGGTCGCGGCCACAGCCGGCGCGCTGCTGTCGAGCCCCATCTGGTTCGCCCAGATCTGGGGCTTCATCACGCCCGGGCTGTACGCGAAGGAGAAGCGCTTCGCGTACACGTTCGTGACCGCCGCCGTGGTGCTGTTCACCGCCGGCGCCGTCCTCGCGTATTTCGTGGTCACCCAGGCGCTGCTGTTCCTGTTCACCATCGGCGGTGACATCCAGGCCACGGTGCTGCGCGGGTCCGACTACTTCAGCCTGCTGCTCGCGCTGCTGGTCATCTTCGGGGTGAGCTTCGAGCTGCCCCTGCTGGTGATCATGCTGAACCGCGTCGGCGTCGTCTCCTACGATCAGCTCAGGCGCTGGCGCCGCGGCCTGATCTTCGGGCTGTTCGTCTTCGCCGCCCTCGCGACCCCCGGCCAGGACCCGATCTCGATGCTCGCCCTCGGCGTCTCGCTGGTCCTGCTGCTGGAGTTCGCCATCCAGGTCGCCCGCGTCCACGACAAGCGTGAGGCGCGACGGCGTCTCGAACAGGGCTGGAGCCAGATCCCGGACTGGAAGGGTCTCGACCCGGATCAGCCCTCGCCGCTCGACGACCGGCTCGGCTCCGCAGCACCCTCGCCGGCGCCGGCACCCCGCATCGAACCGGTGGCACCACCGCCCGCCGACCGGGCGAACGACGGGTCCGCCGACCGGTGGGACGTCACCTGATCCAGCGGCACGTCGTCCCGATGTGTCAGTGTGGGTGGGTGGCCACTCGCTCTCCCGCCGAGGCCTACGAGCAGGCTCGCACCCGCACCGCCCACCCGGAGCTCAGCCGGTTCGCCACGGAGCTCTCGTTCGAGCTCGACGACTTCCAGCGCCGGTCGTGCCTGGCCCTCGAGCAGGGCCACGGGGTGCTGGTGTGCGCGCCGACGGGCGCCGGCAAGACGGTCGTCGGCGAGTTCGCCGTGCACCTGGCGCTGGCCCGGGGCCAGAAGTGCTTCTACACGACGCCGATCAAGGCCCTGTCGAACCAGAAGTACGCCGACCTCGTCGAGCGCCACGGTGCCGACGCGGTCGGGCTGCTGACCGGCGACGCGGCGATCAACGGCTCGGCGCCCGTGGTGGTCATGACCACCGAGGTGCTGCGCAACATGCTCTACGCCGAGTCGTCGGCGCTCGAGGGCCTCGCGTACGTCGTAATGGACGAGGTCCACTACCTCGCCGACCGCTTCCGCGGCGCCGTGTGGGAGGAGGTCATCCTCCACCTGCCCGAGCACGTGCAGATCGCGTCGCTGTCGGCCACCGTGAGCAACGCCGAGGAGTTCGGCGACTGGCTGGTCACCGTCCGCGGCGACACCACGGTCGTCGTCGACGAGACCCGTCCGGTGCCGCTGTGGCAGCACATGGTCGTCGGGCACCGCATGTTCGACCTGTTCGCGGAGGAGACGAAGCGAAGCGGAGCTCGACCGTCGAAGGGGGGCGCCGGGCCCACCTCGGCGCTGAAGGTGGACCCGACGCTCGTGCGCGCCGTCGCCGAGGTCGACCGCGGCCCGTCGGTCCGGGGCGGGCGCGCCCGCTCGGGTCCGCCCGGACGGGGTGGCCGGCCGGGTGACCGCCGCGGGGGCCCGGGACGCTCCGGTCCGCCCGGGCGGGGCGGCGGGTCCGGCTTCCGGCCGCCGTCGCGCGTCGACGTCATCGAGCGCCTCGACGCCGCGGGCCTGCTGCCCGCGATCACCTTCATCTTCAGCCGGGCCGGGTGCGACGCGGCGGTCCTGCAGTGCGTGCGCTCCGGGCTGCGCCTCACCGGCCCCGACGACGTCGCCGCGATCCGCGAGGTCGTGGAGCGCCGCACGTCGGGCCTGCCGGACGCCGACCTCGAGGTGCTGGGCTACTGGGAGTGGCGCGAGGGCCTCGAGCGCGGCGTCGCCGCCCACCACGCGGGCATGCTGCCGGCGTTCAAGGAGACCGTCGAGGAGCTGTTCGTCCGCGGCCTCGTGCGGGCGGTGTTCGCCACTGAGACGCTTGCGCTGGGCATCAACATGCCGGCGCGCACCGTCGTGCTCGAGAAGCTCGTGAAGTACAACGGCGAGGCGCACGTCGAGCTGACGCCCGGCGAGTACACGCAGCTCACCGGACGTGCCGGGCGCCGCGGCATCGACGTCGAGGGCCACGCGGTGGTGGTGTGGACGCCGGGGGTCGACCCCGAGCAGGTCGCCGGTCTCGCCTCGACCCGCACGTACCCGCTGCGCTCGTCGTTCCGGCCCGGCTACAACATGGCCGTCAACCTCGTCGACCGTCTCGGCGTGGAGGAGGCCCGCGAGCTGCTGGAGCAGTCGTTCGCGCAGTTCCAGGCCGACCGCAGCGTCGTCGGGCTCGCCAAGCGCCTCGAGCGCAACCGCGAGGCCCTGGCCGGCTACGCCGACGCCGCGGGCGGGCGCTCGGGCGAGGAGAAGGACTTCGCGAGCTTCTCCGAGTACATGGACCTGCGCCGCCGGGTCACCGACCGCGAGAAGATGCTCTCGCGCCAGGGCCGGTCGGCGCAGAAGGCGGACGCCGCGGCCTCGCTGGAGGCGCTGCGGCCCGGCGACGTCATCGCGGTGCCCGGGGGCAAGCGGGCCGGCCTCGCGGTGGTGCTCGACCCGGGCGTCGACCGCAGCCCCCGCGGCCAGGAACCGCGCCCGCTGGTGCTCACCGAGGACCGGTGGGCGGGCCGGCTCTCGCTCGGCGACTTCCCCGAGCCCGTCACGGCCCTGGGCACGATGAAGCTGCCGCGCAAGGTCGACCACCGGGTGCCGCGAGTGCGCCGCGACCTCGCGAACGCCCTGCGCGAGACGGGCATCGAGCCGCCGCTGCGCAACGGGTCCGCCCGCAAGCGCCGGGGCGCGGCCGAGCACGAGGACGCCGAGCTCGCGGCGCTGCGCCGCGCCCTGCGCTCCCACCCGTGCCACGCGCTGCCCGACCGCGACGACCGCGCGCGCTGGTTCGAGCGCCACCAGCGCCTCGAGCGCGAGACCGAGCAGCTCCAGTCGCGGGTCCGCTCGACGACCCACTCGCTCGCGCGCACCTTCGACCGCATCCGCGGGCTCCTCACCGAGCGGGGCTACCTCGACGAGGCCCCCGACGCCGAACAGGACATCACCGAGAACGGGCGGCGCCTGTCGCGGCTGTGGGGCGAGTCCGACCTGCTCGTCGCCGAGTGCCTGCGCAGCGGCGTCTGGCGCGGTCTCGGTCCCGCGGAGATCGCGGCCGTCGCGTCGTCGCTCGTGTACGACAGCCGCCGCGACGACGGCGGGGTGCCGCGCGTGCCCGAGGACGCCGTCACCGCGGTCGACGAGACCGTGCAGCTCTGGCACGACCTCGTCGCCGACGAGCGCCGCCACCACCTCGACAAGACCCGCGAGCCCGACCTCGGCTTCGCCTGGCCGGTGCACCGGTGGGTCCGGGGCGACACGCTGGCGACGGTCCTCGCCGGGGCCCGCGCGCACGGCACCGAGCTCTCCGCGGGAGACTTCGTGCGCTGGTGCCGGCAGGTCGTCGACCTGCTGGACCAGATCCGCGCCGTCGCGGGCGGCGAGGACACCGTCGGCCGTGCCGCCGCCGACGCGGTCCGCGCCATCCGCCGCGGTGTCGTCGCCGTGGGAGAGGGCTGAGCCGATCATGAGCGAGCCGGACGGATCCCGGTCGCCCTGGGCACCGCCGGGCTCGGGCGAGCAGCAGACGGAGACCGACACCCCCGGCGGGGGCGCCTCGCCGAGCGCGGCGACCGCCGACACGTCGGACGTCTCCACCCCGCCGGAGGGCGTGCCCACCCGGCACACGCACTACGACGCCCCCGCGAACGCGGGCACGCAGCAGTACACCGCCCCGGCGGGCTACGGCCCGCCGCCCGGCCACCAGCCGCCGCCGGGGTACGGGCCGCCGCCGGGATACGCCCAGCAGTCCGGCTACGGCCAGTCCGGCTACGGCCAGCAGCCCGGTTACGGCCAGCCGCCGGCCACGGCGGTCTGGGCGCCTCCCGGAGCGCCGCCCGGGGCCCCGCCGGGCGCGGGGTGGGGCCCGCCGCCGCGGCAGCGCCGGCCGTTCCCGTGGAAGGTCGTCGGCATCGTCGTCGGGGCGCTCGTGCTGATCGCGCTGATCGTGGTCGGCCTGCTCGCGTTCGTCGTGGGGCCGCGGTTCGCCCGCGTGGACGTCCTCGACGCCGACGCGGTCGCGCAGGGCGTGACGCGCGTGGTCTCCGAGGACTGGCGCCGCCAGATCACCGACGTGCAGTGCCCGTCGGACCAGGAGGTCCGGCCCGGCGTGCGGTTCACGTGCTCGGCGACGGTCGACGGGCGCCCGGTGCAGGTGCCGGTGTCGATCGTCGACACCGAGGGCACGTACTCGGTCGGCCAGCCACGCTGATGGCCACCCTCGACGACGTCCGGGCCCTCGCGCTGGCCCTGCCGCGCACCGACGAGAAGGTGTCGTGGGGGTCGGCGCACTGGCGGGTGTCGTCGAAGGGGTTCGTCTGGGAGCGCCCCCTGCGCCGCGCCGACGAGGCCCACCTGGAGGCCGCCGGCGTCCCGCTGCCCGACGGCGACGTGCTGGGCGTGCGGGTCGCCGACGAGGGCGTCAAGGCGGCCCTCATCGCCGACGACCCCGCCGTGTACTTCACGACGCCGCACTTCGACGGCTACCCGGCGGTGCTCGTGCGGCTCGAGCGGATCGGCGCCGACGAGCTGCGCGAACTGGTCGAGGAGGCGTGGCTCCAGCGCGCCCCGAAGACGGTCGCGGCGGCCTGGCTGGCCGGGAAGAGCTAGGGGGCCTCCTCGCCCTTCAGCGCCGCGACGAGCCGGTCGACCGAGCCCGTGAGGTTCCAGCGCTCGGCGAGCTCGGTGAGCTTGTCGGTGTCCACGGGCGCGTGGGGCAGGGTGCGGCGCTCGCCGGTCCAGTCGAGAGGGGCGTCGGGGGCGACGCGCACGACCTCCGGGGCCTTGACCAGGTACTCGCCGGCCTTCGCCATCTTGGCCCGCACCGCCGAGGACATCCGGTCGTCGGAGCGGTCGAGTACCGCGTTGATCATCTCGTCCCACGACCCGAACTTCGACACGACCTGCGCCGCGGTCTTCTCGCCGACCCCGGCGACGCCCGGCAGGCCGTCGGAGGGGTCGCCGCGCAGCATCGCCATCTCGGCGTAGCCGTCGCCGGCCCGCGCGACCGGGACGCCGTAGCGGGCCGCGACGTCCTCGGGGCCGTAGAGCTCGTACTTCGACACCCCGCGGGCGATGTAGACGATCCGCACCGGGGTCGGCTCGTCGCGGACCAGCTGGAGCAGGTCGCGGTCGCCGCTGACGACCTCGATCGCGTCGCTCGCCTCGGTGGCGCACAGGGTGCCGATGACGTCGTCGGCCTCGTAGCCCTCGGCGCCGGCGGTCGGGATCCCGGCGGCCGCGAGGACCTCGAGGATGATCTCCACCTGCGGGCCGAGCTCGGGCGGGGCGGCCTCGGCGTCGGGCGCGCCGCCGACGGGTGAGGAGGGGTCGCCCATCGACGGGTCGACGCGGTGCGCCTTGTACGACGGGATCGCACGCACCCGGAACGCCGGGCGCCAGTCGCGGTCGAGGCAGGCGACGACGGCGCCGGGCTGCCGCTCGCGGACCAGGCGGGCGACCATGTCGCAGAAGCCCCGCGCGGCGTTCACCGGCGTGCCGTCCTCGGCGGTCAGCGACGCCGGTACCCCGTAGAAGGCACGAAACCACAGGCTGGCCGAGTCGAGCAGCATCACCGGCGCGTCCATGGGAGGGAGCTTCCCACGCTCCGGACTCGCCCCGGCGCCGACGGTCACGGTGCTTGACGGCTACTCGCGGGAGGAGTGCGCTGGCCACGAAGCGCATCCCGGGGAGCGGCCAGATGGCAGGAACGGACACCGTCGTCGTCGGCGCAGGACCCACGGGACTGGTCAGCGCCGTCGCGCTGGCCCGGCGCGGTCACCGCGTCGCACTGGTCGACAACGACCCGGGGCCAGCCGACGCCGAGCACTGGTCCCGGCGCGGGGTGATGCAGTTCCACCACCCGCACGGCTTCCGGCCCCAGGCCGTCGACGTCATCCGGGCCGAGGTGCCCGAGGCCTACGACGCCCTGCTCGCGCACGGCGCCGAGCCGATCGTCCCGCCGGACGGGGAGCCGGGGCCGGACGGCCTGCCGCCGCGGGGCTCGGGGCTGCGGTGCCGGCGGATGGTGGTCGAGCGCGAGCTGCGCCGGGCCGCCGAGCGCGAGCCCGGCCTGACGCGGGTGCCGGCGCGCGCCGACGCCGTGCTCGCCGACCACGGCCGGGCGGCCGAGGTGCGGCTGCGCGACGGGCACCTCGACGCCGACCTCGTCCTCGTCGCCACGGGCCGCACCGCGAGCCTCGCCGACGACCTCCGCCCGCCCGGGGACTCCACCGACTGCGGGCTCGCCTACGTCTCGCGCCAGTACCGCCTGCACCCCGGTGCCGAGCCCGGCCCGGTGACCTCGTTCATCGGCGCGGTCGCGCTGCACGCCGGCTACATCGTCATCGTGTTCCAGCACGACGCCGGCACCTTCTCCACGCTCATCGCCCGGCCGAGCACCGACCGCCGCCTCGCCGACCTGCGCCACGAGGCCGCGTGGAGCGCCGCCGTCGCGGCGATCCCGCTGCTCGCCGAGTGGACCGACCCGGCCCGCGCGGCGCCGATCTCGCCGGTGCTGCCGGGCGGGCGGCTGCACAACACCTACCGCGGCCAGCTCGACGACCGGGGCCGGGTGCCGCTGCCCGGGCTCGTGTTCCTCGGCGACAGCGTCTGCACCACCAACCCGACCGCGGGGCGCGGGGTGTCGACGTCGTTGATGCAGGTCGAGCACCTGCTCGCGCTCCTCGACGAGGGCGGCGCGGCCGACACCGAGGCGCTCGCGCGGGCCCAGGACGCCTGGTGCCGCGAGCACATCCGGCCCTGGTTCCTCGACCACCTCGCCACCGACGCCGCGCAGACCGCCCGGTGGGCGGGCGAGGACGTCGACCCCGCCCGCCCGCCGACGTCCGACCTCGTCGTCTCGGCGCTGGAGGCCGACCCGTCCCTGATGCGCGTGGTCGGGCCGTACCTGGCGATGCGGGCGCTGCCCGACTCGCTGGCCGCGGTGCACCCGCGGGTCCAGGAGATCTACGCCTCGGGCTGGCGGCCGCCGGTGGCCGAGGGGCCGACCGTCGACGAGCTGGCGTCGCTCGTGGGCGCGGCGGTGCCGTCGGCGCCCGCGCCGCCCCCCGCCGCTCCGGCGACGGCGCGCGCGTAGCCCGTCCCGGCCGCGAGGAGCACGAGCCCCGCGCCCAGGAACGCGGCGACCCGCGCGAGGCCGTCGAGGGCGGTGAGATCGAAGAGCAGCAGCTTCACCACGGCCGCGACGACCAGCACCCCGCCGAGGATGCGCGGCAGCGACGACTGCAGGCCGCGGACCAGCAGCACCAGGGCGACGGCGGTCCACGACACCGTCACGAGGACGTGCCCGACGAGGAAGGCGCCGCGGGTGGGGGAGACGAGCAGCGCAGTGGCCAGGACCGTCCCGGTGGCCCCGTAGAGCCCGATCACGCCGAGGCCGCCGACGGCGACGGCCTTCTGGGTCCGGTCGCGCAGGACGTCGAGGCGGGCGAGGGCGACGACCGCCGCCGCGGCGGCCGCGCCGAGCAGCAGCGACGTGGCGAGCGCCCCGACCAGCTCCGCGACGTCGCCGCTCGTGGCCGTGCCGCCGGGGGCGACGAGGACGAACGGGCGGGTCGGGAAGTCGGCGAGCAGGTCCGGCGGCGCGTCCGCCGCCCACGCCGTGGCCAGGCCGACGAGGCCCAGCACGGCGGCGGCGACGAGGGGGCCGACGCGGCGGGAGACGGCAGCGGCGACCGCGAGCACGGCGGCCTCGGCCAGCAGGGGCACGGAGACCGGTCCGGCGTCGACGGCGATCAGCGTCGCGACCAGCAGCGACACGGTGCCCGCCGTGCCGGCGACGAGGGCGAGCGGACGCTGATGAGCGCTGTCCCAGGCGACGACGGCGAGCAGCAGGGCCACCGCGACACCGCCGGCGACCAGCGCGCCCGGCACGCGGGCCAGGCCCGGCGCGACCAGGAGCACGGGGAGCACGGGCAGCCCGAGCAGCGAGGCGGCCACGGCGCGGCCCGGCGCCCCGACGGCGACGGCCGAGGCGACGCCGGCGGCGAGGACCGCGAGCACGGCGACGGTGGTGGGCAGGTCGGAGAACGTGCCGCCGGCGAGGAAGCGGATCGCGGCACCCAGCGCGGCGAGGGTGCTCGCGACCGCGGCCACGGCGGCGACCACCGGCCACGCCCGGCGGCGGGCGACGACCACGGCGGCCACCTGCGCGGCGAGCAGCACGGTGACGAGCGTCGGGGTCGGCGCGCCGACCACGAGCGGCGCCGCGAGGGCCGCGGCGACGAGCACACCGAGCGCGAGGCCCAGGTGGCGCCAGCGGTCGGCGAGCGCGAGGCCGCCGGCGGTCACGGCGAGGGCCAGGGGAGCGGCCAGCGCGAGGGGGAGGAGGTCGAACAGCGCCACGGCGGCCACGTCGGCCAGGAAGAGCGCGGCGACACCGGTGGCGACGAGTGCCACGGCCCCGGCCGGTGCCTCGTCCGTGCCGGCCCGGCGGCGCACCCTCACGCCGACGCCCACGAGCGCGAGCCCCAGCAGCGCCCCGCCGATCACGCGGGCCTCGGGACCGAACCAGCCGCGCCCGGCGGCCAGGACCAGCAGGAGCACCACGCCGAGGACGGTCGTGGCGCCGCCGGTGACCGCGAGCAGCCGCGCCGGCGTCCAGGACACCCGCGGGGTGCGCGGTGGGCGCGGGGGACGGGCCGGTCCGCCCCGCGGAGGCGGGGGCACGGCGCGCGGAGCCCACGCGGGCGGCGGAGCCCAGGCGGTGGGCGGCGCCCAGACGGGGACCGGCGCCGGGGGCAGGGCCGGCCGGACCGGGGCGGGGGTGGTGCGCAGCGTGTGCAGGTCCGCACGGATCCGCTCGACCTCGCGTGTGAGACCGACGAGGTCGCCGTCGAGGCGGGCCAGGACCGCGTCCTGCGGGGTGCTCATGCCGTGGAGCCTCCCGGACCGGGGTCCCGGCACCCAGGGGACATCTACTCAACCCGGACGGTGCGTGACGCGGCGCGCGAGGGGGAAGAGGATCGACGCCGAACGACCCACGACGAAGGGGAGACGATCATGGGCGACATCGCGTCCAAGCTCGACAAGGAGTACGAGACCAAGAGCGCGCAGGAGATCGCCGACGCACCGGTGGCCGCCCTGCAGGGTGTCAGCGAGAGCGACGCGGAGAAGCTCAAGGAGGCGTTCAACATCAAGACGGTGCGTGACCTCGGCACCAACAAGTACTTCCTCTGGGCGCAGGCCTTCGCGAAGCTCGCCGAGTGACGCGTCGGACGCGCCCCGGGATCCCTCCGGGGCGCGTCCGCTGACCTAGGCTCGACCACCATGAGCAGCACCGTCGCGGCCCGGCTCGAGCGCGCCCGGGCCGCCGCCCGGCAGGCCGGGGTGGACGCCCTCGTCGTGACCCCGGGGCCGGATCTCCAGTACCTCACCGGCGTCGTCAAGCACTCCCACGAACGCCTCTCCGCCCTGCTGCTGCCCGCGCAGGGCGAGCCGGCCTTCGTGGTCCCCACCCTCGAGCGCCCGGGCCTCGACGGGTCGGCGGTCGAGACGATGGAGGTGCTGACCTGGACCGACGGGGTCGACCCCCACGCCCTCGCCGCCTCCCGGCTGGGCGACGTCCGGCGGGTCGCCGTCGCCTCCGACATGCCGGCCCTGCACGTCCTCGGCCTGCGCGACGCCCTGCCCGGCGCCACGCTCGAGCTCGCCACCCCGATCCTGCGCCAGCTGCGGATGCGCAAGGACGCCGAGGAGATCGCCTCCCTGCGCCAGGCCGGCGCCGCCATCGACGACGTGCACGCCCGCGTGCCCGGGTGGCTCGTCCCGGGCCGCACCGAGGCCGAGGTCGGCGCGGACATCACCCGCGCGATCGTCGAGACGGGGCACGCGGAGGCCGCGTTCGTCATCGTCGGCTCCGGGCCCAACGGGGCGAGCCCGCACCACGAGGTGTCCGACCGGGTGCTGCAGACCGGGGACGTCGTCGTCGTGGACATCGGCGGCCCGCTGCCCGACGGCTACAACTCCGACTCCACCCGCACCTACGTCGTGGGGGAGCCCGACGCCGAGGTCCGCGAGGTGTACGCGGTGCTCCAGCGCGCCCAGGCCGCCGCCGTCGACGCGGTCCGCCCGGGCGCCACGGCCGCGAGCATCGACGAGGCCGCCCGCGCGATCATCCGCGACGCCGGGTACGGCGAGTTCTTCGTGCACCGCACCGGCCACGGGATCGGCCTCGAGGTGCACGAGGAGCCCTACATCGTCGACGGCAACGACCTCCCGCTCGAGCCGGGCATGGCCTTCAGCGTCGAGCCGGGCATCTACTTCCCGGGTCGCTGGGGCGCCCGCATCGAGGACATCGTCGTCGTCACCGACTCCGGCTGTGAGTCGGTGAACCGCCGCCCCCACGACCTGCAGTCGTGCTGACGGCGGACGCCGAGCCCGTCCGGCCCGCCCCGCCGCGCCGGCCCGCGGTCGCCGCCTGGTCGCGGGTCGCCGGCGCCGTCGTCGCCGGGCTCCTGCTCTACGTCGCGTTCCCGCCGCTCGGGGCGTGGTGGGCCGCGCCGCTGGGGATCGCGGCGGTCGTCACGGTCGCCGACGGGCGCCGCCTGCGGTCCGCGTTCGGGCTCGGGCTGCTCGTCGGCGTGGCCTACCAGTGGCCGCTGCTGCACTGGACCGGCGAGTACGTCGGCGGCGTCTGGTTCCTGCTGCTCGCGGCGCTGACGGTGGTCATGGCGGTGCCGATCGCCCTGCTGCCGCTGGTGACGCGGCTGCCCGGCGCGCCGCTGTGGGTCGCCTGCCTGTGGACCGCCGGCGAGGCGTTCATCGAGCGCGCGCCGTTCGAGGGCTTCCCGTGGGCCAAGCTCGCCTTCGGTCAGCCCGGCGGGCCGTTCGCCTCGCTGGCCTCGCTGGGCGGCGCGCCGCTGGTCACCTTCGCGGTCGCGCTCTCGGGCGCCGGGCTGTGGGCCCTGGTGCGGGCGCTGCGGCCGCCGCGCCGGGCCGCGCCGCTCGCGGGCGCCCTCGTCGCCGTGCTCCTCGGCCCGGTGGCGGGCCTGGCCGTGTGGCCGTCGGTGGCCGCGAGCCCGCCCGGGCCGACCGCCACGGTCGCCGCGGTGCAGGGCAACGTGCCGCGCGCGGGCCTCGACTTCAACGCCCAGCGCCGCGCGGTGCTCGACAACCACGTGGCGCAGACCCGCCGCCTCGCCGACGACGTCCGCGCCGGCCGCGCACCCCGTCCCGACCTGGTGATCTGGCCCGAGAACTCCTCGGACATCGACCCGATCCGCAACGCCGACGCGGGCGCGGAGATCCAGGCGGTCACCGACGAGATCGGGGTCCCCGTCGTGGTCGGCGCCGTGCTCTCGGGCACCCGCGCCCCCGACGGCACGCTCGTCCGGGGCCCGCGGAACACCGCCATCGTCTGGCTTCCGGGGCGCGGCCCCGCCCAGACCTACACCAAGCGGCACATCCTCCCGTTCGGCGAGTACATCCCGCTGCGCGGCATCGCCCGGGCCGTGTCGCCGCTGGTCGACCGCGTCACCGACTTCGAGCCGGGCACCGGCTCCGGCGTGCTGCCGGCCGGCCCGACCCGCCTCGGCGTCGTGACCTGCTACGAGGTCGTCTTCGACGACGCCGTGCGCGACGCCGTGCGCGGCGGCGCCGACCTGCTCACGGTGCCGACCAACAACGCGACGTTCGGCTACAGCGACATGACCTACCAGCAGCAGGGCATGTCCCGGCTGCGCGCGATCGAGCACGACCGCGCGGTCGTGATCGCCGCGACCAGCGGGCAGAGCGCCGTCGTCGCCCCGGACGGCTCGCTCGTCGCGCGCACGGGCGCGCTGTTCACCCCGGGCGTGCTGGTCGAGCAGGTGCCGCTGCGGACGACGACGACGCTCGCCACGCGTCTCGGGCCGGCGCCGGAGTGGGTGCTGGTCGCGCTCGGCGTGGGCGCGCTCGCCGTCGGGACGGTGCGGCGCCGGCGGGAGCGCGCGTGAGCGGCCCGGCCCCCGACGGGTCGGACGTCCTGGTCACCGTCCCCACCTACAACGAACGCGAGAGCCTGGCCGGGCTCGTCACCCGGCTGCACCATACGCTGCCCGGCCTGCGGATCCTCGTCGTCGACGACGGCAGCCCCGACGGCACCGGCACGCTCGCCGAGGAGCTCGCGGCCGCCGACCCCCGGGTCCGGGTGCACCACCACGCGCCGCGGGCCGGGCTCGGCGCCGCGTACGTCGACGCGTTCTCCCTCATCGTCGACGGGCGGTGCGAGGGGTTCGCGCACGGCGTCGGGTGGGTCGTACAGATGGACGCCGACGGCTCGCACGCGCCCGAGGAGCTCCCGCGGCTGCTGCGCGCGGCGACCGACGCCGACGTCGTGCTCGGCTCGCGCTACGTGCCCGGCGGCGCCACCGCGGGCTGGGCGTGGCACCGCCGGCTGCTCTCGCAGGCCGGCAACGTGTACTCGCGGCGGGCGCTGCGGCTCCCGCTGCACGACGTCACCGGCGGCTACCGCTGCTTCCGCCGGGCGGCCCTGGCCGAGCTCGGGATGGCGACGGTGGCCTCGGAGGGCTATTGCTTCCAGGTCGACGTCGCGTTCCGGGTGGACCGTGCGGGCCTGCGCACCCGCGAGGTGCCCATCACGTTCGTCGAGCGCGAGCACGGCGTGTCCAAGATGAGCGGCGCGGTGGTGCGCGAGGCGCTGTGGAGGATCACGTCGTGGGCCGTGCGGGACCGGGTGCGCCGGCGGCGGGCCAGCCCCACCGGCTGACGGGGGTCGCCCGGGCACACGAAAGGGCCGCCCCGGCGATGCGGGACGGCCCTCGGTGCAGCGGACTCAGGCGCTCTCGGAGCGGCGCTCCTTGAGCAGCCCCAGGCGCTCGTCGAGCAGTTCCTCCAGCTCCGGCACGGAGCGGCGCTCGAGCAGCATGTCCCAGTGGGTACGCGGCGGCTTGGCCTTTTTCTGCTCGGGCTCGGTGCCGTCGATGCGCTTGCCCTCGTCGCCGTGCAGGCGGCACTCCCAGGTCACCGGCGCCTCGGCGTCGTCCGAGAACGGCACCTCGAAGTCGTGGCCCTTGGGGCAGCGGTAGGCGAAGGAACGGCGGGGGGCGAGGTCGTGGTCGCGGTCGGTCTCGTAGCTGACGGCCCCGAGACGGCTACCACGGAGGACGCGGTCGGCCATGATGGTGTCCTTTCCTCGACTGCGAGTGCACCCGAGACGCGCGGCGCCGGGCACGGGGTGCTCAACGCCGGACCACCGCTGTTCGTTCCCGCGGCGGGCGCCGTTCATCCCATCCGTGACCCGACTCACCGGTCCGGGCGCACGCGGGCTGAATACCCGCCTCCTACAACACCCACACGACGCCCGTTGTGCCCGGCCGGTTGCTCAGGCCGGCGCGGTCCACACCCCACGGGTGACGAGGACGTCGCGCAGCAGGTCGGGACGATCGGTCATGAGCCCGTCCACGCCGAGGTCGAGCAGGCGGTGCATCTCGGAGGTGCGGTCGACCGTCCACACGTGGACCTCGATCCCGAGCTCGTGCGCCGCGGCGATGAGCGCGGGGTCGACGACCGACAGCGAGCCGAACCGCACGGGCAGCTGCGCGAGGTCCCCGCGGACCCGCAGGGCCCGCTGCAGCGGCCGGCGCAACGACGACGGCGAGGACGCCCGCGCCCGCAGGCGCACCGCCGAGCGCGTCGCGATCCCGGTGACCACGCGGTCGCCGAACCGTGCGCGCACCGCCTGCAGCCGCGCCTCGTCCATGCTCGCCACGGCCACCCGCTGGGCGACGTCGTCGCGCTCGAGCAGCCGCAGCATCGGCTCGAGCGTGCCCGGCGCCTTGAGGTCGACGTTGAAGAAGGTCCCGGGGAGCGCCTCGAGGACCTCCTCGAGGCGGGGGAGCGGCTCCTTCCCACGCAGGCGCACCCCGGCCAGGTCCGCCCACGGCATGGTGCGCAGGACGCCCGGGTGACCGGCCACCCGGCGCAGCGTCGCGTCGTGGTGCACGACGAGGACACCGTCCGCGGTCGCGTGCACGTCGGTCTCGAGGTGCGTGTAGCCCTCCTCGACCGCCCGGCGGAACGCGGCGAGCGAGTTCTCCAGCCCGTCGAGGTCACCGATGTGCCAGCCGCGGTGCGCGAACGCACGAGGTGTCCGGCCGGCGAGGTACGGGTGCGGGCTGTTCGGGTGGTGGGCCCGGGTCACGGGCCCCGAGTCTGCCCGGTCCGCGGGACCGGCGCCCACACTGATGCACACAGCCGTGAGCCTTCGCACGTTTCGGGGAATCGGCGGGCCACCTTGGGGGCTCCCATGCACGTGCAGTAGCCTCGGCGATCACACTGGGCTGAGGGGAGCGCAGATGCCCAAGGGGCCGGGGGGTGAGCCCTCGTGGTGGTCGTCGGGCGAGGTCCCCGACGAGCTCCCGACCTGGGCGCGCCGCGGCCTCGAGGAGTCGCCGACCGAGCTGGCGCCCTCCGCGCCGGTCGCCGACCCGGGCCGTCACCGTCGCCGTCGCGGGGCCGCTGCCGCCGCGGCCGGCGCGAGCACCGGCGGTCGTCTGCGGGGCTGGGGCCTGGCCGCCGCGTCCGTCGCCGCTGCCGCTGCCGTCGTCCCCGCCGCGATCTCGACGCTCGCCAACGACGGCGAGAACACCGCCCTCCCGCGCGTCGGCACGTTCCCGGTCGTCGCGCCGGGCGACCTGCCGGGCCAGGGGCTGCCGTCGACGCAGCGCCCCGCCCCGGGCACCGAGGACCCGAGCGCCGCTCCCGGCGTGCCCGCCGACGCCTCCGTGCTCCCGCCGATGGACGACCCGACCGTCGCCCTCGCCCAGCCGCCCCGCACCGTCACCGTCACCCCGCGCGCCCTCGCCCGCGACGACGACGAGACCACGCGCACCACCACCTCGCGCCCGACGTCGGGCACCTCGACCGCGGACGACGACGAGGACGAGGGCAGCCAGACCCCCACGACGCGGGGCGACGATGACGACGACTCGGGCGGCGGCTCCGGGGGGTCGAGCGGCGGCTCCTCCGGCGGCGGTTCCGGCTCGGGGGGTTCGGCGGGTGGCTCGGGCGGCTCGGGTTCCGGGGGCTCCGGGGGCTCCGAGGGGTCGAACCGGCGCGGCGGCAACGGTCTGGTCGGCGGTCTCACCGACACCGTCGGCGGCGTCGCCCGTGGCGTCGCCCGTGGCGCCGGACGGGTCGTCAACGGGCTGGTCGGCTAGCTGACCGTCGGTCGCTCGCCGGATCGATCTCTCGACGATGCCGTCGCGGCTGTGCCGGCGGCGACCCTCCTGACGCTCTTGCGATCCCGCGGCGAGGGGCACCTCCCGCAGGTCCCGGGACGCTACGAGCATGAGGAACGTGCCGGTCGCAGCGACACCGGCGACGCCTCACCAGGCGACACGCACCTCGGACAGGTCCCGGGGCACGACGATCATGCGGAGCGTGCCGGTCGCGCCGGAGCCCTCAGCCCGCCGCCGGCGCCCCGGGCAGGTCGGGGCGCGTGATGCCCTCGCCCAGCGCCGCGGCGTAGAGGTCCCCGTCGGCCTCGATCCGGGCGAGCACGTCGGCGGGGGAGAAGGTCAGCTCCCGGACCTCCTGCGCGGCCTCCACCTCGTCCCAGGTCAGCGGGGTCGACACGGTGGGAGCGCCGTTCGCGGCCCGCGCGCGCAGCGAGTACGGGGCGACGGTGGTCTTCGCGGTGTTGTTCTGGCTCCAGTCCACGAAGATCTTCCCGCGGCGCCGCTCCTTGGCCATGACCGAGGTGACGGACCGCGGGGTCTCGCGGGCCAGCAGCTCGGCGACGCCCTTCGCGTACGCCGACGTGCGGCCCGGGTCGTCGACGCGGACCGCGGCGCTGACCTGCATGCCCTTGCTGCCGCTGGTCTTCGGGCAGGGCTCGAGGCCGTCGGCGACCAGCACGTCGCGCACCCGCTGGGCGATGCGCGCGCAGTCGACGACGGTGGTGCCCTCGCCCGGGTCGAGGTCGAACACCAGCTCGTCGGGCGTCTGCACGACGTCGTCGGCGTCCACCCGCCACTGCGGGACGTGGAGCTCGAGCACCGCGAGGTTGGCCAGGTACACGAGCGTCGCGAGCTCCTCGACCACGATGAAGTTCGCCGTCGTCGTGCCCCGGCTGCTGCCCGGGGTCGGCACGGTGACGCTGCGCATCCAGTCCGGGGCCTTGGCGCCCGCGTTCTTCTCGTAGAACCACGGCGCCGCGATGCCGTCGGGGAAGCGGCGCAGCGTCAGAGGGCGGCCGGCGAGGTGGGGGAGCAGGGTGTCGGCGACGCGGGCGTAGTAGTCGATCACCGACGCCTTGGGCACGTCGGGGTAGAGCTCCTTGTCGAGGTTCGACAGCCGCAGGCTGCGCCCGCCCACCGCGACCCGCGGCGACTGGGCCGACTTGTCCCGCGCCGGGGTCGGGGCGTCGGACTTCCGGCGCTGGACGAGCCAGTCCTTCGCGTCGTGGTCGCCGCTCTCGGCCTTGAAGAAGACGAAGCGGCCGTCGACCCGCTCGCCGTGCAGCGTCACGGCGACCTCGCGGTCCGACCACTTCTCGACCTCGTAGTGCCCGGAGTCCCAGATCGTCATCGAGCCGCCGCCGTACTCGCCGGCGGGGATCTCGCCGTGGAACTCCAGGTACTCCAGCGGGTGGTCCTCGGTGTGGACCGCGAGGCGCGGCGCACCCGGTCTGTCCGGCAGCCCCTTCGGCACCGCCCAGCACACGAGCACGCCGTCGCGCTCGAAGCGCACGTCGTAGTGCAGCCGGCGGGCGTGGTGCTCCTGGACCACGAAGCGGTCGCCGGTCGGAGCGGCGCCATCGACCTCCCCGAACGGCTCCGGCGTCCGCGCGGGGTCGCGCTTCGCGTTGTACTCGGAGAGGTCGGGCACCCCGCAGGTCTACCCGACCGCGGCGCCGGGGTGCACCCCGACACGGTCGGCGGTGAAGCCGAAGAACGCGAGCATCGCGGTCGAGGCGTCCGGGCCGGACGGGTCGGCGTACTGGACCCCGCCGGGTCCCCCGGACCACGCGTGGCCCAGGCCGTGCACGGTCCACGACTCCGCGAGCACGCGCCCGCCCGGCTCGCTGAACCGCTCGCGCGTCCAGTCGCGCCCGCCGGGTGCGCGCCCGGTGGTCCGGTCGAGCCGGCCGGGCTCGGCGCCGACCAGCGCCGAGCGCAGCACCGCCTCGCCGTTGCCGGGCGCCACGGTGCGGTCGGCGTCGCCGTGCACGACCACGAGCGGCACCGGGCCGGCGTCGGCGACCGCGCCGGGCGGGGACGACATCGCCGCGAACGCCGAGGCCACGTCGCCGGCCGCCCGGTAGGGCAGGCCGGAGTGCACGCCGGCCCCGCAGTAGAGGTCGGGGTACGCCGCGGCCATGACCGCCGCCATCGCCGCCCCGGCGGAGAACCCGGCGACGGCCACCCGCGCCGGATCGGTGCGCAGCTGCGCCGCCACGGTCCGGGTGATCGCGGCGATCATCGCCGGCTCCCCGGCGTCGCGGGCCTGGTCACCGGGGCGGAACCAGTTCCAGTAGCCCATGGCGTTCGCCGACCGCGACTGCTCCGGGTAGACGACGGCGACGCCCGCGCGCTCGGCCGCCGCGTCCATGCCGGTGCACGCGGCGAAGCCGTCGGCGTCCTGCGTGCCGCCGTGCAGCATCACCAGCAGCGGCGCCCCGGCGGGCAGCCCGCGCGGGACGTGGAGGCGGTAGGCCAGGCCGGCCGCCGAGCCGCGGGTCACGGTGCCGCCGGCCCGGGAGCCCGGCGACGACGCCGCGGACGACGTGCCGGGCACGCCGCCGCCGAGGCGCTCCTGGATCCGGGCCGTCGCGTCGAGCAGGCGGCCCTCGCGCACCAGGCGGGTGGCCTCGGTCATCCTGCGGAACATGGCGTCCTCCAAAGGGACGGGGGAGCGGGTCGTCAGACGATGCGCGGACCCAGCGCGGCCTTCACCGCGCGGCTCGCGCGGAACGCGCCGAGCACCTCGATCGACGCGATCGTGGCCGTCGCCAGCTCGACGGGGACGTCGTCGGCGATGGTGGCCAGGCCGAGCACCCGGACGTGCACCTGCTCGCCGGCGTCGCGCAGTGCCTCGAGATCACGCCGGGAGAAGTGCTGGGTGCCGAGCACGAGCGTGCGGCGCGCGACCGTGTGCTCGATCGCGGGCCCGCTCGCGGCGAGCTGGTTGCGGACGGCGGTGCGGATGAAGTCGGTGCGGTTGGTGAAGTGCCCCTCCTGGACCAGGAGGTCGATCCGACCGAGGTCGACGGGACCGATGTTGATCGTGATCTTCTCGGTTCCCGGCTCACCGACCACGTGACCCTCCCTCCACCATCCAAGTGGATGGTGCACGGAGGGTCAACCGGAACGCAAGCCCCGCGCGTCGTAGCGGTGCAGCACCAGCGACGAGTCCTCGACCCGCCGGGCCTCGAGCAGGCGCAGCGGCACCCGCGTCGGCTCGGCCAGGAGCGGCACCCCGCTGCCCAGCAGGGCCGGTCCGACCAGCACGTGCAGCTCGTCGACGATCCCCGCGAGGAGCAGCGGGTTCCAGGTGGTGACGCTGCCGAAGACGAGGATCTCGCCGCCGTCGCCGGCCTTGAGCTCCTGCACCGTGTCGGCCGCGTCGGCGCGGGGGACGACCCGGGTGATGTCGGCCCACGTCGAACCGGGCTCGATCACCAGCGAATCGGAGACGACGACCTTCTCGAGGGTGTTGTGCACGCGGGAGATGTCGCGCTCCACCGCGTCGTGCGACGGGTCGTCGGCGACGCCCGGCCAGTACGACCGGAAGTCCTCGTAGGTGGTGCGGCCGGCGAGCAGGGTGCCGGCGGCGCGGATGCGCTCGCCGGCGTAGTCGTTGAAGCCCTCGTCGAAGGGCATGACCATCACGTCGCCGCCGGGGCCGGCGACGAAGCCGTCCAGCGTGGCGATGACGGTGACGACGAGCTGGCGCATCGGGGTGCTCCCTGAGGTCGGCGCGGTACGTGCATCCCGGGGACGGAACCGGCGCGCGATTCTCGACAACGGTGCGCCCGATCTCGGTACCGTGCCGGGCGTGGGCATCCCGGACGACGGTCTCGTGGTGGTGCTCAAGCAGGACTGCCCGACGTGCCGGCTGGTCGCGCCGGTCCTCGACGTCCTCGACGCCACGGTGTTCAGCCAGGACGACCCCGCGTTCCCGCCGGGCGTCGCGGTCCGCGACGACACCGCGCTCGACGCCAGCGTCGCGCTGGGCATCGACGTCGTCCCGACCCTCCTGCGCCGCGAGGGCGGCCGGGAGACCGCGCGCACCGAGGGGTGGGACCGCGAGCGCTGGCGCGAGCTCGCCGGGGTCGCCGACCTGGGCGCGGAGCTGCCGGAGTGGAAGCCGGGCTGCGGGTCGCGGACCCACGACCCCGCGGTGGCCGACGAGATGCTCGTGCGTGCCCGCGGCCACGAGCTCGCCGCCCGCCGCGTCGAGCTCGCCGGGCTCGAGGACGAGGCCGAGGCGCTCTACGACCGCGGCTGGACCGACGGTCTGCCGGTGGTCGCGCCGACCCCGCCGCGGGTGCTGCGGATGCTCGCGGGCACCACCCGGGCGCCGGACGAGGTCGTGGCGGTCGTCCCGCCGAACCTCGTGCCCGCCACCGTCGAGAAGGTCGCGATCAACGCCGTCCTCGCGGGCTGCCGGCCCGAGTACCTCCCGGTCGTGCTCGCCGCCGTCGAGGCCGCGTGCAGCACGGAGTTCAACGCGCACGGCCTGCTCGCCACCACCTGGGGCGCGGCCCCGGCGGTGCTCGTGCACGGGCCGATCGCCCGCCGGATCGGGGTCAACGCCGGGGGCAACGCGCTCGGGCAGGGGACGCGCGCGAACTCGACGATCGGGCGCGCGCTGCAGCTGGTGATCCGCAACGTCGGCGGCGGGCGGCCCGGCGAGGTCGACCGGGCGACGCTCGGGCAGCCCGGCAAGGTGGGGCTCTGCTTCGCCGAGGACGAGGACGGCTCGCCCTGGGAGCCGCTGTCGGTCTCCCGCGGCGTGCCGGCCGGCGCGTCGGCGGTCACGGTGTTCGCCGCCGAGGGCGCCCGCGGGATCGTCGACCAGATCTCGCGGACACCCGACTCGCTGGCGCGCACGCTGGCCGGCGCGCTGCGCGGCGTGGCGCACCCCAAGCTGACGGGCGGCTTCGACGCGGTGCTCGTGCTCTCGCCGGAGCACGTCGCGGTGTTCGCCGAGGCCGGGTGGGACCGCGCGCGGTTCACCGCCGCGCTCGACGACCTGCTCCTGCTGCCGCCCGAGGAGCTCGCCCGCGGCGCCGACGGCATCGAGGAGGGCCTGCCCGCGCCCAGCCGCCCGCGCCACAAGTTCCGCCCCGGCGGGCTGATGACCGCGGTCGCCGGCGGGGGAGCGGGCAAGTTCTCCGCCGTCGTCGGCGGCTGGGTCGGCGGCCCCGGCGGCAGCACACCCGTCACCCGCCTGATCGAGGAGGCCTGAATGGTCACCGTCCTGGACCCCACCGACGAGTCCCGTCCCGCGTCGCGCACCGTCGGCCCCCGCCCCGACGACCTCGCCGGGCGCACCGTCGGGCTGCTCGACATCTCCAAGCCCCGCGGCGAGGTCTACCTCGACCGGCTCGCGTCCCTCCTCGGCGAGCACGGGGCGACGGTGCGCCGCTACGCGAAGCCGACGTTCACGAAACCGATGCCCGCGGACCTGCGGGCCGAGATCGCCGCCGAGTGCGACGTGGTGATCGAGGCCCTCGCCGATTGAGGTTCGTGCACGTCGTGCAGTGTGCACGACCTCGCCGCCCTCGAGGCCGACGGCGTCACCGCCACCTTCGTCGCGTCGACGGAGTTCGTGACCGCCACCGACGCCCAGGCCCGCGCGCTGGGCTTCGCGTCCGTGCCCGCCGTCTACGTCGCGCACCCGATTCAGGACCGCACCGACGCGGAGATGGCCGCGCTGGCCGACGAGTCGCTGGCGCGGGTGCTCGCTGCTGTCACGGGAGGCACTCCCACGGAGTGACAGCGCGCCACGCCGTGTCGACACGCCGGGTGGCACACCGGCCACGGTGCGTCGAGCGTCCGCTCGGGTGGCGCACAGAACAGCTGAGATCCGGTGCTCTCGGGCTCACGGCGGGCATACGCTCGGCCGTGATCCGGGAGGGAGCACCCAGATGACGGACGCCGAGGTCGCGCACCGGGCGGCGGTGGACGCGGTACGGGACGGGCTCGCGGCGCTGCCCGCGGACGCCCCGGTCCGGCTGCGCAAGAAGACCTCCAACCTGTTCCGCTTCCGCGGCGGCGCGGGCGGGCTGACGGTCGAGGGCCTCGACCGCGTGCTCGCCGTCGACCCCGTGGCGCGCACCGCCGACGTCGCGGGCATGACGACCTACGAGGACCTCGTGGCGGCGACCCTGCCGCACGGGCTGATGCCGCTGGTCGTGCCCCAGCTGAAGACGATCACCCTCGGGGGAGCGGTGGTCGGGCTCGGCATCGAGTCCTCGTCGTTCCGCGACGGCCTGCCGCACGAGTCGGTGCTCGAGGCGGACGTGCTCACCGGCACCGGGGAGATCCTCTCGACTCGTGCCGTCACGCCCGGCTCCGCAGGCTCCGCGGGCGGCGAGCACCCGGACCTGCTCGCCGGCCTGCCCAACTCCTACGGGACGCTCGGCTACGCGCTGCGCCTGCGCATCGAGCTCGCGCCGGTGGCGCCGTTCGTGCGCCTGCGCCACGTCCGGTTCGACACGGCCGAGGAGATCACGCAGGCGCTGGCCGAGGTCGCGAAGACCCACGAGTGGGCCGGCGAGCGCGTCGACTTCTGCGACGGTGTCGTCTTCTCCGCGCGCGAGCACTACATGACCGTCGGCGAGATGGTCGACACCGCGCCGTACCTCTCCAACTACACCGGCCAGCAGATCTACTACCGGTCGATCCAGCAGCGACAGGTCGACTTCCTGACGATCCACGACTACCTGTGGCGCTGGGACACCGACTGGTTCTGGTGCTCGCGCGCCCTGGGCGTGCAGCAGCCGGTGGTGCGCCGCCTGTGGCCCGCGCGCTACCGGCGCTCGGACGTCTACCGCCGCATCGTGGCGCTCGACCGCCGCGTCGGCCTCTCGCAGGTGCTCGCGCGCCGGGAGGGCCACGCGGGCACCGAGCCGATCATCCAGGACGTCGAGGTGCCGGTGGACCGGCTGCCGGAGTTCCTCGCGTTCTTCCACGACGAGATCGGGATCAGCCCGGTCTGGCTGTGCCCGCTGCAGGCCCGACGCACGCAGCGCAGCGGAGCTGCGCAGACTCCGGATCGGCGCAGCTGGCCGCTCTATCCCCTGGACCCCGACACGACCTACGTCAACGTCGGGTTCTGGTCGGACGCCCCGCTGTCCCCGGGCATGGCGCCCGACCACCACAACCGGCGCATCGAGCAGGTGCTCATGGGGCTCGACGGGCACAAGTCGCTGTACTCGACGTCCAGCTACACGCCCGACGAGTTCGACGCGCTGTACGGGGGGACGACCTACCGGGAGCTCAAGGCTCGCTACGACCCGGACGGCCGCCTCCCCGACCTCTACACCAAGACCGTGACGGGCTGAGGAGGATCGTCGTGCAGGTCGCCGAGATGTTCCGACCGGTGCTGGGGGAGCAGGCCCCAGTCGCCATCCGCGCCTACGACGGGAGCAGTTCCGCTCCGCCGGGGGCCCCACCCGTCGCCACGGTCGACGTGCGCAGCGAGACCGCGCTCGCCTACCTCGCGGGCTCGCCCAACACCCTGGGCCTCGCGCGCGCCTACGTGTCCGGGCACCTGGACGTCGAGGGCGACATCTACGAGGCGCTCACGGCGATGGGCGAGCTGACCGTCTCCGACGTCACGCCGGCCACGCTCGTGCGGATGGCCGCGCGCCTGGCGCCGCTGCGCTTCAAGCACCGCCTCGCCCCGCCGCCCGAGGAGCACCGCCAGCACGGCAAGCGGCACTCCAAGGACCGCGACTCCGACGCGATCGAGCACCACTACGACGTGTCGAACCGCTTCTACGAGATGGTGCTGGGCCCGTCGATGGCCTACACCTGCGCGGTCTACCCGTCGGAGACGGCGACGCTCGAGGAAGCGCAGTTCACCAAGCACGCGCTCGTGGCCGAGAAGCTGCGCCTCGAGCCCGGGATGCGGCTGCTCGACGTCGGCTGCGGCTGGGGCCAGATGGCGATGCACGCGGCCGAGCACCACGGGGTGCGCGCGCTGGGCGTCACGCTCTCGCGCGACCAGGCGAACTGGGCGCAGAAGGAGGTCGCGCGCCGCGGGCTCGGCGACCTCGTCGAGATCCGGCACGGCGACTACCGCGACGTCACCGAGGGCGGGTTCGACGCGGTCAGCTCGATCGGGCTCACCGAGCACATCGGGCGCCGCAACATCCCGGGCTACTTCCGCTTCCTCTACGGCAAGCTGCGCACCGGCGGGCGGCTGCTCAACCACTGCATCACCCGGCCCGACGCGCACCACCGGGCCCACGCCGACCCGTTCATCGACCGGTACGTCTTCCCCGACGGCGAGCTCCTGCCGATCGGCTGGCTCGTCTCGCGGATGAACGCCGCCGGCTTCGAGATCCGGCACGAGGAGAACCTGCGCGAGCACTACGCGAAGACGCTCGCCGGGTGGAGCGCCAACCTCGAGGCGCACTGGGACGAGTGCGTCGCCGAGGCCGGCGAGGGGCGCGCCCGGGTGTGGCGGCTCTACATGCCGGCGTGCCAGGTGGGCTTCGACCTCAACAACATCCAGCTCCACCAGGTGCTGGGGGTCAAGCTCGGCCCCGACGCCCGCTCCGGGTTCCCGCTCCGGCCCGTGTACTGAACAGGCCGCGCGGCGGGGTGTCGTCGGGGCCGCGGTCGTCGTCGGCCCCGGTCATGACACCCCGCAGCTTGGCGACGGCGCGGTGCTGGGCGACCCGCACCGCGCCGGGCGTCGAGCCGACGGCGACCGCGGTCTCCTCGGCGGAGAGCCCGACGACGACGCGCAGCACGAGGATCTCGCGCTGCTTGGCGGGCAGCTGGGCGAGCAGCTCGCGCATCTCGGCACTCGCCGACGACTCGAGGGCGTGCTGCTCGGGGCCGACGGCGTCGGTGAAGCCCTCGGGCACCTCGTCGGTGGGGTCGGAGCGGTCGCGGCCGGCGTGGCGGTGGGCGTCGACGACCTTGTGCGCGGCGATGCCGTAGACGAACGCCAGGAACGGCTTGCCCTGGTCGGTGTAGGTCGGCAGCGACTTGAGCACCGCCAGGCAGACCTCCTGGGCGACGTCGTCGGCGGCGACGCCGGCGCGGTCGGTGCCCAGCCGGGAGCGGCAGTAGCGCACGACGAGGGGGCGCAGGATCGCGAGCAGCTGGTTGAGCGCCGCCCGGTCGCCCGCCACGACGGCGGTGACCAGCCGGTCGATCTCGTCGGATTCCTCGGTCACCGGCGCCCCCACCGATGTCCTGGTCCTGTCCTCACGGTTCCCCCCGAGCGTGCCCGGCTTGATCGGGATCGGGTCGTCACAGAGCGAACATGAAAGTCGCGGTGTGCGACCCGGTCGTGACCTCACCGTGCTCGATCGGGTGCGAGGACGGAAGGAGGCGCGCGGTCGGCGGCACGACTATCCGCCGGGCGGCCGATCGGTCGTGTGCCATTCAACGTTTCCGCGCCGTCGACACGCCGTCACCGGTCGGTCCGCACCGATGAGCGGATCTCGATCAGTGCGGGATCAGCGGCGTTCCGGGGGCAGCACGGCCGCGACCATGGCGTCGCCGATCCAGTCCTCGTACTGCTCGCCGGTCCAGCCCCGCGTCGCGGTGAGCAGGTGCCAGACCTCGGTGCTGTTGAGAGTCCACAGGCGGTCGCGGGCCGCGTCCTCGTCGAGCCCGGGGGACAGGGCGCCGAGCTCGACCAGCCGCCCCACGACCATCCCGGTGCCGACGAGGCGCTCCCGGTCGGTGGTCGCCCGCAGCTCCACGAGGTCCGGGTCGCCGGCGAGCGCCCCGGCGGCGATCTGCATCGCGAGCGGGCCGAGGCGATCGAGCAGGGATCGGCCCAGCCGGGCGTAGCCGCGCAGGAACGCGGCGGGGTCGGGGTCGGCGTACAGGGCGCGCACCTCGGGGCGCTCGGCCAGCGGGATCGCCTCGCCGTCGCCCGCCATGACGAGGTCGTACCCCTCCTTGAGCAGGGCGGACTTCGTCCCGAAGCCGTTGTAGACCGTCTGCGCGGACACCCCCGCCGCCTTCGCCACCGAGGCGACCGTGGTGGTCGCGTACCCCTGCGCGACGAACTGCTCGACCGCCGTGAGCGCGACGTGCCGGCGGGTCTCGGCGGCCTGGCGCTCGCGCCCCGAGGCGTCGTAGCGGCGACGTTCGACCATTTCGTTTGACTCCTGCCCAAATCGAGTTAGTCTCACTCTATCGAATATCTCGACACCACGGAGACCCGCATGAGCACCACGACCATCCGCACCCGGATCATCAGGGGAGTCGGCGCCCGGACCGGCTGGCACCGGCCGCACCTCGTCGCGCTCACGGCCCTGACGGCGTACTCGACGGGCGTCGGCTGGCAGGCGCAGCTCGTGTCGTACCCGCTGTTCGGGGCAGTGCCGGCCGAGGACTTCCTCGCGTACCACGCGCAGTACAACCAGGCGATCCCGCTGGTGGTGATCGTGCCGGGCTTCGCGACCTTCCTGGCGTGCGCGGCGTTCCCGTGGACGCGCCCGCCGGACGTCCCGCGGCGCCTCGCCGCCGTCGTCGCCGCGAGCGGGCTGGTGTCGCTCGTGTCGACGGTCGCGTGGGCGATCCCGATGCACGACCGGCTCGACCGCATCGGCCAGTCGGCGGCGACCATCGACAGCCTGCTGGACGCGAACCTGGTGCGGTCCCTGGCGCTCACGGCGGGCGCGGTGGCACTGGCGGTCGCCACGACCCGGAGCCGCTCCACGGTCTCCGCTTCACCAGCCTGATCCGATAATCGACATTATGTCATTTCGTCAGAACCGACCCTTCCCCATGTCAGCGGCGTGGCGTCGCTGACACTGAACGTCCGTATCGCCACGCGCTCGCTCGGCGCTCGCCCGACCGCCGGCACCGCCTCGCCTCGCCTCGCCTCGACGAGAGGCGCGCTCGACATGATCATCGGGATTCCGGACGTGCTGGGCGTGCCGCTCGGCCACCGTTCGAACACGTGAGCGAATCTCCCCCGGCTCTCGCCAGCCTGCTCTTCGTCGGGGTCGGGGTCTTCAACGCGACCGCCACCTGGCTCGACGTGCTCCTCGGCGGTCTCGGGCTGCCCGACGCGGGCGGCCCCCTCATCGCGCTGATGACCGTCGCCGGCATCGCGGGCGCGGCGATCGTCCCCGGGGTCGCCGCCCGCCACGACCGGCGTCGCACCGTCCTGCTCCTGACGCCCCTCACGGTGATCGCGGCGTTCGCCGTGATCGCGGCCGGGCCGGGCCGCGTGGTGACGGCCGTCGTCCTCGCGGTCGCGGGGTTCTTCCTGCTCGCCGGGCTGCCGGTCGCCCTCGACTGGTCGGAGGCCCGCGCCGGCGAGGGCGACGCCGCCATCACGACCGCGCTGCTGCTCCTCGCCGGCACCTCGGCGGGGTGGTGCTCGTGCTGCTCGTGGAGCCGCTCATCGCCGTCCCGGTCGCCGGCCTCCTCGCGATCGCCGCCGTGACCGTGCCCGGCGTGGCGTTCGCCGCGTTCCTGCCGTCGCGCGCCGACGTCGCGACGGGTGACGCCTAGGCTCGCGCCCGGTGGCAGAGCGCATCGTGGGGTGGGCCGGCGCCCGGTGGGCCCTGCTGGCGGCGCTGACCGTCGTCGCGACCCTCGGGTTCGCGGCGCTCGCCGTCCCGTCGGCCGCGCTGTTCGCGGGCCTCGCGGTGGCGACCGTTCTCGCGCTCGCGGGCCTCGGGCCGTCGGCGGTCCCGCGCTGGGCGACGAGCTCCGCGCAGGCCGTCATCGGCGTGGTGATCGGGTTGCTCGCCCGGCCCGAGACGCTCGCCGCCGTCGCCGCGGAATGGCTCCCGATCCTGCTGATCAGCGTCGCCACCCTGCTCGTGAGCATGGGCGCGGGCCTGGTGATGGGCGTGCAGCGCGGGGTGTCGCCGCTGACGGGCATGCTCGCGCAGACCGCGGGCGGTGCCTCCGGGCTGGTGGCGATCAGCGCCGACCTCGGCGGCGACGAGCGGATCGTCTCCGTCGTGCAGTACGTCCGCGTCGGCCTGGTGACGGCGACGATGCCGGTGGTCGCCGTCGTCGGCTACGGCGCCTCGCACGTCGGCGCGAGCGCCCCGGAGGCCGCCGGCCCGACGGCACCCTGGTGGGTCGGCGTCCTCGTGCTGATCGGGTGCGGGGTCGTCGGGGCCCCGATCGCCCGGGCGCTGCACGTGCCCGCCGGAGCGCTGCTCGGCCCGATGGTGCTGGCCGCGGCGGTGAGCATGTCCGGCCTGGTGGTCGGTGCGAGCGTGCCGACCCTGCTCGTCGACCTCGCCTACGCCGCGATCGGCTGGCAGGCGGGCCTGAAGTTCACGCGCCAGGCGTTGGTCACGGTCGCGCGCGTCCTGCCCCTGGCGACGGGCCTGATCCTCGCCGTCATCGCGATCTGCGCGGGGCTGGGCCTGGTGCTCTCGTGGGCCACCGGCATGACGCCGCTCGAGGGCTACCTCGCGACGACCCCGGGCGGCGTCTACGCGGTCCTGGCCACCGCGATCTCCTCGGGCGCCGACGTCACCTCCGTCGTCGCGGTCCAGGTGCTGCGGGTGCTGCTGATGCTGCTCGTGGCCCCCGCACTCGCCCGGTTCGTCGGCCGGCGGACCGGATAGCTCAGCGTCGCAGGCCGTCGAGCAGGCGGGCGGGCGACAGGGTGACCGCGAACGGCGCGGTCAGGTCGACGGCGTCGTCGCCGACCACCCGGGCGGTCGTCTCGTACCGGCCGTCGGCGCCCAGCTCGAGCACCTCCAGCTCGCCCTCGCCCTCGGGGTCGAGCAGCCAGTACGACGGCACCCCGAGGCGCTCGTAGTGCGCCTTCTTGGTGTTGCGGTCGTGCAGACGCGTGCTGCGCGAGGCGACCTCCGCCGCCAGGACCGGGGCGACGGGCAGGTTCGCCCGCGTGAGGTCGGTGTAGCGGCAGACGATGACGTCGGGCTGGACCTCGTCGACCGTGCTGGTGGTGACCGCGAACGGCGCCGCCAGGACGTGCAGCTCCGGAGGGCAGGCTGCGTGGAGCAGCCGGTAGAGCGCCAGCGCCATCTCCTGGTGCGGCCACCCGGGCGCCGGGCTCACGAAGAGCATCCCGTCGATGAGCTCACGGCGGCGGCCGTCGTCGGGCATCGCGTGCAGCTCGGCGACGGTGTACGCCGCGGTGGAACTCACGTCGGCCATCGTCCCCGCTATCGGATGCGGCGAACACCGTCCGGGGTGCTGAGGAAGACCCCGACCGTCCCGAGCCCCGCCCCCGACGCCGCGCCGTGCAGTGCCCTGGCCCAGTCCTCGTCGGCGGCGTCCGTCTCCCGCGGTCCGAAGCGTTCGAGCGCGAACAGGCACGCGCCGGGACCGGCGTCGGTGGCCAGCGACCCGCCGAGGTGCGCGAGCATGTCGCGCAGGCCGGCGACGAGATGGGTCTCGGGATACCGCGGGGAGTCCGCGATCGGGATGACGACGGGCGTCTGGCGCCGGTCGCCGTCGACGAGCATCAGCCAGACGCACCCGTCCTGGGTGGCCGGTCCGACGATCGCGGCGACGCGGTCGTGCACGTCGTCGTCGGTGAGCAGCGGTGCGGCGTTCTCGGGTGTCACGGTCATGCACCCACGGTGGACGCGGGCCGCGCGCCGTGGGTGCCGATTCGCGAAAGCAAACCGCTCAGGGCCGCAGGCGCGCCAGCAGCGGGATCGCCGCGATCTTCTCCTCGGTCAGCGCGTCCCAGTCGATCCGGCCCGGGTGGCGGGCCTCGCGGGTGCAGGTGATGACCCGGTCGGCGGTGACGACGAGGTCGAGGCGCACGTCGTGGTCGGTCACCGGGATCTCGCCGACCGGGACGACCTGCTGCTCGTGGACGGTCGTCACCACCGGGGTGTCCGGCGCGACCAGCCCCGCCTCGCTCGCCACGGCGAACTCGAGGTCGCTGAATCCCCCGCCCTTTCCCAGCCGCGCCCCGTCCTCGGCGACGGCCACGCAGCCGGTGACGACGAGGTCGACGGGCTCGAGGTCCTCGACCGCGACGGTGCGCGCGGACCGGGACGCCCCCTTGATCGACGACGCCTTGCGCGGGGTGTCGGCGAGGTGCTCGGGGTCGAGCAGGAAGAACGGCGCCTCTTCGGCGAGGCGCGGCACCGCCATGTAGACGGTCTTGCCGTCCTGCAGCGCGCGCTGGCGCACCGGCCACTGCGCGGCGTCCGGGTTGCACTTGAGCGTCCGCGCGCGCCGCCAGGCGTCGGTCTCGCGCAGCCGTTCGGCGGCCGCCTCGGCGCCGCTGACGTTCGGGATGCGCCCGTGCGCGCCCGGGAACCGCGCGAGCCTGCCGTCCTTCAGTGCGTCCCACACCTGCTGGCGGATCGCCGCCTTCGCCTCGTTGACCTCCGCCGGTCCCCCGGCGTCCGCGTCATGCCGTCGTGCCACGGCGGCCACTCTAGGTCGCCTCCCCTATTTGACAACTTTTCTTGTCAATGTTGTCGTGGGTCCGTGCTCGACGTGGACGTGATCGACGAACCGGCCGCCGCCGCCGCGGCCCTCGACCCGTTGCGCGCGCGCCTGCTGGCCGCGCTCGCCGAGCCCGGATCGGCCTCCACCCTCGCCGGCCGGGTCGGCCTCACCCGACAGAAGGTCAACTACCACCTGCGCACGCTCGAGGCCCACGGCCTGGTGCGCGAGGTCGGGCAACGCCCCAGGCGCGGGCTCACCGAGCGGATGCTCGAGGCGTCCGCCGCCTCCTACCTGGTCTCCCCCGCCGCGCTCGGCGAGGCCGCGGGCAGCCCGGAGCGTGTCTCCGACCGGCTCTCGGCGCGCTACCTGCTGGCCCTCGGCGGGCGGCTGGTGCGCGAGGTGGGCGATCTCGCCCGCCGCGCGGACGCGCAGGACAAGCGCCTGGCGACGCTCGCCATCGACACCGAGATCAGCTTCGCCTCGGCCGCCGAGCGGGCCGCGTTCGCCGAGGAGCTCGGCGCCGCCGTCCGCGACCTCGCCGCCCGCTACCACGCCCCGGACGGCCGCCCCCACCGTCTCGTCGTCGGCGCGCACCCCGTGCCGGCCCCCACCCCCGAAGCCGGAGAGGACGCCTCATGAGCGAGCAGGACCCCCGCACCGTCGACCTCGAGGTCACGGTGCCCGGCACCCCCGACCAGGTCTGGGACGCCATCGCGACCGGACCCGGCATCAGCTCCTGGCTGCACCCGACCCGCGTCGGCGAGCACGTCGGCGGCGAGTTCGCCTTCGACATGGGCGGGGGCTACGGCGAGGGCGGCACCGTCACCGCCTACGACGCCCCGGACCGCTTCGCCACCGCGGCGACCTGGCCCGCCGGCGAGGAGACCACGACGCTCGCGACCGAGTGGCTGGTCAGCACGCGCGACGAGGGCACCTGTGTCGTCCGCATGGTGATGAGCGGCTTCGGGACGGGCGACGACTGGGACGGCGAGATCGACGCGCTGCGCGAGGGCATGGGCCTCGCGCTGGAGACCCTGCGGGTCTACCTCGCCCACTTCGCGGGACGCCGGTCGGCGACGGTCACCGAGAGCGCCCGCATCGGCGGGTCGCAGCCCGACGTCTGGCAGGCGCTGCTCGCCGCCGCGGGCCTCGACGAGGCCCGGGTCGACGACCACGTGACCCTGCGCGGCACCCCGGAGCTCGCCGGCACCGTCACGGCCCTCTCCCCCGGCGAGCACCTCAGCGGCGTCGTCCTGCACCTCGACGCGCCCACCCCGGGGATCGCCGACCTCGCGACCGCGGGCGGTCAGGCCACCGTCCACCTGTCCCTCTTCGACGGTGCCGACGGCCCCGACGGCCCCGACGCCGCCGCCGTCGCCGACCGCGAGCGCCCCCGCTGGCGCGCCTGGCTCGAGGACATCCGATGACCTGCCCGTGACTCGCGCTCGGCCTGCTCCTCAGGCCGCCCGCCACCGCCCGGGCGGGACCCCGTGCTCGGCACGGAAGCGACGCACGAAGTACCCGGCGTCGCGGAAGCCCACCCGGGCGGCGACGGCGGCCACGGTCAGGTCGGTGTCGTGCAGCAGGCGGCGGGCCTCCCGCAGGCGGCGCTCGGTGATCCACTGCTGGACGGTGCGCCCGGTGCGCCGCCGCACGACCGTCGTCACGTGGCCCGGCGTCAGCCCGACCTCGACCGCCACGTCGCGCAGGGACAGCGACTCGCGGAACCGGCGCTCGACGACGTCGAACACCGCCGCGAGCAGGGGCTCGTCGCGGTCGCGGAGCTCGTCGGCGACCGCGGCCTCGAGCCGCGTGAGCCCGACGAGCAGCAGCGTCAGGTGGGCCCGGACGGCAGCCGCCGCACCCTCGCGCCGCTCCCGCAGCTCGGTGTCGAGGGCCCGGACCTGCGCGAGCCACCCCTCCCGCTCCCCCGGCGGCACCGCGAACCGCTGCCACCCGGCCCGGCCGTGGCCGACGAGCGGCGCGAGCAACGGGTGCGACCGCCACGAGACCAGCGAGCCCGTGGTCGCCGGGTCGACGACGTCGGCCGGGAAGTAGACCATCCAGGCCGCGCTGTCCGGGCCGATGTGCTGCGCCCGCGGGGCGACGACCGCGCCGGGCGCGAGCACCAGCACGTCGCCCGCCGCGAGCGCGACGTCGCGGTCGTCCACCCGCATCGTGCCGGTCCCGCGCTCGACGAGCAGGAGGACGAGGAAGTCGTGCGCGTGAGCCTCACGGACGGGCGGGCCGGCGGGCGCGGCGCCGCCGACCGCGTGCCGGACGGTGACGTCGAGCCCGTCCGCGGCGCGTGGGTAGCCGACGAGCAGTACATCGGAAGAATGTCCCATCACGGCCGGGCTTCGTTCCTTGCCGGCAGGTGAGCGTGCGGCGAGCGTGGAGCTCGACACCGAATCCCGTCCCACGAGGAGAGCACACACCATGACGGAACCGGAGCGCGCCAGCACCGGTGGTCGGTCCTACCTGCCCGCGACGGCCGGAAACGCGTTCCTGCCCTGGTACGACCTGATGAGTCGCGTGCTCGGGGCCGGGCCGGCCCACCGGGAGCTCGTCGCGCAGGCCGCCCCGCCGGCCGGCGGGCGCGTGCTGGAGATCGGCTGCGGCACCGGCAACGTGCTCGCCGCGCTCGCCCGGCGCCACCCGGACGTCGAGCTCGTCGGCCTCGACCCGGACACCCGGGCGCTCGAGCGCGCCCGGGTCAAGCTCCCCGCCGGCGCCCGCCTGGAGCAGGGCTTCGCCGACGCGCTGCCGCTGCCCGACGCGCACGTCGACCGGGTGCTGTCGTCGCTGATGTTCCACCACCTGCCCGCCGACCAGCAGCCCGCCGCCCTCGTGGAGGCGCGCCGCGTGCTGCGTCCGGGCGGCTCGATCCACATCGTCGACATGGTGGGCGAGCCGCGGGGCCGGCTCGCCCGCCTGGCCGGGTCGGCGATGCACGCGCTGAGCCGGGCGACCCCGGGCGACGAGGGCCATGGGCACGGCCACGGTCACGGCCACGGGCACGGGCACGGCCAGGAGCAGCCGGCGCTGCGCCTGCACCACTCCGGCACGGACGCCGTCGTCGCGCTCCTGACCGACGCCGGCTTCGTCGACGCCGAGGTGGTCGGGCGGCGCCGCTGGGTCATGGGGACGCTCGCCTTCTACCGCGCCCGGGTGCCCGCCTGATCAGAGCAGGCGCGTGATCGCCGCCGTCGAGCGCGCGATGTCGTCGGGGGTCGTCGACCAGTTCGACACCGACAGGCGCACCGCCGGGCGGTCCTGCCACACGGTCGTCCCGACCCAGCAGGTGCCGTCGCGCGCGACGGCGGCGGCGAGCTCTCGGGCGTCCCCGTCGCGCGGCCGGAACAGGACCTGGTTGAGCACCACGTCGTTGAGGATCTCGATGCCGGGGTGGGCGCCGAGCTCGTCGGCGGCCTGGCTGGCGAGGGTGCAGCAGCGTTCGACGAGGTCGGCGACGCCGTCGCGCCCGAGGCTGCGCAGGGCGGCGTGCACCGGCAGCGCCCGGGCGCGCCGGGAGCTCTCCGGCACGCGGCTGGAGGGGTCGGCGACCTCCATGGGCAGGTAGGCCGCGGACAGGCTCATCGCCGCGGTCAGCGCCGCGGGGTCGCGGACGATCGCCATGCCGCAGTCGTAGGGGACGTTGAGCCACTTGTGCCCGTCGACGGTCCAGGAGTCGGCGCGCCCGGCCCCGGCGACGAGGTGCCGGCGTCCCGGCGCGGCCGCGGCCCACAGCCCGAACGCCCCGTCGACGTGCAGCCAGCGCTGCTCGCGCGCCGCGACGACGTCGGCGATCGCGTCGAGGGGATCCGACGCGCCGGTGTCGACCTGGCCGGCCTGCGCGCAGACGAGCACGGGGCCGTCGATGGCGGCGAGCAGGTCGCGCAGCACGTCGGGGCGCATCCGCCCCTGGTCGTCGGCGGGGACGCGCACGGCCCGCCCGGAGCCGAAGCCGAGCAGGCGCAGGGCCTGCAGGATCGTCGAGTGCGCGTACTCGCCCACGACCACCGTCGGGACCGGGGCGCCGGCGAGCCCGTCGGTGCCGACGTCCCAGTCGGCCGCCGCGAGCAGGGCGTGCCGGGCGGCGGCGAGGCAGACGACGTTGGCCATCTGGGCGCCGGTGACGAAGCCCAGCGCGCTGCCCGCGGGGAGCCCGAGCAGCTCGCACACCCACCGCCCGGTGATCTCCTCCACCGTCGCCATCGCCGGTGACATCACGCACGCGGCGACGTTCTGGTCGGCCGCCGAGACCATCCAGTCGGCCCCCAGCGCCGCCGGCAGGGAACCCCCGGTGACGAACCCGACGTACCGCGGGCCCGGCGTGGCCACCAGCCCCGGCTCGAGGGCGGCCGCGAGCGCGTCGAGGACCTCCGGGGCCGGTGTCCCGTGCACCGGCAGTTCGGCGTCGAGGTGGACGCCACCCTCGACGGGGCGTCCCACGGGACGGTCGGGCAGCGACGCCAGCCACTCCCCCGCGAACCGCCGTGCCCGGTCGAGCGCGTCGTGCCACACCGCCTGATCCACCACGGCCCGGGACGCTACGTGGCGGGGCGCTCCACGAGCCGATCGTTTCCTGCCGCCGCCGAGCGCCGGGCACTCGCCAGCGCCCACGCCCCGAGCAGCGCCACCACCAGCACCTCCGCCAGCGCGAGCCCCCGCTCGAGCAGCCCCAGCGGCACCGCGCGCCACCACGGCACGCCGGTGACCCCGCGCAGCGCGATGGCGCCGACGATCGGCAGGAACGACGCGAGCGCCAGCCAGGAGCCGACGCGCACCCCGATCCGGAACGGGCGGGCGGCCGGGTCGTGGCGGTGGCGCCGCGCGAGCAGCAGCGCGCCGAGGGGCAGGGCGATGAACGCGACGAGGCTCGCGTAGCGGTGGATGTAGCCCGAGAGGCTCGGGCCGATCGACCAGTTGGTCTTCTCGAACGCCACCACCAGCAGCAGGCCCACGCACCAGGCGCCGAGCAGCACCACGGGCAGGGACCGCGCCGGCGCGAGCCGCGCCGCGACCAGGGCCGCGATCACCCCCGCCGACCCGAGGGCCAGCGCCACGACGGCGACGTCGAAGAGCCACCCGCCCGGCAGCAGCGCGTACTCGCTGATCGTGCGCCGGACCGGGTCGACGCGCGACGAGGGCCCGACGAGGTGCATCGCCCCGATCACCACGAGCGCGAGCAGCACGCCCGCGAGCCCGGCCCGCGCGCCCGGCGCCACGACACGGGGAGCCGCCGTCACCTCGAAGGTCGTCACGCGGGGACCAACGCGGCACCCGCCGCGCGCGTTCCCCGACCGCCCGGCGAGTGCCGTCCATCTCTCACGAGGACCGCCCACCTACCCCTCGGTACGGCCGTACGATGCGGACGACGCGGAATCGCCCCCGCCGGGACGGCGAATGCAGGGCCATTCGGACGAGGAATCGCGTCGCCTTTCCTGTTACCCCGGTTCGCGTGATCGACGGTAGCACCTGTTCGCGAAGTATCTCGAACACCGTGTCCCGGGAAATGCGAATGGCGGAAATGCGCCCACGCCCGCATCGTCGTCACCATGAGAGCGGCACAGCGCTACGACCAGGTCGTGATCACCGGGCTGGCGCACCTCGACGCCCCGCACGTGGTCACCTCCCAGGGGCTCGAGGACCGGATCGGCGACACCCTCACCCGCCTGCGGATCACGCCCGGCCTGCTGGAGAAGCTCTCGGGCATCACCGAGCGCCGCGTCTGGGACGAGGGCACCGTGCCGAGCGAGGTCGCCGCGCGGGCCGGGGAGCTCGCCCTCGCCCGAAGCGGCATCGACCGCGACGCGATCGGCGCCCTGATCAACACCTCGGTGAGCCGCGACCACCTCGAACCGTCGACGGCGAGCATCGTCCACGGCCGGATGGAATTGTCGCCGGAGGCCGTGAACTTCGACCTCGGCAATGCGTGCCTCGGATTCCTCAACGGGATGAACCTGGTCGCGACGATGATCGAGCGCGGCGAGATCGACCACGGCCTCGTCGTCGCCGGCGAGACGAGCCGCTACGCGATGGAGTCGACGGTCGCGCGCCTGGCGGGCGAGGACGCCACGCGCACGATGTTCCACGAACAGTTCGCCACGCTGACCGTCGGCTCGGGCGCGGTCGCCATGGTCCTCTCGCGCGCCGACGGGCCGGGCGGGCACCGGTTCCTCGGCGGGCTCGGGCGCGCGAGCACCACCGGCAACGCCGACCTCTGCGTCGGGCAGGCCGACGAGATGCGCACCGACACCCGCGGGCTGCTCATGGCCGGGATGGAGCTCGCCGGGCGCACCTGGAAGGAGGCCGTCGACAGCTTCTCCTGGGACGCCGCGGGCTACGACGTCTACTGCCTGCACCAGGTCAGCAAGGTGCACACCCGCGCGGTCGCCGAGCAGCTCGCGCTCGACGAGGACCGCTTCCCGTCGCAGTACCCGCGGTTCGGCAACATCGGCCCGGCGGGGGTCCCGACGGTGCTGAGCAAGGCCGTCGAGGACGGCACGGTGACCGAGGGGTCGCGGGTCATGCTCATGGGCGTCGGCAGCGGCATCAACGCCGCCGCGGCGGAGGTGCGGTGGTGAGCGCGCCGACCTCGCTCACGGTGCCGGGCCACCCCGCGACGCCCCGGTCCGTCGAGATCGGCGGGCACCGGATGTCGTACGTCGACGAGGGGTCGGGCCCGCCCGTGCTGCTCGTCCACGGCAACCCGACCTGGTCGTTCTACTGGCGCTCGCTCCTGGCGGCGCTGCCCGCGGCCGGCATGCGGGCCATTGCGCCCGACCACATCGGCATGGGCCGCTCCGACAAGCCCGGCCCCGACGAGTACCCGCACACGCTGCAGCGGCGGGTCGACGACCTGTCGGCCTTCGTCGACTCCCTCGCGCTCGACGGGCCGATCTCGATGGTGGTGCACGACTGGGGCGGCCCCATCGGCCTGTCGTGGGCCGTGGAGCACCTCGAGCGCCTCGACCGCCTGGTCCTGCTCAACACCGGCGCGTTCCCGCTGCCCCGCGACCACCGGATCCCGTGGATGCTGCAGGCCGCGCGGCTGCCCGTCGTCGGGGACCTGGCCGTGCGCGGGCTCGGCGCGTTCTCCCGCGGGGCGCTCGTGCTGGGCACCGGGCAGCGGTGGCTGCCGCCCGAGGCCCGCCGCGGCCTGCTCGCCCCGTACGACACCCCGGCCCACCGGGTCGCCGTGCACGCCTTCGTGCAGGACATCCCGACGAGCCCCGCGGACCCCGCCCACCCCGTCCTCGCCCGCCTCGCCGAGCGTCTGCCGCGCCTCGACGCGGTCCCCACCCAGATCTGGTGGGGCATGAAGGACCCGGTGTTCGACGGGCGGATCCTCGACGAGCTGACGACGTACCTGCCGAGCGCCGAGGTGCACCGTCTCCCCGACGCGGGCCACTACGTGCTCGAGGACGCCGCCGAGCGGATCGTGCCGGGCGCCGCCGCCTTCCTGGCCGGCGACCGTGGCTGAGCCCGCCACCGCCGCCACCACCCTGGACGGGATGCTCGCCGCCCACGCCGCGAGCGACCCGCAGCAGCCCGCACTCGTGCTCCCCGGGCCGCTCGGCACCACCCGCACCACGGACTTCGGGACGCTGGCGCGACGGGTCGAGAGGGCCGCGGCGGGCCTGCTCGCCGCCGGGGTCGGGCCGGGCACCCGCGCCGCGCTGCTCGTGCCCCCGATCGCCGACTTCTTCGTGCTGGCCTACGCGCTGCTGCGGGTCCGCGCGGTGCCCGTCGTCGTCGACCCCGGCATCGGGGTGCGCCGCGTGCGCTCGTGTCTCGCGGAGGTCGCCCCCGAGGCGTTCGTCGGCGTCGCGAAGGCGCACCTCGCCCGCCGGGCCCTGCGCTGGTGCCCCGACGCGCGGATCACGGTGGCGGCGGGCGGGGTCCCGGTGCCGGGGGCGGTGTCGGTGCGCCGGCTGGAGCGGGAGGGTGCCCGCACCTCGGTCGCGGTGGCGCCGCCTCCGTCGCCCCCGCCCGGCACCCCGGCCGCCATCCTGTTCACCAGCGGGAGCACCGGGCCGCCCAAGGGCGTCGAGCACTCCCCCGACGCGCTGCTCGCCCAGGCCGGCCTGGTCCGCGACCTCTACGGGCTCGGGCCCGGCGACGTCAGCCTCGCCACCTTTCCGCCGTTCGCGCTCTTCGGCCCGGCGCTGGGGATGACCACGGTCGTCCCGCGGATGGACCCCACCCGCCCGGCGTCGGTGGTGCCGGCGCGCCTCGTGCGCGCGGCCCGACGCAGCGGCGCCACCGTCATGTTCGGCTCGCCCGCCGTGCTCGACCGGCTGGGTCGCGGCGCGCCGGCCGGCACGCGGCTGCCCGCCCTGCGCCGGGTGATCTCCGCGGGCGCACCGGTCCCCCGCGACACCCAGCGCCGCGTCCTCGACCTGCTCGGGCCCGACGCCGAGGTCCACACCCCCTACGGCGCGACCGAGGCCCTGCCCGTCACCACCATCGGCAGCCGCGAGCTGCTCGCCCTGCCCGACGACGGGATCTGCGTGGGGAGGCCGGTCCCCGGGGTCGACGTGGCCCTCGTGCGGATCGTCGACGGCCCGGCGGCGAGCGTGGCCGAGCTGGGCGAGGTCGCGCCGGGCGAGGTCGGCGAGGTCGTCGTCCGCGGCCCGGTGGTGCGGACCGGCTACGCCGAGCGCCCGGAGGCGACCGCTGCCGCCACCCTCGACTGGGACGGGGCGCCCGCACACCGGATGGGCGACCTCGCGTCGGCCGACACGCAGGGGCGGCTGTGGTTCGCCGGCCGCGTGGCGCACGTCGTGCACACCGCCGACGGGCCGCTCTACAGCGTCCCGTGCGAGGAGGTCGTCAACGCGCACCCCGCCGTGCGGCGCTGCGCGCTGGTCGGCGTCGGGCCGTCGGGGGCCCAGCGCCCGGTGCTCGTCGTCGAGATGCTGCGCCCGGCCCGGCTCGACGCGGCCCGGCGCGACGAGCTGCTCGCACTCGCCGCCGCGGACCCGCGCACCCGCACGATCCGCACGCTGCTCGAGCACCCGGGGCTCCCCGTCGACCCGCGGCACAACTCGAAGATCGACCGCCCGGCGCTGGCCGCCTGGGCCGCCGGGGAGCTCGCGTGAAGGCGCTGGTCACCGGCGGCGGCGGGTTCCTGGGCGGGGCGGTCGTCGCGGCCCTGCTCGCCCGCGGCGACACCGTCACCAGCCTCGCGCGCGGCGACTACCCGCACCTGCGCGCGCAGGGCGTGCACACCGTGCGCGGCGACCTCGCCGACCCCGCGGTCGCGCGGCGCGCCGTCGAGGGCGTCGACGTCGTCCTGCACGTTGCCGCGAAGGCCGGGATCGGCGGGCGCGCCGCGGACTTCCGCCGCAGCAACGTCAAGGGCACCCGCGTCCTGCTCGCGGCCTGCCGGGACGCCGGGGTCGGGCGCCTGGTGTTCACCAGCACGCCGAGCGTGGTGCACAGCGGCGGCGACCTCCACGGCGGCGACGAGTCGCTGCCCTACGCCACCTCGTTCGACTCTCCGTATCCCGAGACCAAGGCCGAGGCGGAACGGCTCGTCCTCGCCGCGAACGGCCCGGAGCTCGCGACGGTCGCGCTGCGCCCCCACCTGGTGTGGGGCCCCGGCGACACCCAGCTCGTGCCGCGCATCCTCGAGCGCGCCCGGTCGGGCCGGCTCCGGCTGGTCGGCGACGGGTCGTCGGTGATCGACACGACCTACGTCGACGACGCCGCGCAGGCGCACCTCGACGCCGCCGACCGCCTGGCCCCCGGCGCCGCGTGTGCCGGGCGCGCGTACTTCGTCACCTCGGGCGACCCCCGCCCGATCCGCGAGCTGATCGACGGGATCCTCGCGGCGGGCGGGCTGCCGCCGGTGTCCGGCACGGTGCCCCGGCCCGTCGCGGTCGCCGCGGGCGCGGCCGTCGAGGCGGTCTGGGGGCTGCTGGGCCGCACCGACGACCCGCCGATGACCCGCTTCCTCGCCCGCCAGCTCGCCACCGCGCACTGGTTCGACATCACCGCGGCGCGGCGCGACCTGGGCTTCGCGCCGCGCGTCAGCCTCGACGAGGGGTTCGTGCGGCTGGCGGCGGCGCTGCGGGCCGCGACCTAGGCCAGGGCGGCGCCGAAGCCGTCGGCGAGACCCACGCACCGCCCGCCGGCGAAGATGCCCGCGCGGTAGTGCAGGCCGTCCGGGGCGTCGTCGACCGACAGCGCGACGTCGTAGGTGCGCGGGTGCGCGACCTCGTCGACGTACTGCACCTCCCAGGCGCTCGGCGCGAGCTCCTCGGGCGGTCCGCCGTCGACCACGCCGAGCCGGCCCGCCTGCCAGGCCGCGACGGCGTCGGCGTACCAGGACAGGACCGCGACGTTGTTGACGTGGCGGTTGGTGTCGACGTCGCCGATGCGCGTCGTGACCGTATGCCCGTGGGAGTACTCGGCACGGTCGTGGCGGGACGCCTCCGGGCGCGGCGGGGCACCGCCGGGCTCGTCGATGACCAGCGCCGCCAGGTCCGCCCGCAGCTCGTCGGGCAGCGCGCACGGTCCGGACGCGGTGGCCAGCACGGTCACCGAGTCCGACACCGCCACGCACTGCTCGCCCGCGAACACGCCGTGCCCGTACGAGTACGAGGACCCGCCGACGCGCCGCACACCGGTGCCGATCCGGTACTCGCCGCCGAGGGTCATCGGCGTGAGCACGCGGATGCGCTGCGCCGCGAGCAGGATCCGGAAGGACCCGCCGCCGTCCTCGACGCGACGCCGGAAGCGGGGCAGCGCCGCCGCGACGCGCGCCTCCTCGAACCACCGGCCCAGCGCCACCGTCGTCACCCGGCCGTCGCCGCCGAGGTCGGCGTAGCGCGGGGTCATCGGGCGCAGGACGGGGAACGCGGCGGGGTCGTCGAGGCCGTCCTGGTCGAGCGTGGGTCCGGCGGACAGGACCGGGGCGTGGTCGGCCATACGGGCCATCGTCGGTGACGCCGCGCGGTGTGGCCCGCCGCCACCGCCCGGATCACATGTGACGGCCGCCCCCGGGATATCCGGGGCGCGTGACGGACTTCCCGCCCGGGTTCTTCGACCGCGCCGACGACGACGACACCCGCTTCTACGCCCCGCCGCGCCTGGTGCAGCACATCGACGACGGGGCGATCGCGGCCGTCGGCGCGTTCTACGACGAGATCGGCGTCGACGGCGACGTCCTCGACCTCATGAGCTCCTGGGTCTCGCACCTGCGCACCCGGCCGCGACACCTCACCGTGCTCGGGATGAACGCCGCCGAGCTCGACGCCAACCCGATGGCCGACGAGCGGGTGGTCCGCGACCTCAACGCCGACCCGTCGCTCCCTTTCGCCGACGCGTCCTTCGACACCGTCGTGTGCACCGTGTCGATCGACTACCTGATCCGGCCCGTGGCCGTGTGCGCCGACGTCGGGCGCGTGCTGCGGCCCGGCGGCACCTTCGCGCTGACCTTCTCGAACCGCTGCTTCCCCACCAAGGCGATCCGCGGCTGGCTGTCCGCCGACGACGGGCAGCGCGCCGCGATCGTCGCGACCTACCTCCGCGACGCGGGCACGTTCGACGAGCCGGTCGCACAGCGCCGGGCCTCCACCGACGACCCGGTGGTCGCGGTGCACGCCGTCCGCCGGTAACCGGGGGCCGGCGCGAGCGGCGCGGTGCGCATGATCGCCGGCTCGTGTCGCCTGCCGAGGGCACCGGTCGCGACGGAGCCGGCTCACCCCTGCGCGGCGAGCCGCTCCAGCGCCGCGCGGGTCTCGGCGTCGGCCGGGACGAACGACTCCAGCGACAGCTCGTCGAGCGTGACGTCCCAGGCCGCGCCGAAGTGCGTGATCGTCGAGTAGAGCCGCAGGTCCCCATCGGGGTGGGCGATGTGCAGCGGCAGCATGACGTGCGCGGCCCGGGCGGCGGCGCCGGTCGGGGCGGGCGGGGCGTAGCCCGCGAGCTCCTCGCGCAGGGCGAGCAGGCGCGGGTCGCCGGTGAGGTCGCTGAGGCGCTCCAGGCGGTGCAGGAGGTGCCCGGCCCACTCCGGGAGGTTGCGCACGTGGGGCGCGAGGCCGTCGGGGTGCAGGCTCAGGCGGTAGACGTTGACGGGCGGCTCGAGCAGGGCCGGGTCGAGCAGGGCCAGCAGCGCGCTGACGGCACGGTTGGCCATGACGACGTCGCCGCACCGGTCGACGACCAGGGCGGGGAACGGCTCGTGCCCGGTCAGCAGGTGCTCGAGCGCGCCCCGGACCGCGTCGAGGGCCTGGGCGTCGAGCCGCGACTCGCTGTACGTCGGGGCGAAGCCCGCCGCGAGCAGCAGCGTGTTGCGCTCGCGCAGCGGGACCTCCAGGTGCTCGCACAGGTCGACCAGCAGCTCGCGGCTGGCCCGCGCCCGGCCGGTCTCGACGAAGCTCAGGTGCCGGGTGGAGACGCCGACGTCGAGGGCGAGGTCCATCTGGCTGCGCCGGCGGCGGGTGCGCCAGCCGCGCAGCAGGTCGCCGGGGGCGGGCCGGAACTCGAGCGTCGTCACCGCGCCGACGCTAGGGCGCCCCGCGGCCCGCGGCCATGACCTACGAGGTCATCGACCCGCTTACCCGCCGCGCCGCAGGGTTCTCCTCGACAAGCCCGACCGAGGAGGACCCCATGAGCACCACGACCGCCACCACCACCGACACCCGGCGCTCCCTGCGCGGCGTCCTGCGCCTCGACGCCGCGGCGTCCGGCGCGCTGGGCGTCGCCGCGGCGGCCGGCGCGGGGGTGCTCGACACCCTGATCGGCCTCTCCACGCCGCTGCTGCTCGGCGTCGGCGTCTTCCTCGTCGTCTACGCCACGGGGCTCGTGCTGCTCGCGGGCCTGCGGGCGATCCCGCGCCTGCTGACGTGGGTCGTCGTGCTCGGCAACAGCGCCTGGGTGCTGATGAGCCTCGCGCTCGTCGTCGGCGCCTGGGACCAGCTGACCGTGCTCGGCGTGGTCGTCGTGATCGCCCAGGCCGCGGCGGTCGCGGTGTTCGCCGACCTCCAGTGGACCCAGGGTCTGCGCCGGCGGTGACGGCCCCGGACGTGGAGATCAGGAGCGTCCTGTCCACGTCGCGGGCACCGCCCGGGTGGATGAGGACGCCCGTGATCACCGACGACGGAGCCGCCGCAGACGCCGGGGCCGGGGGAACCCGAAGCGGACGGACACGCCGGGCGACCAGGCGACGTGGTCGGGCGGGCGCTGCGCGAGGCCCGGGAAGCCGGCCGCGGCGACGAGCGTGTCGTCGAGCTCGAGCAGGTCGGCGCGGTGCAGCGGCCAGGGCTCGTGGACGTTGGGGACGTACCAGTCGACGCCGAGGTGGCGCTCGTGGAGGCCCCAGCGGGCGGTGAGGAAGTCCTCGAGCGGGCCGGGTTCCCGTACACCCCGAGGACGGATCCGCACCCGGCTCCGATGCGGCCGGCGGGTGACGTAGGTGCGCCCGCCGGCCTCGTCGCCGACCTGCATCGACGCCCACCGGTACGGCAGCCCGAACGCGGCCCGCGCGCCCGCCACGACCGCGAGCCGGGAGGCGTCGAGGCTGCGGAACACGATGCCGCGGACCCCGCGCTCGTCGACGGTGTAGAGCCGCACGTTGGTCTCGGCGAACGTCCCCAGCCACGGCACCGCGGGCCCGCGCAGCACCCCGGCGCCGACCATCCGGAACGGCACCAGACCCACGTAGGTCACGCCGTCGTGCACGTCCGGGCGCACCCCGGGCGGGAGCAGCGGCGCCACGAGCGCCGGGTCGACCGCCCAGTGCAGGAAGGCGACGTCGAGCCAGCGCTGCGTCATCATCGTCGGCCCCCGGTAGCCCGGGGCCTCGCGCGTCACGGGCTCGCTCACGCCCCGGTCGTCCCCCGTGCGGAGGGCCACCACACACGATCTCCGCCACGAGGAGGAGGCGACAAGGGGCCCGGCCCCGCCACCATGACGTCATGCGCACCGCCGAGGACCTGGCCCTGCTCCTGCACGACCCCGAGTCCGGCGCGCCCCTCGTCGACTCGTCGTCGCTGCCCCGGGCGCTCGCCGGGGCCGTCGTCCTGCAGCTCGTGCTCGACGACCGCGCCCGCCTCGAGGACCGGCGGTGGAACACCCATCTGGTGATCGGCGACCGCGGCACCACCGGCGACCACGTGCTCGACCTCGCCCTCGAGCGCCTCCCCGCGGACCCGACCCCGAAGGCCGCGATCGAGAAGCTGCAGAGCCGGATCAAGGACCCGCTGATGGCCGGCCTGGTGCACGACGGGTCCGTGCGGCTCGAGGAGCGCACGTTCCTCGGCATCCCGCGTTCCCCGCTCTACCCCGCCGTCGACCGTCGCCGCCGGGACGCCGTCGCCGCGCGGATGCGGTCGGTCCTCGTCGACGGCGTGGCGCCGGGCGCCGACGACGCCGCGCTCGTCGCCCTGCTGCGCGCGGTGAAGGCGGAGCACAAGGTGGTCCCCGAGGGACAGGTCCCGAAGCGCGCGCTGCGCGACCGCAGCAAGGTGATCGCCGAGGGCGAGTGGGCCGGCGAGGCGGTGCGCAAGGCGATCGCCGACCTCTACGCCGCGGTCGCCGTCGCGGCCGGGGCGGGCGCCGCCGCGTCGGGCGGCTGAACCGGGAACAACGGCCGTCGGCGGCGGGGTTGCACCGCACAGGTGCATCCCCAGCCCAGGAGGTCGTCGTGGCCCTGACCATGTTCGGTGGCCCGTTGTCGCGCAAGGTGCCGGAGACCCGGACGTTCACCGTCGAGGGTCCCGCCCACTCGCTGCTGCTCGAGCCGTTCACGCGGCGCGTGCGCGCGGAGGTCGACGGGGTGACCGTGCTCGACACGACCCGCGGCGCGCTGCTGTTCGAGACCGGGCTGCCGCCGCAGCTCTACGTGCCCGAGGAGGACCTGCGGACCGACCTCCTCGAGCCCAGCGACACCACCACCCACTGCCCCTTCAAGGGCGACGCGACCTACCGCTCGCTGCGGGTGGGCGACCGCGTCGTGCCCGACGCCGTCTGGGCCTACCCCGACCCGATCCCGGAGTCGTCGTGGCTCGCGGGACTCGCGGTGCTGGCGCCGGAGGCGGCGGACCGCTGGTTCGACGAGGACGACGAGGTCATCGGGCGCCTGCCCGACCCGTACCACCGCGTCAGCCTGCGCCACACCAGCCGCCACGTCACCGTCACGACGGCCGACGGGGTGTCCGTGGCCGACGCGAAGGGCGGGATCCTGCTGGGCGAGACCGGCCTGGTCGACCGCCTCTACATCCCGCGCGAGTCCGTCTCGGCGACGCTCGAGCCCTCCGAGAAGCGCACGGTGTGCCCGTACAAGGGCTACGCGACCTACTACTCGGTGCGCCTGCCCGACGGGCGGCTCATCCCCGACGCCGCGTGGTCGTACGAGACGCCGACCGACGAGTCGCGCGCCATCGAGGACCTGGTCTGCTTCGCGCACGACGACCTGACGGTGACCGCCGAGCCGGTGTGATCAGACCGGCTCGTCGTCCTGGGGCTCCGGGTGGGCGCCGGTCAGCGCGGCCGCCGCGTCGCGCAGCACCTGCGCCTGCCCGGCGTACCGGGCGGTCTCGGTGACGAGGTGCAGCAGGATCCAGCGCAGCTCGATGTGCCCGCGCCGGTCGTCCCGGACCGCGTCGTCGAGGGACTCGGCGCCCGCGAGCGCGTCACGCCCCTTCTCGCACACCTCGAGGTAGCTGCCGACCACGTCGTCCGGGCTCTCGACGTCCGCCAGCCGGAACCCGGGCACGTCCTCGTCGACGTAGCTGGGCACGTGGCGCCCGCCGCGACCGCCCCAGCGCTCGACGAGCCACGTGCGCTCGAGCTCGGTGAGGTGCTTGACGATCGCGAGCAGGCTGGGCCCGTCGTCGTCGGGCACGCGCCGGCGCAGCGTCTCCTCGTCCAGCCCGTCGAGGGCGTGCACGACGAGCGCGCGGAAGTAGTCGAGCCAGCCCTCGAGGGCCTCACGCTCGTCGGCCACCTCGGGCGGGGACGGGCGGCGTTGCAGGGGGGCCTGGAACAGCACCGGCTCTCCCGGAGTCGATTCGCTCACACCTGACACACCGTCCGTCGTCAGCCGAGCGCGGAACGTTACACCGCGCGGGGGATCCGCTACTCCTCCACGAGGACCTCGAGCGCCGGCAGCGCCGCCTCGAGGGCCGCCCGCTGCTCCGGATCGAGACGGTCGAGCCGCTGGGCGAGCGACGCCGTGCGCTCCGTGCGGATGCGCCGTATCGCGGCGTGGCCCTCCTCGGACAGGTGGATCAGCGCGGAGCGCGCGTCCTGCGGGTCGGGCGTGCGGATCAGCAGGCCCGCCTCGTCGAGGGCGGCGAGCACCCGGCTCATCGTGGGCGGGGTGACCGCCTCACGGCGCGCCAGCTCCGAGAGGCGCAACGGGGCGTGGTCCTCGAGCGTGGCGAGCACCGACGTCTGCAGCGGCGGCAGGGCGGCCGCGGAGTCGACCCGGATGCGGCGGTTCAGCCGGCCGACGGCCAGTCGCAGGCGCGACGGCAGGTCGGCGTCCGACGCTGCGGACCCGCTCGAGGGCCCGGCCTGTGTCCCGGCGGCGGAAGTGGACATACCTCATCGTCCCACGGCAGGGAGACCCAGCGGAGCGTAGCTCGACCATCGACACGAGCCGGAGCGGTCACAGCTTGCGCAGGCGGATGCGTCGGACCGAGTGGTCGCCGCCCTTGGTGAGCACCAGCCCGGCCCGGGAGCGCGTCGGCGCGATGTTCTCCCGCAGGTTCGGGCCGTTGATCTCGTCCCACAGCCGCGCGGCCTGCGCCCGGGCGGCCGCCTCGTCCATCTCCGCGTAGCGGCGGAAGTACGACGCCGGGTCCCGGAAGGCCGTCTCGCGCAGGGCCAGGAAGCGCTCGACGTACCAGCGCCGGACGTCGGCGGGGTGGGCGTCGACGTAGATGGAGAAGTCGATGAGGTCGGAGACGGCCAGCGCGCTCGCCCGCTCGCCGGTCTGCGGTGCCGGCTGGAGCACGTTGAGGCCCTCGAGCACGAGGATGTCGGGGCGCGACACGATGCGCTGCTCGTCGAGGACGTCGTAGACGAGGTGCGAGTACATCGGGACGGGCACCTCGGGCTTGCCCGCCTTGATGTCCGCGACGAAGCGCAGCAGGGCGCGCCGGTCGTAGGACTCCGGGAAGCCCTTGCGGCGCATGAGGCCGCGGCGCTCCAGCTCGGCGTTGGGGTGCAGGAAGCCGTCGGTGGTCACCAGGGCGACGTCGGGATGGTCGTCCCAGCGGGCCAGCAGCAGGCGCAGCAGCCGCGCGGTCGTCGACTTGCCCACCGACACCGACCCGGCGATGCCGATGACGAACGGCGTCGCCTCCTCGTCCTGGCGCAGGAACGTCCGGTAGGCGTCCAGCAGCCCGGCGTTCGCGCGGACGTGCAGGTCCAGCAGGCGCGAGACGGGCAGGTAGACGTCGCGGACCTCGTCGAGGTCGACGGGGTCGCCGAGCGAGCGCAGCTCCTCGAGCTCCTCGGCCGTCAGCGGCACCGCGCTGGTGTCGCGCAGCTGCGCCCAGGACCCGCGGTCGAAGTCGACGAACGGGCTTCCGCTCACGAACCCGGCTCCCCTGTCGGCGTGCTCCCCTTCTGGCTCCGCGGGTGGCTACTCATTCCCGCCCTCCGTGCACATGGCGCGACATTGTCGTCGTGGGCCACGGGTTCCCCGCCACCGCCTGCGGCGCAGGTCACCGATCGGGGTGCTCACTCCCGCTGCTGGGCGGTCGGGACGAGCGCGTACTCCACCACGCACACCTCGGGCGGGAGGCCGAGCACGTGCACGACGGCGGCCGCGACGTGCTCGGGCGTGAGGCCCAGCCCGTGCATCCGCTCGCGGAAGGCCGCGACGTCCTCGCGCCCGGCCTCGTCGCCGGCCATCAGGTCGGTGGCGACGAAGCCCGGCGCGACGGTGGTGACGCGCACGCCGCGGGCGCCGGCCTCGCGGCGCAGCGTCTCGTCGACGGCGTGCGCGGCGTGCTTGCTCGCCGCGTAGACCCCGCCCGCGGCCGACGGGACGCGCCGGCCCGACATCGACGAGATCGTCACCCAGCTCGCGCCGTCGCCGAGGTGCGGCAGCGCGGCGCGGGCCGTGGCGAGCAGGCCGTGCACGTTGACGTCGAACATCTCGCGCCACCGCTCCGGGTCCGTCTCCCCCACCGCGCCCAGGTGCATCGTCCCGGCGGCGGCCACCACGGCGTCGACGCCGCCGAGGCCCGAGGCGAGCTCGTCGACCGCCCGGGTGACCGAGGCCGCATCGGTGACGTCGGCGACGGCCGCCCGCCCGCCGACCTCCCCGGCCAGCGCGGACAGCCGGTCCGCGCGCCGGGCCAGCAGCCCGACCCGCGCCCCGGTCTGGGCCGCCGCCCGCACCACCGCGGCCCCGATGCCCGAGGACGCACCCGTCACCACCACACGCCGACCGTCGAGCGCTCCCACGGTGATCACCGTAAGGGGCGGCCCCGGGTCCGCGACTACGCTCGTCGCCATGGTGAACGTGGCGACCAACGACCGCGTGGGACGCGAGGAGCTCGACGCGTTCCTGCGGACGCGGCACAAGGCGATCGTGGTGACCCGGCGCTCCGACGGCGGCGACCAGACCTCGCCCGTCACGCTCGGCATCGACGCCGACGGGCGCCTGCTCGTGTCCACCTACCCCGAGCGCGCCAAGGTCACGAACATCCGCCGCGACCCGCGGGTGGCGATGTGCGTGCTCTCCGACGACTTCGACGGCCCCTGGGTGCACGTCGAGGGCACCGCCGAGGTCCTCGACCTCCCCGACGCGCTCGAGCCGCTGGTCGAGTACTTCCGCTCGATCTCCGGGGAGCACTCCGACTGGGACGAGTACCGCGAGGCGATGACGCGTCAGGGCAAGTCGCTGATCCGCCTGTCGGTGGAACGCTGGGGGCCGATCGCCACCGGCGGCTTCCCGGCCCGGTTGGCGACGGGCTGAGGCGGGGACTCGAACGACCGTGGACGTCCTGCTGTCGGTGCTCGGCCTCGTCGGGTTCGTCGCCGTCACCTTCGGCACCGCGATCTTCGTGGCGGCCGAGTTCTCCCTGACCAGCCTCGAGCGCAGCCAGATCGACAACCACGTCGCCGAGGTCGGCGACCGCCGGTCGAAGATCGTCCAGCGCGCGCACCGCAACCTCTCGTTCGAGCTCTCCGGCGCCCAGCTGGGCATCACGATCACCACGCTGATCACCGGTTACCTCTCCGAGCCCGCGATCGCGACACTGATCTCCCCGCTGCTCGAGGACCTCGGCCTGCCCGCGGGCGCGGCCGGCGGCACCGCGGCGATCATCGCGCTGATCGTCGCCACGGCGCTGTCGATGACCTTCGGCGAGCTGGTGCCGAAGAACCTCGCGATCGCCCGCCCCATGGGCACCGCCCGGATGGTGGCGGGCATCCAGGCCGGCTTCTCGCGGGTGTTCTCGTACTTCATCGGCGGGCTCAACGGCTCGGCCAACTGGATCGTGCGACGCCTCGGCGTCGAGCCCGCCGAGGAGCTGCGCTCGGCGCGCTCGCCGCAGGAGCTCGGCTCGCTGGTGGCCACGAGCGCCCAGCAGGGCACGCTCGACGAGGGCACCGCCGAGGTGATGGCCCGCTCGCTGCGGGTCGGCGAGCGCCGCGCCGACGAGCTGATGACACCGCGCGTGCGGGTCGAGTCGCTGTCCCAGGACGACACCGTCGACGACCTGCTCGCCGCCACCGTGCGCACCGGGTTCTCGCGGTTCCCCGTGGTCGACCGGGACCTCGACGACATCCGCGGCGTCGTCCACGTCAAGCAGGCGTTCTCCGAGCCGCGCGCCAAGCGCCCGACCACCAAGCTGCGCAACCTCATGCGCACGGCGACGACCGTGCCCGACTCCCTCGACGGCGACGAGCTGCTCGACCGCCTGCGCGGCGCCGGGCTGCAGATGGCCCTGGTGGTCGACGAGTACGGCGGCACCGCGGGCATCGTCACCCTCGAGGACCTCGTCGAGGAGATCGTCGGCGACGTCCGCGACGAGCACGACCGGGGGGAGGCCGCGCGGGTGCGCGACGAGGGCGAGGACGCCTGGATCGTCTCGGGGATGCTGCGCCCGGACGAGCTCGCCGACGCCGTCGGCTGGTCGTTCCCCGAGAGCGAGGTCTACGAGACGCTCGCGGGCTACATCGTCGCGGAGCTGCAGCGCCTGGCCAACGTCGGCGACGCCGTCACCTGCGACGAGTGGCAGCTGATCGTCACCCGCGTGGATCACCGGCGGGTCGCCGAGGTCCGGGTGGTGCGGCCGCCCCGGGTGCCGGCCGCCGTGACGACCGACGGGGTGGAGGCGCCGGCATGAGCGACACCGTCGCGCTGCTCCTGATGATCGCGCTGCTGTTCGCCAACGCGTTCTTCGTCGGCGCCGAGTTCTCCCTGATCACCGCGCGCCGCGACCGCCTCGAGGCCCTGCAGGCCGAGGGCGTGTCCGGCGCGGCCACGGTGCTGCGGGCCTCCGAGCACCTCTCGATGATGCTGGCGGCCGCCCAGCTGGGCATCACGATCTGCTCGCTGGCCCTCGGTTCGCTCGGCGAGCCCGCGGTGGCCCACCAGCTCGAGCGCGTGCTCGAACCGGTCGGCGTCCCGTCCGTGCTCATCCACCCGATCGCCTTCGTGGTCGCCCTGACGATCGTGACGATCCTGCACATCGTCATCGGCGAGATGGTGCCCAAGAACATCGCCATCGCCGGGCCGGAGCGGACCTCGCTGTGGCTGGTGCCGGCGCTGGTGGCGTTCCTCAAGGTCACGCGGCCGATCATCACGGTGCTGAACTGGTGCGCGAACCACGTGCTGCGGCTGTTCGGCGTCACGCCCGTCGACGAGCGGGAGGCGGCGTACACGCCGCAGGAGATCGCCGAGATGCTGTCGGAATCCCGGCGCGAGGGGCTGCTGGACGCCTCGCAGACCCGCCGCCTGACCCAGGCCCTGAGCTCCGCCGAGCGCACCGTCGCGGACGTGTCGATCCCCCTGGACCGGGTCACCGTGCTCCCGCCGAACCCGACGGTCGGCGCGGTCGAGGAGGCCGTCGCCCGCACCGGGTTCTCCCGGTTCCCGGTGCAGGCCCCCCAGGCGCCCGACGCCCACCCGCGCCTCGACACCCGCCCGCTCGAGGCCGGCACGACACCCATCGGCCCGTCGCACGGCGACGGCACCGCCGAGCACGCCCCGGTGGTGGCGCTCGACGGGTACCTGCACGTCAAGGACGTCCTCGACCTGGGCGACGGGGACGGCGACGGCCAGTCCGACGACGAGGCCGCCGACCGCCCGGTGCCCGCCGAGCGGGTGCGCGCGCTGCCCGAGCTGGCGCTGTCGGCGCCGGTCGACGAGGCCCTCGCGGCCCTGCGCCGGGAGGGCTCGCACCTCGCCCGGGCCGTCGACGACCACGGCACGACGGTCGGGCTGGTCGCGCTCGAGGACCTCGTCGAGGAGTACGTCGGCACGGTCCGCGACAGCACGCACGTGACGCGGTCGCGGGCGTGAGCGCGCCGGCGGGAGACGGAGCGCAGCGGAGCTCGACCATCGATGCCGTGCGTTCCGACGTCCTGGTGGTCGGCGGGGGCATCAGCGGCATCGCCTGCGCCCGCGCGCTGGGCGCGGCGGGGGTGCGCGCCCGGGTGCTCGAGCGCTCGCACCGCGTCGGCGGGCGGATGGCGAGCCGGCCGCTCCCCGAAGGTGCCGATCATGTCGTCGACCTCGGCGCCGCCTACTTCACCGTGCGCGACGACGAGTTCGCCGCGGTGGTCGACGACTGGCAGCGGCGCGGGCTCGCCCGCCCGTGGACCGACACGCTCGCCAGCCGCGACGAGGACGGCTCGTGGTCGTCGCGCCAGGGCCCGCAGCGCTGGTGCGCGCCCGGCGGGCTGCGCTCGCTGGTGGCCGACCTCGCTGACGACATCCCAGGGGGCGTCACCGTCAGCACCGGCCGCACCGTCACCACCGTCGAGCCGGGCCCGGCGGTCGACGGCGCCCCCGCCCTCGCCGCCGTGCTCGCCATGCCCGACCCGCAGGCCGCGCGCCTGCTCCACCCCGCGCTGCGGGCCGCGGCGCTCGTCGCCGACCGGGAGTGGCAGCCGGTGATCTCCGTGGCGCTCGGCTACGGGCACCGCGGCTGGGACCCCTTGCCCGCCGCTTTCGTCAACGGCCACCCGGACCTCGACCTGATCGCCGACGACGGCGACCGGCGCGGCGACGGCGCCCCGGTGCTCGTCGCGCACACCACCGCCGAGCGCGCCCGCCGCCACCTCGACGACCCCGACGGCGCGGTCGCCCCGGTGGTCGCCGCCGTCACCGAGCTGCTCGGCCTGGACGACGCGCCCGCCTGGACCCACGCCCACCGGTGGTCGTACGCGAGCCCGGCGCAGCCGCGCGACGAGGAGTTCGTGCTCACCGACGACCTCGTCGGCCTCTGCGGCGACGCCTGGGGCAGCCCGAAGGTCGAGACGGCCTGGCGCTCCGGGACGCTGCTCGGCCGGGCCATCGCGACCCGCGTGGTCTGCTGAGGACCGATCGTCGCGCCCCGTGACCTGGTCGTGACCGTCGACCGCGCCGGACGACCCGCCCGCCGTCACGCAGGCAACCCGACCTGATCTCGCCGTCCGGTTCGTCTACTGTCGCTCACGGAACGGTTACGAGAAGGTCACGGCTCCCCCAACAGTGATCTTCTCGCCCAGCACCACCCCGAACCGGCGACCACCGACCCCGACGGTGCCGCCACGCCGTTCCGTGACCGGAAGGCAGCACGTGACACGGCAACGCTCCCCCTGGGGCCGTGACGCGCACGCAGCATCGCGCGAGCCCCGCACCGTCCCGTTCGTCATGCCGGAAGGCGCCGTCCGCGGCGGCTCCCGGCACCGCTCCAACGGACGCTCCGCGATCCGGCACGGCGCGGTGGCGGCGGGTCTGACCGGCAGCGCGCTGGCCCTCGTCGGGCCGGCCGTCATCGCCCTGCCCGACACCACCGACGACGCGGCCACCACCCTGGAGCTCTCCGCCCAGGGCGCGGCGCTCGCGGACACGTCGAGCGCGTCCGGTCCCGCCGCCGCGGTCTCGCCGGTCAGCGGCCCCGGCACGAGCGCCGCGTCGGCGGACCTCATCAAGGCCACCGAGCGCGGCCGCGCCGCCGCCGCGGAGACCGCGCGGCAGGCCGAGGCGCGCGCGGCCGAGCAGCAGCGCGCGCAGCAGGCCGCCGCCGAGCAGGAGCGCACCGCATCGGTGACGAACTGCGGCGCGTCGGGCTCGTACGGCGGTGTGGCCGACTCCGTGCAGGAGGTCGGCAACGCGATGGAGTGCGTCTTCCCCGGTCACGACGTCCTCGGTGTCGGCAGCCGCGGCAACGCGTCCGACCACCCCAGCGGCTACGCGCTCGACTTCATGACCACCAGCGGCGACGCGATCGCGGACTGCGTCATGGACAACGCGAGCGACCTCGGCGTCGAGTACGTCATCTGGAACCAGCGGATCAACACCGGGTCCGGCTGGGAGAAGATGGAGGACCGCGGCGGCGCCACGGCCAACCACGAGGACCACGTGCACATCTCGTTCGAGCGCGGAGGATCGCCGGACGTCACGGCGCTGCGCAGCTGCGGCTGACCACCCGGCTGACCACGCACTGAACAGTCCCCGGGACTTCACACGGACCTGACTCACCTGGTCCACTGAACGGATGTCGACGGAGACGAGCGGATCAAGCACGGACGGTGACGTCGGTCGGCGGACGCTGCGCAAGGTCGCCTGGCGCCTGATGCCCCTGCTCGGGCTGCTCTACTTCGTCAACTACCTGGACCGCGTCAACATCGGCTTCGCCGGGCCCAACGGCATGAACTCCGAGCTGGGCCTCACGGCGACGGTGTTCGGGCTGGCCTCGGGCATCTTCTTCATCGGCTACCTGCTGCTCGAGGTGCCCAGCAACCTCGCGCTGCACCGCTTCGGGGCGCGCCGGTGGATCACCCGGATCCTCGTGTCCTGGGGGATCGTCGCGACGGCCATGGCGTTCACCCCGAACGCCACCGTGCTGATCATCCTGCGGTTCCTGCTCGGCGTCGCCGAGGCCGGGTTCTTCCCCGGGATCATCCTGTACCTGACCTTCTGGTTCCCGGCCGAGTACCGGGCGCGCGCCGTCGGCTGGTTCATGGTCGCGGTGCCGATCTCGACCGCCGTCGGATCGACGGTCAGCGCGCTGATCATCTCCGCGGGTGACGGCCTGTTCGGGCTCTCGGGCTGGCGGGTCATGTTCCTGTTCGAGGGCATCCCGGCGATCCTGCTCGGCATCGTCACGCTGTTCGCGCTCACCGACCGCCCCGAGCAGGCGCGCTGGCTCGCCGAGGACGAGCGCGGCTGGCTGCGCCGCCGCCTCGACGCGGAGGCCGAGGAGGTCGAGGCGGGGTCGGGCGGCCACTGGACGCTGCGGCGCGCCCTCACCGCCCCGCGCATCCTCGCGCTCGCCTTCGTCTACTTCGGGGTCACCTACGGCCTCTACGCGCTCGGCTTCTTCCTGCCGACCATCGTCTCGGGCTTCGAGCAGCAGTACGGCACCAAGCTCGACACCATCGAGAAGGGCCTGGTCACCTCCGTCCCCTACGCCGTCGCGGCGATCGGCATGGTGGTCTGGAGCCGGGCGGCCGACCGCGCGGCCGCCCGCCGAACCGGCGGCTTCCTGACCGGCGAGCAGGGCCGGCGCTGGTGGCTCGCGCTGCCGATGATCCTCGGCGGGATCGCCATCCCCATCGCGCTCTACCTGCAGGATCCGTACTCGGCGATCGCCGCGGTCACCGTCTGCGCCGTCGGCACGTGCGCGGCCCTGCCGACGTTCTGGCCGCTGCCCTCGCAGTTCCTCACCGGGGCGGCCGCGGCCGGCGGCATCGCGCTGATCAACTCCCTGGGCAACATCTCCGGGTTCGCCGCCCCGTACGTCACCGGCGGGCTCGCGGACCTCACCGGCAGCCAGCGCGCGGGCCTCTGGGTGGTCGGCGTCGTGACGGTCGTGGCGGCGGTCGTCGCGCTGTCGGTCGGGCGCCGGACGAGTCGTGACGCGTCGCGCGAGTCGGTGAGCGGGACCACGGGCTAGAGTCCGATCACCCGCTCGAGGTCGACGGGTCACACGCGCAGCACACACCTCGAGGGGGACCCGTGCCCGGAGCCGACCGCACCGCCTTCCTGCGGCGCAAACCGGTCACCGCGATGGCCGCCGAGACCGGCGCCGACGCCGGCCGCGAGGGCGGCGAGCTCAAGCGGTCGATGGGCCTCGGTCAGCTCGCCGCCATCGGCATCGGCTCCACGGTCGGCACCGGCATCTTCTTCGTGCTCTCCGAGGCCACCCCGGAGGCCGGGCCCGCCGTGGTCCTGTCCTTCGTCATCGCCGCGATCACCGCGGGCCTCACCGCGCTCTGCTACGCCGAACTGGCCTCGGCGGTGCCGGTGTCCGGCTCGTCGTACTCGTACGCCTACGCCACCCTCGGCGAGGGCGCGGCCATGGCCGTCGCGGCGTGCCTGATCCTCGAGTACCTCGTGTCCTCGGCGGCCGTGGCGGTCGGCTGGTCGGAGTACCTCAACGCCCTGCTCGAGGCCACGGTCGGCCTCCGGTTCCCCGACGCGCTGTCGGGCGCGCCCGGCGCGGGCGGGGCGTTCAACCTGCCGGCCGTGATCCTCGTCGTGCTCTGCACGCTGCTGCTCATCCGCGGCGTCAGCGAGTCCGCCACCGTCAACGCCGTCATGGTCGTCATCAAGCTCGGCGTCCTGCTGCTGTTCGTCGGCATCGCGTTCACGGCCTTCAGCACCGACAACTTCGCGGAGTTCACCCCGCTCGGGTTCAGCGGCGTCGGCGCGGCGGCGGGCACGGTGTTCTTCTCGTTCATCGGCCTCGACGCGGTGTCGACGGCCGGCGAGGAGGTCCGCGATCCGCGGCGCACCCTGCCGCGCGCCCTCATGCTCGCGCTCGTCACCGTCACCGCGATCTACCTGCTGGTCGCCGTGTCGGCGGTCGGCGCCCAGCCGTGGCAGGAGTTCGAGGGCCAGGAGGCGGGCCTCGCCGCGATCATGGGCGAGGTCACCGGGTCCGCCTGGCCGGGCATCGTCGTCGCGGCGGGCGCCGTCATCTCGATCTTCAGTGTCACGCTGGTGACGATGTACGCGCAGTCGCGCATCCTGTTCTCGATGAGCCGCGACGGCATGCTCCCGCCCCTGCTCTCGCGGGTGAACCCGCGCACGCTGACCCCGGTGCCCACCACGATCATCGTCGGCGTCGCCGTGGCGATCCTCGCGGGGCTGATCCCGCTCGACGTCCTCGCCGACCTGGTCAGCGTGGGCACGCTGGTGGCGTTCTCGGTGGTCTCGGTCGGCGTGATGGTCCTGCGCCGCACCGCCCCGGACCTGCCGCGCGGGTTCAAGGTGCCGGGCTACCCGGTGACGCCGATCCTCTCGATCGCCGCCTGCGTCTACCTCATCAGCGGTCTGCAGTGGATCACGCTGATCGTGTTCGTGCTCTGGCTCGGCGTCGCGCTGGTGTTCTGGGGGTTCTACGGCGCCCGCCACTCGCGGCTGGCCGCCGCGACGACCGATGAGGAGGCCTCGTCGTGACCGTGCTGGTCGGCCGTGTGCCCGGCAGCGACCCGGGGCCCGGCGCGCTCGTGCTCGGCACCCGCCTGGCCCGCGCGCTCGGGGGCCCGCTGGTGGTGTGCACGGTGGCCTCCCCCGGCGACGCGGACGCCCACGCGGACGCCGCTCCGGTCGTGGACGGCGTCGACGTCGAGACGATCGTCGTCGAGGACCGCTCGGTCCCCGGCGGACTCGCCCGCGCGGCGCACGCCCAGCACGCGTCCGTGATCGTGCTCGGCGACGCCCCGCCCGGCCCGGGCTCGGTCGGCGCGCGCCTCGCGCGGTCCGCCGACGTCCCCGTGGCGCTCGCCGGGGACCGCGCGGTCCACGACGGCCCGATCACGCGGGTGACCTGCGCGTTCGGCGGCGGCCGGCACGCCCCGCGGGTCCTCGCCACGGCCGTCGACCTCGCCCGCCGCACCGGGGCATCGGTGCGGGTCGCGTCGTTCGGGCCCCAGCGCGGGCCCACCGTGCCCCCCGAGGCGGGCCTGCACGCCGAGGAGATCGTCGTCGAGCAGTGGCGCGACCAGATGCTCGCCGCGCAGCGGGCGGCCCTCGCCGAGCTCGGTGTCACCGACGCCGAGACCGTGGCCGCCGCCGAGGCGAGCGTCGAGGAGGCGGTGGAGAGCATCGGCTGGGACGACGGCGAGATCCTCGTCGTCGGCGCCAACGCGGCCGGCGCGGCCACCCGCGTCCTGCTCGGCGACCCGGGCGGCGCGATCGTCCGCGGCGCCCCGGTGCCGGTCGTCCTCACGCCGGGGACGACGACCCTGGCGTAGACGCCTCCGCCGCTGCGCGCCGTTCCCGCGGCGTCATCCCGAAGGCGTCCTTGAACCTCCGCGAGAAGTGCGCGGCGTCGCGGAAGCCCCACTCGTGGGCCACGGTGGCGATCGCCTTGTGGCGCGCGCCGGGCCGTCCCAGCTCGTCGTGGGCGGCCTCGAGCCGGCGGGAGATGATCGTCTGCTCGAGGGAACCGCCGGCGCGGGCGAACAGCGCGAAGAGCCGGCGGCGCGAGATGTTGTGAACGGCCGCGATCTCGTCGGCGCCGAGGTCGGGGTCGCGCAGGCGCTGCCGGACGTACTCGTGGATCTGCGCGAGCAGGGTCTCGTGGTGCACGGTCCGGGCCTGCCGGTTCCCGTGGGTCGACGTGAGCAGGGCGCGGACGAGGTCGATGCTCGCCGCCCCGATCGCCGCGGCCTGTTCGCCGGCCTCGAGCCGGTCGGCGGCGTCGAACAGGTCGACGACGTGACGGCTGACCAGCGCCGCGAGCGGGCTGGCGTCGAGGCGCGGCGCGGCCTCCCGCACGACCTCCGGCGGGAGCGCCAGCGCCTCGACCGGCACCTGGAGCGCCCGCGACGCCCCCGACGTCGCCCACGAGAAGGCGAAGGGCGCGGTGAGGTCGACCAGCATCAGCCGCCCCGGCGCGACGGCCTGCTGGTGGCCGAACTGCTCGTGGCGCGCGGTGCTGCGCTCCTGGACCGCCAGCGCCACGATCGGCGCCTCGTCCCGGCGGGCTCGGCGCACGTCGCGGGACATCGCCATCCCCGACGACTCGCTGCGGAACAGCGGGAGCCGGCCGAGCTGCCAGAGGTCCATGCGCGCGTACAGGTCGTCGTGCGGTGCGAGCGTGACGGTGGCGGCGCTCGTCTCGGCCATCAGCGTCGTGACGAGCTCGGCGCGCTCGGCGGCCGGGGCGTCCCGGGAGTCGAGCACCAGCATGGTGACTCAGCGTAGACGCGATCAGGGTCGATCCCAAGGCATCGCCCGCATCGTGAGCCCAGAACCGTGCACTGTCGGGCAACTCCGGCGCCGACGGTCTACCTACCGTGATCACCACTGTAGGCCGACCGAGGAGCCCCCGTTGACCCACGCCCGCCAGACCCCCGACACCATCGTCCTCGTCCACGGGTTCTGGGTGACCCCGCGCTCCTGGGAGCAGTGGGTCGCCCACTACGAGGCCCGGGGCTACCGCGTGATCGCCCCGGCCTACCCGGGCTTCGAGGTCGAGGTGGAGGCGCTCAACGCCGACCCCTCCCCCGTCGAGGACGTCACGATCCCCGGGATCGTCGAGCACCTCGAGGAGATCCTGCGCGGGCTGTCGTCGCCGCCCATCATCATCGGGCACTCCGCGGGCGGCGCGTTCACCCAGATCCTGCTCGACCACGGCTTCGGCGCCGCCGGCGTCGCCCTGAACTCGGCGCCGACCGAGGGCGTGCCGGTGGTCCCGTTGTCGCAGGTCAAGGCCACGTTCCCGGTGCTGAAGAACCCGGCGAACCGCCACCGCGCGGTGCGCTACGACTTCGAGCACTGGAACTACGCCTTCACCAACACCTTCCCCGAGGAGCAGGCCCGCGCCCTCTACGAGCGCTACGCCGTGCCGGTGTCGGGCGGCATCCTGTTCGAGAGCGCGCTCGCCAACCTCACGCCCGGGCACCAGGGCACGTGGGTGGACTACCGCAACGAGCAGCGGGCGCCGCTGCTCTTCGTCGCCGGGAGCTGCGACAACATCATGCCGCCGAAGGTGCAGTGGTCGAACGCGGCGCACTACAAGGGCGAGAAGACGATCACCGAGGTCGTCGAGTTCGGCAGCAAGCCCCACCTCCTGCCCGCCGCGCCGGGCTGGGAGGAGATCGCCGACTACGTCCTGGCCTGGGCCCTGCGCCACGCCACGACCCCGCCGCCGATCGTGCCCGCGCCGGCGGCTCCCGCGGAGGCGATCACGGTGTGAGCGCCGGGGGTGGGCGCGAGGGTCACGTTCGCTGCCTCGGAGGCAGCCGAGGAGTCCCTCGCACCAGCCTCGACGCAGCCAGGGAGTCCTTCGCCCCTGTGCGCGTCAACTCCGGTTGACAGCGTCGGTCGTGTCAACCTAGATTGACACGCATGGCTGATGCGACGGCGGTGGCGGCAGCGGCGTCCTCGCGGGATCCGGCGACGGGGCTCGCGGCGGTGGCGTCGCTGCGCACCCTCCTCGAGTCCCTGGAGGAGCTCCAGGTGCGCAACGCGCGCGACCAGGGGTGGTCCTGGCAGCAGATCGCCGAGGGACTCTCGGTCAGCCGGCAGGCGGTGCACAAGAAGTACCGCCGGCACATCCTCTGAGGATCGACGGCGGGAGGCCGACGTGTTCGAACGATTCACCGACCCGGCGCGGCGGGTGGTCGTGCTCGCGCAGGAGGACGCCCGCGAGCGCGCCGCCGGCCGGATCGGCAGCGAGCACCTGCTCCTGGCGCTGTGCCGGGCGAGCGACACGCGCGGGGCGGCGCTGCTCGCCGCGCGCGGGGTCACGCGCGCGACGGTGGAGGACGATCTGGGTGCGCCCGGGGTCGACCTGCCCGACAAGGACGCGCTGGCCAGCGTCGGAATCGACCTCGACGAGGTCCGCGAGCGCGTCGAGGACGCCTTCGGGCCGGGGGCCCTGGAGAGCACGCGAGCCGGGGGTGCGCGACGCCGGCGGTGGGGCCACATCCCGTTCGACCGCGGGGCGAAGAAGGTCCTCGAGCTCGCGCTGCGCGAGGCGATCCGGCGCGGCGACCGCTCGATCGGCTCCGAGCACGTCCTGCTCGGGATGCTGCACACCGAGACCGGGCGCGCGATGCCCCTGCTCGCCGCGCGGGGTGTGACGCTGGCGCCGATGCGCGCCGCGCTCGACGAGCCCGGGGCGGCGGCTCAGTAGGACGGACTGTTGCCGAAGAAGATCGCGAGACCGAGGATCAGCAGTCCGCCGAGGACGAACGCGAGGGTGCTGGTGCCGCGGTACTTCGCGCGGTTGTTCATGATCCCCCGGGCGTCGGCGGCGGCGCGGAAGTACTCGGCCCAGCGCCGTCCCACGAAGAACCCCACCGTGATGCCGGCGATGACCCCGGCGGCGATGTACGTGGTCACAAGGATCCCCCTCGTATCGTCCGCCACAGTGTCACCTCTGGCACCACGATCGAGTGAGACCGACACGCCGCGTGCTCGGGACCGCCGCCGACGATCACCCGGCGGCGGCCCCGAGGGCTCACGACTCGGCGAGCTCCTCCAGCGGCGGGCAGGAGCAGACGAGGTGGCGGTCGCCGTGGGCGGCGTCGATGCGGCGCACCGGCGGCCAGATCTTCGTCGGGCGCCCGCCGGCCGGGAAGGCGGCCTCCTCGCGGCTGTAGGGGTGGTCCCACTCCCCGACCAGCACCGAGCGGGCCGTGAACGGGGCGTGCACCAGCGGGTTGTCGTCCGCCGGCCACTCCCCCGACTCGACGCGGGCCACCTCGCCGTGGATCGCGATCATGGCGTCGCAGAAGCGGTCGATCTCGGCGAGGTCCTCGGACTCCGTGGGCTCGACCATGAGCGTGCCCGCCACCGGGAACGACATCGTCGGCGCGTGGAAGCCGTAGTCGGCGAGGCGCTTGGCGACGTCGTCGACCGTCACGCCCGAGCTCTTGGTCATCGGGCGCAGGTCGAGGATGCACTCGTGGGCGACGAAGTCGTCCGGCCCGGTGTAGAGCGTCGGGAAGTGGTCGGCGAGGCGCTTCGCGACGTAGTTCGCGGCCGCGACTGCGGTGAGGGTGGCGCGGCGCAGGCCGTCGACCCCCATCAGCCGCACGTAGGCCCAGGAGATCGGCAGGATCGACGCCGACCCCCACGGCGCGCCGGCGACCGGGCCGACGCCGGTGTCCGGGCCCGCCGACGGCTGGGCCGGGTGGTTCGGGAGGAACGGGGCGAGGTGCTCGGCCACGCCCACCGGGCCGACGCCCGGGCCGCCGCCGCCGTGCGGGATGCAGAAGGTCTTGTGCAGGTTCAGGTGGCTGACGTCGGCGCCGAAGCGGCCGGGCCGGGCGAGCCCGACCAGCGCGTTGAGGTTGGCGCCGTCGACGTAGACCTGCCCACCGGCGTCGTGCACCGCCGCGCAGACCTTGCGCACGTGCGGCTCGTACACCCCGTGCGTCGACGGGTAGGTGATCATGATGGCGGCGAGCGCGTCGCCGGCCTCGGCGATCACCTCGTCCAGGTGCTCGCGGTCGACGTCCCCGCGGTCCGTCGTCTTCACGACCTTCACCCGCATCCCCGCGGAGATCGCCGACGCGGCGTTGGTGCCGTGCGCCGAGGACGGGATGACGCAGACGTCGCGCTGCAGGTCGCCGCGGCTGCGGTGGTAGGCGCGGATCGCCAGCAGGCCCGCGAGCTCGCCCTGCGAGCCGGCGTTGGGCTGCAGCGACACCGCGTGGTAGCCGGTGAGGTGGACCAGCCAGTCCTCGAGGTCGTGGATCACCTGCAGCATCCCCGGCGCGTCCGACTCCGGCGCGAACGGGTGCAACCCCGCGAACCCGGGATAGGTGATCGGCTCCATCTCGGCGGTGGCGTTGAGCTTCATCGTGCAGGAGCCCAGCGGGATCATGCTGCGGTCGAGCGCCACGTCCTTGTCGGAGAGCTCGCGCAGGTAGCGCAGCAGCGCGGTCTCGCTGCGGTGGCGGTGGAAGACCGGGTGGGTGAGGTACGACGACGTCCGCGCGAGCGCCGCGGGGATCGCGTCGTCGGTGGCGGCGTCGAGGTCCTCGACGTCCATCTCCCCGGCGCCGAACGCCCGCCACAGCGCGCGCAGGTGCTCGCGGGTGGTCTGCTCGGAGCAGGAGACGCCGACGTGGTCGGCGTCCACCTCGCGGACCAGGATCCCCTCGGCCCGGCACGCCGCCACGGCCCCGGCGGCGCCGCCCGGCACGCGCACGAGCACGGTGTCGAAGAACTCGCGGTGCACGACCTCGACGCCGCCCTTGACCAGCCCGGCGGCGAGCACCGCAGCCATGCGGTGGGTGCGCCGCGCGATGGTGCGCAGACCCGAGGCGCCGTGGTGCACGCCGTACATCGACGCGATCACCGCGAGGAGCACCTGGGCGGTGCAGATGTTGCTGGTGGCCTTGTCCCGGCGGATGTGCTGCTCGCGGGTCTGCAGGGCCAGGCGGTGGGCGGGGTCGCCGTCGGCGTCGACCGAGGTGCCGACGAGCCGGCCCGGGAGCTGGCGCGCGAGCGTCTGGCGCACGGCGAGGAAGCCGGCGTGCGGGCCGCCGAAGCCGAGCGGCACCCCGAAGCGCTGGGTCGAGCCCACCGCGACGTCGGCGCCGATCTCCCCGGGCGGGATCACCAGCGCGGCGGCGAGCAGGTCGCAGGCCGCCACGACGGCCGCGCCGCGCCCGTGGACGGCCTCGACGACGGCGCGGTGGTCGCGCAGCGCGCCGGACGCGCCCGGGGCGGCGAGGAGCAGGCCGAAGAAGTCGTGCTCGGGCAGCTCGGCGGTGACGTCGACGACCTCGAGCTCGATCCCCAGCGACTCGGCGCGCGTGCGGAGCACGGCGATCGTCTGGGGCAGCGTGTCGGCGTCGATCAGGAAGCGCGAGCTCTTCGTCTTGTCGGCCCGGCGCAGCAGCAGCATCGCCTCGGCGGCCGCGGTCGACTCGTCGAGCATGGACGCCCCGGCGACGTCGAGGCCGGTGAGGTCGCAGACCATCGTCTGGAAGTTCAGCAGCGCCTCGAGGCGGCCCTGCGAGATCTCGGGCTGGTAGGGCGTGTAGGCGGTGTACCAGGCCGGGTCCTCGAGGACGTTGCGTCGGATCACCGGCGGGGTGATGGTGCCGTGGTAGCCCAGCCCGAGCATCGGCTCGAGGACGGTGTTCTGCGCGGCGAGCCCGCGGAGCTCCTCGAGGACCTGGGCCTCGGTGGCCGGCGCGGGCGGCGCGTGGCCGGTCGGGTCGTCGGACCAGTCGGCGGGGTCGGTGCGGATCGACGTGGGCATCGCCCGGTCGGCGAGCTCCTCCAGCGAGCCGACGCCCACGGTCTCGAGCATGCGGGCGAGCCCGCGCGCGTCGGGCCCGACGTGGCGGTCGGCGAAGGGGACTCCGTGCTCGAGCGCGGCGAGCGGAGCGTTCTCCCAGGACGAGGAGGATGCGGGACCGTGCGATGCGTTCATGACGCCTCCGGAGCAGGGCGAACAGGGGCCTCGCGCCACGGACGTCGCCGTCCGGAACGCGGCCTCCCCCTCTGCCGCTGCCCGCTACAGCGCGAGCGCCTGAGAGCTTCGCCGGTGAGGTGGGCTCACCCTCGGCTTGCACCATCGGCGGGTGCACGGAACCGGCGGGCGCCGGACCGAGCACCTCTTTCCAGAGGTCGTCTCCTCCGCGCGGTCGGGGTGCCTGAGAGGTTCCGGGGAGGAGTTGCTCCTTCGGCGCCTGCACCCAGAGGCTTCTGTCTGCAGGTCTCTCCCGCGCGGTGTCCAAGAACGACGCGCTGAGGGTACCGCAGTCGGCGCCCCGGACCCAGGAGGTCCGTGGCTCGCGTCACGCCGGACGGCGCGTCGTCGCCGGGCCGCGCTGCTCGCTCCGGGTGCTCGCCAGAGCGATCTCTCGGCGATGTCGCCACGGCTGCCCGGCACGGGGGCGCCCGGCGCTCGCCACGGTGATCTCGGGCGTCGTCATGGCGGGACGACCCTGGCGACATCCTCGCGAGATCGTTGTGGAGAGCGACCACCGCCCTGCGGCACCGCCGACGCGCGCGGGCCGTCAGCCGGCGGAGCGGGCTCCCCGGTTGCGGCGCGACGCGAGCTCGTCCTCCGGCGCGTGCTCGACGACGGCCGCGTCGGCGCGCTCGGCCGGGAACCGCGAGATGCTGCCGGAGATCTCGCGCATGGCGCCCCCGACGGCGATGCCGAACACACCCTGGCCGCCCTGCAGCAGGTCGACGACCTCCTCCGGGGAGGTGCACTCGTAGACCGTGACCCCGTCGGAGAACAGGGTGATGCGCGCGAGGTCCCGCACGCCGTGGCGGCGCAGCTGCTCGACGGCGACGCGGATGTTGTTCAGCGAGACGCCGGTGTCCAGGAGGTTCTTGACCACCTTGAGCACCGCGAGGTCCTTGAACGAGTACAGCCGCTGCGAGCCCGACCCCGTGGCCGTCCGGATGCTCGGCACCACGAGCTTCGTGCGCGCCCAGTAGTCGAGCTGGCGGTAGGTGATGCCGACGATCTGGCACGCGGCCGGACCGCGGTAGCCGACGACCTCGCCGTTGCCCGATCCGTCGTCGCCGAACAGCTCGTCGGCGAACAGCAGACCCTGTTCACCCTCCGGGCCGAGGGGCTCGAGCTCGGGGCCGGCGGGACCGCCGTCCTGACCACCGCTCACCGATGTGCCTCCCTCGTGCCGTTGTGTCGCCGACGGTACGAGCGGCGGAGACGGGGGTCAACGCGACGCGCGGCGACTCTCGACCTCGAGTTGAGGGTGAGAATAGCGAGGCCGGATCTCCGCTACGTATCCGCCCCGCGGAAGTCCTCCGGGGACACGGAGTCGAGGAACTCGCGGAACTTCTCGACCTCGTCCTCCTGCTCGTCGGGGATGACGAGCCCGGCCTCGGAGAGCACGCCCTCCTCGGCGTGGATCGGCACGCCCACACGCAGGGCGAGGGCCACCGAGTCGCTCGGGCGGGCGGAGACACGGACGTCGCCGTCGAAGACGAGCTCCGCGTAGAAGGTGCCCTCCTGCAGGTCGATGATGCGGACCTGCTCCAGGCGGCGGTCGAGCGCGCCGAGGACGTCCTTGAGGAGATCGTGGGTCAGGGGCCGGGCCGGCTTGACACCCTGCTGCTCGAGGGCGATGGCCGTGGCCTCGACCGAGCCGATCCAGATGGGCAGGTACCGGTCGCCCTCGGCCTCGCGCAACAGGAGGATCGGCTGGTTCGCGGGAAGCTCGACCCGAACCCCCACGACACGCATCTCGCTCATGCGACTCGCCCTCCTCGACTGAATCGAGCCCTGTCGAGCTTCTGGCTCCGTCTCCCCGGTGACCGGTCGACGAACCGTGACGCTACACGCTCGGGAACCCCTGCGCGCGCGTCCGAGGATGCGTCGAGGATCGCGTCGCCCAGTGGATCCGACCGTGGATCCGGCATGGATCCGGGCGCCCGCGGACCCTCGTGTGACAGCCGTGTGACGACCCCGCGACGCGGCTCTCAGCGACGCAGGCCGTGGCGCAGACCCGACCCGACGAGCAGGGCGTGCAGGCGCCCGGACAGGGCCGCGAGCTCGGACGACAGCTCCTCCGCACGGCGCGTCGCCTCCGGCCCGCGGCTGCGGGCCACCGGCGTCACGAGCTGGGTCAGCAGGCCCACCTCACGGTCGGCGCTGGCGCGGGCCGAGCGCAGCAGGCGCGGCTCGACACCGAGCCGGGCGAGCGCGCCGGCCGTGCGCGCGACGAGGACGTCCTCGGGCTCGTAGCGACCGTCCGGGTCGGCCCGCAGGATGCCGTGGTGCTCGAGGCCGTCGAGCAGGGCGGCGTCGACGCCGTCCTCGGCCAGCAGCACGTCGCGACCCACGGCGTCGCCGCGCGGCACGCCGGCGAGACCGTCCGGGTCCTCGTCGGGCTCGGCGCGGTCGGCCACCGAGGCGAGGCTGCGCACCCGTGCGGACACGGGCGTGCCCGGCCCGCCGAGGGATGGTCCGGACCCGTTCGGTCCGCCCGGACCCCCGGGACCGCCGGGACCGCCCGGTCCCCCGGGCCCGCCGCTCTCGACGGCGGGACCGCCCGCGAGCGCCACCTCGCCGCCGGTGACCGTGTCACCGGGCAGCGTGGGCCCGCCGGGCACCGGGTTGCGGTCGAACTCCTCGAGCCGCGAGCGGATGACCTTGAGCGGGAGGTAGTGGTCGCGCTGCGCGGACAGCACGAAACGCAGCCGCACGACGTCGTCGTGCGAGAACTGCCGGTACCCCGCCGGGGTACGGGCGGGGCGGATCAGCCCCTCGGACTCGAGAAAGCGGATCTTGGAGATCGTGATCTCCGGGAACTCCGCCCGCAGCGCGTCCAGGACCGAACCGATCGAGAGGGGGGCTCCCCCCGGCTCGGGCAGCCCGGCGGCGGTCACTCCAGCCCCGCCCCCGCCCCGGCCGACCCGCCGTCGCGGGGGCCGGTGAGGAAGACGAGCCGGAACTTGCCGATCTGCACCTCGTCGCCGTTGGCGAGGACGGCCGTGTCGACGGGCTCGCGGTTGACGTAGGTGCCGTTGAGGCTGCCGACGTCGACGACGACGAACTCCGCCCCGTCACGGCGGAACTCCGCGTGACGGCGGGAGACGGTGACGTCGTCGAGGAAGATGTCGCTGTCGGGGTGGCGCCCGGCGCTCGTGGTGTCGCGATCGAGCAGGAAGCGCGAGCCCGCGTTGGGGCCGCGCTTGACCACCAGCAGCGCCGAGCCGGCCGGCAGGGAGTCGACCCCTGAGACCGGCGCGCTGCGCGACTCGGTCTCGGGCTCGGCCAGGAAGTCGGCCCGGAAGACCGACGTCGTCTCGCCCTGACGCTCGGGGGGGACCGGGGGACCGCCTGTGCTCACCGTGCTCCTCCGTCGTGTCGTGCTCGTCCAGGTCGTCCCGCCCGTCCCGCGGGCCCGGTTCGACGCTCTCGGGAGGGCGCCGGTGCGGGCTCGGTGACGGATCGTCGCGAGGTGGCCGTCACGGTACCGGTCCCCGTCACGGGGTCGAGTCCCTCCCCACCCACCGTGAGCGCGCATCCGCGTGCTGTGGCGGAGCGTAGGGAGGAGTCCCCTCGTCCAGGGCGTTCCGGCGGGCGGCCGAACCTCGCGACGAGTCGTCAGGAACCGTCGACGAGGGCCTGGTAGCCCTCCGCGTCGAGCAGCTCGTCGACCGCCCGCGGGTCGGGCACCCGCAGCTCCATCATCCAGCCGGAGCCGTACGGGTCGGAGTTGATGAGCTCGGGGGTCTCGGACAGCGCGTCGTTGACCGCGGTGACCTCGCCGTCCAGCGGCGCGTAGATCTCCGAGACGGACTTCGTCGACTCCACCTCGGCGACGGACTCGCCGGACGAGACCGACGCGCCGACCGTCGGCAGCTGGACGAACACGACGTCGCCCAGCTGGTCCTGGGCGTAGTCCGTGATGCCGATGCGGACGATCGACGCGTCCCCGCCGGTCGCGGTGATCCACTCGTGCTCGGCGGTGTAGCGCAGGCCCTCGGGGACCACCGGCGCCTCCTCGTGTCGGTTTACTGCTCGGTCGGACTCGGGCGGCGGCAGGCTAGAGCGCCCGGGACACGCGGGCCAACCGGACCGGGGCGCGCGTCACGCCCGGTCCGGCACCTCGGCGGGCCGCGTCCGGACCAGCTGCACGAGATAGAGCGTGCCGGACCACAGGTGCAGCGCGATGCCCCACGTCGTGAACGCGTAGGCGAACGGCCGCGCCAGGTCGGCGCCCGCCCAGTCCATCTGGGCCAGCAGGAGCAGCGGGAACGCGTAGAGCAGGTTCAGCGTCGCCGCCTTGCCGATGTAGAGCACCGGGAACGCGAGGTAGCCCTTGCGCCGCAGCAGCGGCAGGGCGAGCGAGACCACGAGATCGCGCCCGATGATCAGCGCGAGCACCCACCACGGCACGATCCCGCGGATGAGGAACGCCACCAGCGTGGCCACGGTGTAGAGCCGGTCGGCGAGGGGATCGAGCATCTCGCCGAGCCGGCTGTACTGGTCGAGCGCGCGGGCGATGCGGCCGTCGAGCCAGTCGGTGATCCCGCTGGCCACCAGCACCACCAGCGCCCACCCGTCGGCCCGCGGCCCCAGCAGCAGCCAGAGGAACAGCGGCACGCCGGCGAGGCGGACGAAGGACAGCAGGTTGGGGACGGTGAGCCAGCGCTCGTGGGCGAGCTCCCGGAGGGTCACGGCCCGGGAGTATCCCCCGGACCGTGCCGGCGCAGCAGGCTCAGCGCGCCGTCCAGCCCATGTCCATCGTCACGGGCGACCCGGTGAACGTGCTGCCGGCCGGGGTCTGCAGGAACGCGACGACGTCGGCGACCTCGGAGGGCTCGATGAGCCGCTTGCGCGCGTGCGGTGTGAGGATCACCTCCTCGATCACCCGGTCCTCGCTGATGCCGTGCGCGCGGGCCTGGTGGGCGATCTGCTTCTCGACCAGCGGGGTGCGCACGTAACCGGGACAGACCGCGGTGGCGGTGATGCCGTCGTCGGCGCCCTCGAGCGCGAGGGTCTTCACCAGGCCCAGCACGCCGTGCTTCGCCGAGACGTAGCCGGCCTTGAAGGGCGACGCCGCCAGCGCGTGGGCGGAGGCGATCGCGACGAAGCGGCCGCCCTCGGGGGCGGCGCGCAGGGACTCCCACGCGTACTTCGCGAGCAGGAACGGGCTGGTCAGCAGGATGCCGAGCAGCGCGTCCCAGCGGTCCTCGTCGAAGTCGACCACCGGCGAGACGTGCTGGAAGCCGGCGTTGGCGACGACGAGGTCGAGGCGCCCGAAGTGCTCGAGCGCCGCGTCGACCGCCGCGCGGTTGCCCTCGCGGGTGGTCAGGTCGGCGCCGAGCGCCGGGCCGGGCAAGGTCTCGTCGGCTTTGAGGTCCACGCCGAGGACCGACCAGCCGTCCCCGTGGAGCCGGTCCACAATCGCCCGGCCGATCCCGCTGCCCGAACCGGTCACCACCGCTGCTCGCTGCTCGTTCGCCATGCCCCGACCGTAGGCTCTCCGTCCGTGACAGTACCGAGCTCAGGGGTCGAGCTCCGCTCCGCTTCGTCTCCCGCCCTCGGGCTTCCCGCCACCCCTGCTCCCCCGGTGCCCGACGTCCGCCGGATCGCGGTGCTGCGCGCGAACGGGCTCGGCGACTACGTCGTCTCCGAGCCCGCGCTGGCCGCCCTGCGCGGCACCTACCCGGACGCCGAGGTCACGCTGCTCGGCCAGCCCCACCACGCCGCGCTGCTCGAGCACCGCCCGTCGCCGGTGGACCGCGTCGTCGCGGTGCCGCCGATGGCCGGCGTGCGCGTGGGCGACGCCCCCGACGCGAGCGCGGACGAGGTCGAGGCGTGGTGCGCCGAGCGGCGCGCCGAGCAGTACGACCTCGCCGTCCAGCTCCACGGCGGCGGGCGCAACTCCAACGCGCTGCTGCTGCGCCTCGGCGCGCGGGTCACCGTCGGCACCGCCACCCCGGACGCGCCGCGCCCCGACCGCTGGGTGCCGTACTGGCCGTTCCAGCACGACACGATCCGCTGGCTGGAGGTCGCCGCGGCCGCGGGGGGCACGCCGACCCGGGTCGAGCCCCGCGTGGCGGTCACCGACGACGACCTCAAGGCCTCGCAGGCCGTGGTGCCGGACGGGGACGCGCCGCTGGTGGTCGTGCACCCCGGCGCCACCGACGCGCGGCGCTGCTACCCCGAGGAGCGCCTCGGCGCGATCGCGCAGGACCTCGCGGACCGGGGTGCCCGCGTCGTCGTCGCCGGCGGCGCCGGGGAGTCCGAGCGGGTCGAGCGCGTGGTCGCGGGGATGCGCACGGCACCGGAGACGGCCGTGGGGACGCTCGACCTGTCCGCGCTGGTCGGCCTGCTCTCGCGGGCGACGCTGATGCTCGGCAACGACTCGGGCCCGCGGCACCTGGCGGGTGCGGTCGGCACGCCGACAGTGGCGGTGTTCACCTACGCCAACCTCGCCGACGTCGCCCCGCTGACCCGCGTGTGGCACCGGGTGCTCGTGTCGTGGCACGGCGGCTGCCAGGTGTGCGGCCTGCGCGTGCTCGAGGGCTGGTGCGGCCACGGGGCGAGCGCCACCCACGACGTCGACGTCGAGGAGGTCCGCGAGGCCGCCCTCGACCTGTGGGGCCAGGCGATGCTCACCTGACGCGCAGCGTCGTCCCCTGCTCGGGCGCCACGATCTCGCCGATCACGGGGTGGCCGGGGATCTCGCCGGCGAGCAGCAGCCCGCCGGAGGTCTGCGCGTCGGCGAGCAGCAGCGCGGTGACCTCGTCGACGTCGAGGCGCGCGTGGGGGCGCACCCAGTCGAGGTTGCGCCGCGAGCCGCCGGGAACGTAGCCCCCGGCCGCCGCCTCCTGCGCCCCGTCGAGGAACGGCACCGCCGAGCTGTCGATCACCGCGGTGACCCCGGAGGCGCGGGCGAGTTTGTGGGCGTGCCCGAGCAGCCCGAAGCCGGTGACGTCGGTGCCGGCGCGGATCCCCGCGGCCAGCGCGGCGCGGGAGGCGTCGGCGTTGAGCCGGGTCATGACCTCGATGGCCTCGGCGAACGACTCCCCGGTGGCCTTGTGCCGGTTGTTGAGCACGCCGAGCCCGAGCGGCTTGGTCAGCGTCAGGGGCGTGCCCGGGCGGGCGGCGTCGTTGCGGATGAGCGCCTCCGGGTCGCCGACGCCCGTGACCGCCATGCCGTACTTGGGCTCGGGGTCATCCACCGAGTGCCCGCCCGCGACGTGGCAGCCGGCCTGGTCGGCGACGGCGAGGCCGCCGCGCAGCACCTCGGCGGCCAGGTCGTAGGGCAGCACCTCGCGGGGCCAGCACAGGAGGTTCAGCGCGAGGACCGGTCGCCCGCCCATGGCGTAGACGTCGGACAGCGCGTTGGCGGCGGCGATGCGGCCCCAGTCGTAGGGGTCGTCGACGACCGGGGTGAAGAAGTCGGTGGTCGCGATCAGCGCGAGCCCGTCGCGGATGCGCACCGCCGCGGCGTCGTCGCCGTCCTCCAGCCCGACGACGAGCTCGCCCTCGCGCTCGGTCGACGCGGACGGCATCAGCCCGCGCACCACGTCCTCGAGCTCGCCGGGCGGGATCTTGCAGGCGCAGCCGCCGCCGTGGGCGTAGCCGGTCAGGCGGGGAGACGTCGCGGTCATGACCCCGTTCTACAGCTTGTGCAGACCGTCCAGCACCCGCTGCATGATGTCGCGCGACGGGGCGCCGGTGGCCGCGACCGCGCGCGGGTGCACGAGCAGCAGCCCGGCGCCCGCCATGTCGTCGATGATCACGCGGGCGACGCCCAGCGGTACCGACAGCAGCGCGGCAACCTCCGCGACCGAGCGCGGGTCCTCCACGACGTCGCCGAGGGCGACGTGCTCGGGGTCCTCCAGCGGCGGGCGCGGCGAGGGGATCGACACCAGCGTCTCGACGGCGAGGTCGGCGCGGGTCCGCGTGCGCCCGCGCGTGCGGACGTAGGGGCGCACCCGCGTGCGCGTGCTCTCCGGCGGCGGGGCCGAGGTCAGGAACAGGGGCAGCGTCGGCGCGTCGTCGGCCTCGGGCTGGGCGCGGCTGGGCGGGGGCGCCTGCGCGGGGACGGCGTCGTCCTCGGCCTGCGTCCGCTCGGCCTCCTTGCGGGCCCGCCGCGCGTGCGACCCGAAGCGCGCGCCGGTGAGCGGGAGCTGCTCCTCCCCCTGACCGGGCAGGACGACGTCGGCGGGCTCCTCGGCGGACTCCGCGGGGGCGTCCCCGGGCCCGTTCGCGTCGAGGACCTCCTCGGCGAGGGCACGGGGGAAGCGGGCTCCGGTGCGCCCGACCCGCGCGCGGCGGCCACGGCGGCCACCACGGCCGTCGGCACCCTCCCCGCCGCTCACGCTCCGCGTCCTCCCGGTGATCACGATCGGTGGATGCGATCGGTCGATCCCCCTCGCGGGCGCGCCGTCGACGTCACCGGACGAAGGGGATCGATCGCCACGATAGAGCAGGTCTCGGTTTCATCACAGCGTGCTGAGGGCCCCGTCCGGGGGTGCGCGACGACTGTGACGGACGGTGACGTGGTCGTTACCGAGTGACGGTCGTGTCACGTCCCCGGGACGACATCGTTGCGACCCGAACGGAGGCCGTGTCCAGCGACGACGGCCCGCCGCCGGAGGGCTAAGCTCGTGCCCAGCCCCATCTCGGACCTCTCTCCGTGGGGCTGTTTCCACCGAGGCTCGGGGTCGTCGCCGTTCCACCCGGTCCGCCGGGGCGTCGACCCCGAGCTTCGTTGCTTGTACACATCAACTCGCCGGGCCCCCCGGGTTGCGGACCCGGATCCTCTCCCCCGCCAGCGCGACCACGTCGCCGGGCGCGACCTGACGGCCCCGCCGCGTCTCCCCGCGCCCGTTGACGGTCACCTCGCCGGCCTCGAGGACCTCCCGGGCGGCGGCGCCGTGCTCGACGAGCCCCGCGAGCTTGAGCAGCTGCCCGAGACGGATCGTCTCGTCGCGGATCTCCACGTCCCGGATCGGCGCACGGTCCTCCACGGGCCGAGTGTGCATCGCGCCTCGCTCGCGGGCAGGCGGGGCCCGCCGCTGGTGTGATGGCGCGGATGGTCGTGCTGCTCGTCGTCGCCGGGTTCGCCGCCGGGCTGTCGGGCTCGATGGCCGGGCTGGCGTCGCTCTTCTCGTACCCGGCGCTGCTGGCCGCCGGCCTCTCCCCCGTCGCGGCCAACCAGACCAACACGATCGCCCTGGCCGTCGCCAGCGTCGGCTCGATGGCCGGCTCGCGCCCGGAACTGCGCGGGCAGGCCCCGCGCGTGCTGCGCCTGCTGCCGCTGACCCTCGTCGGCGGCGCCGTCGGCGCGGGCCTCGTGCTCGTCACCCCGTCCGACGCCTTCGCGCTGATCGTGCCGTTCCTCGTCGCGGGCGCCTCGCTGGTCCTGCTGCTGCCGCGGCGGGCCGACGCGAAGCCGGTGACGTCGCGGACCGGTCGGGCGGCGACGGTGGTGGGCGTGTTCGCCGTCGGCGTCTACAGCGGCTACTTCGGCGCCGCCGCCGGCGTGGTCATGATGGCGCTCCTGGTGCGCTCGCTCGCCGACAGCCTCGTGCGCGTCAACGCCGTGAAGAACGTGCTGCTCGGGGCGTCCAACGCCGTCGCCGCGATCGGGTTCGCGGTGCTCGGCGAGGTGTCCTGGTCGGCGGCGCTCCCCCTCACCGCCGGCCTGCTCGTCGGCAACTACTGCGGGCCGGCGATCGCCCGGCGCCTCCCGCCGACGGTGCTGCGGGTCGGGATCGCGGTGGCCGGCCTGGTGCTCGCCGGCGTCCTGCTGAACCGCGCGCTCTAGAGGGTCTGCCCGCCGTCGACGACCACCGTCTGCCCGGTCATCGCCCGGCTCTCGACGAGCCCGAGCACGGCGCGGGCGACGTCCTCGGGGGTCGTCTCGCGGTCGATGAGCGCCTTCGTCGCGAGCTGGCGTCCGCGCTCCTCGTTGCCCGCCCACCAACGCGTCATGACCAGCCCGGGGGCCACCTCGTTGACCCGCACCGGCGCGAGCGCGCGGGCCAGGGAGCGGGTGAGCCCGTGCAGCGCGGACTTGCTCACCGCGTAGGGAAGCGACGACCCGCTGCCCGTCAGCCCGGCGATCGAGCCGATGTTGACGACGACCCCGTCCTCGGCGGCGCGCAGGTCGTCGGCGGCGGCGCGGGCGCAGTACCAGGGCGCCATGAGGTTGACCGCGAGCAGCTGCTGCCAGACGTCGTCGGAGGCGCCGTCGAGGTCGTCGAGCGGCAGCGGGATCGTGGCGCCGGCGTTGTTGACCAGCACCTCGACCGGACCGAGCCGCCCGCGGACGTCGGCGACCATCGCGGTGACCGCGGCGTCGTCGGTGACGTCCGCGGCGACGGCGATCGCGCGCCCGCCGTCGGCCTCGATCTCGGCGACGGCCGCCTCGGCGTCGTCCGACGAGCGGCGGTAGGAGATCGCGACGGCGCGGCCCGCGCGGTGCAGCGAGAGGCTGCAGGCGCGCCCGATGCCGGTGCCGCCGCCGGTGACCAGCGCGGTCCTCACGAGCCGCTCAGCTGGCGCTTGACCTCGCCCGACACGCGGCGGCCGTCGGCGCGCCCCGCGACCTGCGGCTGGACGACCTTCATGACCTGCCCCATCTGCTTCGGCCCCTCGGCGCCCGTCTCGGCGATCGCCGCCGCGACCAGCGAGGTCAGCTCCTCGTCGGAGAGCTGGCTCGGCAGGTAGTCGGTGAGCACGGCCTGCTCGGCGCGCTCCCGCTCCGCGAGCTCGGTGCGTCCGGCGCCGTCGAACGCCTCGGCGGACTCGCGGCGCTTCTTCGACTCGCGACCCAGCACCGTGACGACCTCGTCGTCGGTGAGCTCGCGGTGGGTGTCGCCGGCGACCTCCTCGGTGTTGATCGCCGAGAGCGCCATGCGGATCGTCGCCACGCGCACCTGGTCGCGGGCCTTCATGGCGGTGGTGAGGTCGCTGCGCAGACGTTCCTTCAGGTCGGACACGGCTCCACCGTAGTCACGTGACGCGACGCAGGATCGGCGTCGGCATCACGCGCAGCAGCCGGCCGAGCACCGCCCACGGCCAGGTCGGCACGTAGGCGTGCGCGGGTGCCTTCTCGATCGCGTCCGCCATCGCGCGGGTGCCGGTCGCGGCGTCCACCGACATCGGCCGGCGCATCCCGCCGTTGAGCTCGGTGCGGATGTAGCCGGGCGCGAGGGTGGTGACCGTGATCGGCGTCTCGGCGACGTCGACGCGGATGCCCTCGGCGAGGTGCGACAGGGCGGCCTTCGTGGCGGCGTAGGTGGTCTGCGCGCCCTTCAGCCCGCGGTCGGCGGCCACCGAGGACACGACGACCAGGTGCCCGGCGTCCTGTGCCCGGAAGATCTCCATGGCCGCTTCGCACTGGGCCAGGGCAGCGACGAAGTTGGTCCGCGCCGTGGCGAGGTTGGCGTCGAACCGGCCGGTGCCGATCGGCGCGCCCTTGCCGATCCCGGCGTTGACGATCACACGGTCGAGGCCGCCGAGCTCGTCGCGCAGCGCCCGGACCGTCGCGAAGACGGCGTCGTGGTCGTCGACGTCGAGCGACGCGATCGCGATCCGCACGCCGGTGGGGGCGAGCTCGTCGCGCAGGGCCTCGAGACGGTCGAGGCGCCGGGCGGCCAGGGCGAGGTCGTGCCCCCGCCGGGCCATCTCGCGCGCCATGCCGGCGCCCAGCCCGGCGCTCGCCCCGGTGATCAGTGTCCGCACGAGGGCCGTGCCTACCAGCTCACGGGTGGGCGAGCACGTTCACCACGACGCCCTGCGGGGTGCGGACGAAGAACCGGCGCACGCCCCAGGGCTCGTCGGTGAGCGGGTGGACGATCTCGTACCCGTCCGCGACCGCCCGAGCGTGGACGGCGTCGACGTCGTCGACCTCCACGCTCACCCGGCTGTCCTCCGGGGCGCTCGCGTCCCGGCTGATGAGCTGCACCTGCGCGGCCCCGCTGCGGTGGTTGACCACCCACCCCATGTCCATCGCGGTCTCGAGCCCCAGCAGGCCGGTCCAGAAGGGGGCGTCGGCGCGCGGGTCGTCGACGGCGAGGTTGGCGACGATGCGGCGTATCTCGGTCATGCGGCGAGCCTGGCGTGTCGTGGGCCGGCGGTCTTGCAGGAATCGGAGGCGCGCCACGGATCCCGGCGCTGTGGTGTTCTCCCTGACGTGGCGGACGACGAGCAGCTGCGCACCGCGCTGGTCGAGGACCTCGACGCGGGGTTCGAGGCGGTGGTGCGCACCCACGGCGACGTGGTGCACGCGGTGGCGCGGCGGACGGCGGACCGTCCGGCGGACGCCGAGGACCTCGCCGCCGAGGCGTTCCTGCGGGCCTACCGGGCGTTGCGCGGCTACGACGCGCCGCGGATCGCACGGCTCGACCTGCGGCCCTGGCTGCTGACGATCCTGCTCAACACCGCTCGCAACGACCGCCGCGACGCCGCCCGCCGGCCCCGCACCGACGCCGCCGCCGACCCGCCCGACCGCGCCAGCCCCGCCCCCGGGCCCGCCGAGCGCGCCGAGGCCACCGACCTGGGCGACCGCCTCGCCGGCCTGCTCGCCGAGCTGCCGGTCGCGCAGCGCACGGCGGTGGTCCTGCGGCACGTCGTGGACCTGCCGGTGGCCGAGGTGGCCGCCGTGCTCGCGTGCAGCGAGGGCACCGCCCGGTCGCACGCCGCCCGCGGGCTCGCCGCACTGCGGGCCCGTCTCTCTCCCGAGGAGCCCTCATGACCGACACGCTGCTGGAAGACCTCCGCGACCTCGCCGAGCCCGCCCCCGCGACCCTCGCCGAGCGGGTCGTCGACGGCTGGGTGCGCGCCGAGAGCCCGCTGGGCGAGGTGTACGCCGTCGTCGGCGCCGGCGGGGTGCGCCTGCTGCGGACCGCCGCCTACGCCGGCGACCTGGACGCGTTCCTCGAGGGCTACCGCGCGCGTCACGGCCGTCCCGTCCGCCCGGCGTCGCGCACGCCCCGGGGCCTGCTGCCCGCGCTGCGCGGCACGGGACGGGCGCCGGCGGTGGACCTGACCGACGTCGGCGACTTCGCGCGGAAGGTGCTCGACGCCACGGCGCGCATCCCCGCGGGCCAGGTGCGCCCGTACAGCTGGGTGGCCCGGGAGGCCGGGCACCGGAAGGCGGTGCGCGCGGTCGGCACGGCGCTCGCCCGCAACCCCGTCCCGCTGCTCGTGCCCTGTCACCGCGTCGTGCGCGGCGACGGCGACCTCGGGCAGTACCTCTTCGGGCGCGGCGACAAGGTGGCGCTGCTCGAACGGGAGGGCGTCGACCTCCCCCGGCTCGCCGACTTCGCCGCCTCGGGCACGAAGCTGATCGGCAGCGACACCACCGGCATCGTCTGCCTGCCGACGTGCCACCACGCGCGCCGGATCACGACGGCCCACCGCCACGGCTTCGCGAGCCTGGACCGCGCCCGCGCCGCGGGGTACCGGCCGTGCCGGGACTGCCGGCCGTAGCGGGTCCCGGGGTTTCCGACCGAAGGGCCCCTTCGCTCGGATAGACGGGCGAGGGGCACCCTTCGCCGGAACGCCGACCGCGGTGGAGCGCGGCGAGCAGGAGCGCCGCCGGCGGCGGAGCCGGCCGAGCGGCACGTCGCGCAGGTCGGCGGGCTCGTCGACCAGCGCATCGTGCTCCTCGCCGCGCCACGCCGGTGATCATGGGCGACGCCATCCACCCCCCGCGGCCGGTCCGGGTGCACAGGGACGCTCCTGATCTTCAGGGTTCGCCCACCGCTCGGTACACGGCGCGGGCGCGGTCGAGCACGTCGCGGTGGTCCGCGAGCTGCGCCTCGCGCCGCTCGGGGTCGAACCGCCCCTCGGCGACGACGAGCTCCTCCAGCCGGTCGAGCAGGCCGAGGCACCAGCGCGCGTCGGCCACCCGCGCCACGCGCCGCCCGCCGACCTCGACGTGCACGGGCGAGGTGTGCGCGTACACCGACCGTTGCGGGTCCTGGGGGTGCGGGCCGCCCCGGGCGATCGCCGCGAGCCACAGCGGTCCGTCGACGACCACGGACGCGCTGACCACGTCCTCCCCGGCCGCGATCTCCCCGTCCGGGCCCACGAGCACGATCTCCCGCGCCCCGAGCCCACGGACCCGGGCCCGCACCTCGAGGACGGAGCCGGCCCGGGCGTCGAGCACCGATCCCGGCCCGGCGCCGTCGACGGACAGGGTCACGAACGGCCCGTTGGTCGCGAGCGTGCGCCCGGCGCGGATCGCGTCGCGCACCGCCTCGGCCGTGACCGGCGCGCCGCCCAGGTCGGCGTAGGTGCGCAGCCACCCCGGCGGGTTCGACGCCACCCCCGGCCCGTGTGCGAACGACAGGAACACGTCGCTCCCGGCGACCGCCGCGAGGCGCAGCCCGCACCCCAGCAGCCGGTGGTAGAGCTCCGCGCCGGCGCGGTCGGCGAAGCAGGACACGACCTCCATCGCGTCGACCAGCCCCAGCGCGGCGTCGGCGACGAGCTCGCGCGCCTCGACGGTCCGGTGCGGCGCGAGGAACGGGTCGTAGGGGTCGTCGGAGGTCCCGCACCCCGCGAACACCGGGTGGGCGTAGTGCGTCGACGCCTCCGCGGCCCGCAGCTCGGCACAGGCGACGGCGTTCGGCGGCCAGTCGTGCGGGTGCTCCGAGCCCGGGTGGCCGGTCTGGTAGCGCGTCGGCGGGGCGGTCGGGGCCAGGGCGTGGACGTGGCCGAGCAGGTCGTTGCGGAACTCCACCGACGTGCGGGCGACCGTGCCGTCGGGAAGGGCCCACAGGTCCTCCCCCACCGTCGCCTCGAACAGGGCGCGGTCGTAGACGTGCGCGCCGCCGAGGTTGCCCGCGGTGAGGTTCATGAGCTCCAAGCCCTCGCCGCGCTGCATCGCCCGGGCCTGCTCCGGGGTGACGACGAGGTCGCCGGAGTAGTTGAGGTGGACGTGCAGGTCGGCGGAGTGCCACCCCTCGGCGGCCGGGTCGACGAGTCGCTCGGGCTCCAGGTCGACCACCGCGTCCTCACCGGCGACCGCCACCGTCGTCGTCACCGGCGCGTACTCGGGCCCGCGCGTGCAGGTCACGGTCAGCTCGCCGGCCGGGACGGTCAGCGTGGTGTCGCGGGCGTGGAAGTACGGCCGGTGCGCGGCATCGGTCTTCGCCGGGACCCCGTCCGGCCACCACCCGCCGCCCGCGGCGTCGACCACCGACCACCGCGACCACGCGCCGGAACGCACCCGCAGCGTCGCCGCGGGCGGGACCTCGAGCGCACCCGGGACGTCGACCACCGACCCGGCACACGACACCGCCAGCGCGCCGTCGACCTCCACCGTCGCGACGGCCGCCCCGCCCGCGGCGACCGTGACCGGCGTGCCGGCGACGACCACCGTGGCGGCCACGGCCGCGTCGACCACGACGTCGAGGGTCACCGGACGCCCGGCGATCGCGAGCCTCGGCGCCCCGACCCGCGGGACGACCGCCCCGGCGGACGGGACGTCGAGCACCACGAGGCCCGGCGGCGGCGTCTCCCCCGCGACGCGGCGGATCGCGGCAGGCCAGTCCCCGCCGGTCGCGGCGAGCGCGTCGGTCAGGTCCCCGAGCCGCGAGAAGCGGGCGAGCCGGAAGAACTCGGGCAGGTCCTCGTCGCCCCAGTCCCAGACGCGCTGATCGCGCAGGCGCCGGTAGTGGGCGAGCGCCTCGATCGCCGGCGCAGGGAGGTCGAGCACCTCGTCGTCGTCGCAGCACATCAGCGCGCCGTGAACCCCGCGTCGACGGGCAGCGCGACGCCGGTGACGTAGCGGGCGCCGTCGGAGACGAGCCAGTCGACGGCGGCGGTGATGTCCTCGGGGGCGAGGAGACCGACGGGCAGCAGGTTGCCGACGTCGGGGACCTCGCCGGCGGGCGGATCCGTGAAGAGGGCGGCGACCGCGTCGTTGAGCACCATCGTCGTCGCGACCCCCGACGGGTGCACGGAGTTGACGCGGATGGAGTGCGGCGCGAGCCAGTGCGCCCAGGCCCGCACGAGCCCGACCACCGCGGGCTTGCTGGCGACGTAGCCGTCGCTCTGCCCGGTGCCGTCGCCACCCCGGCCGGTGAGCCCCATCGACGAGCTGGTGACGACGACCGCGCCGCCGCGGCCCTGCTCGATCATCGTGGGCGCCGCGGCCTGGACGGTGTTCCAGACGCCGACGGTGTTGACGTCGAGCTGGTCGCGGAACGCCTGCGCGGCGCTGACGTCCGGCGACGCCATCCCGATGCCGGCGTTGGCGAGCACGATGTCGATCCCGCCGAGCTCGTCGATCCCGGCCGCCACGGCCTCATCCAGCGCAGGGGCGTCGCGGACGTCGGCGACGTGAGCGCTCACCCGCCCGCCCCGCGCGCGGATGCCCGCGGCCGTCTCCTCGAGGTCGTCCGGGCTCGCCATCGGGTAGGCGACGCCCGGGTGCGGCGCGCAGACGTCGATCGCGACGACGTCCGCGCCCTGCTCGGCGAGCCGCCACGCGTGGCTGCGGCCCTGTCCCCGCGCCGCGCCGGTGATGAGCGCGACCTTCCCGGTGTGTGCGGACATGGCGCATGACCGTACCGTAGTGGTCCTGATTTGCAACCACTCGGTACGGCCATACGACCGGCTAGACCGGCGTCTTCTCCCCCGCCTCGACCGGCACCGTGACCACGTTGCCCGCCGGGGGCAGCGGGCAGGTGGCGAACGCCGTGAACGAGCACGGCAGGTTCAGCGTGCGGTTGAGGTCGATCCGCACGGAGCCGTCCTCGGCGGGACCGTCGGTGCGCAGCACACGACCGCCGCCGTAGGTGGTGTCCCCCGAGGTGGCGTCGCGGAAGTGCAGCCGCAGCTCGTCACCGTCGCCGCCGAGCGCGATGAGCTCCTGCTCCTCGCCGCCGAGGGTGAAGCGCACCGTCCCGACGGCGGTCGGGTGGAACCCGAGGCCGTCGACGACGGTGTCGACGTCGATGCGCCGCGGCTCGTCCCACGGGCTGAACCGCCCGCTGACGACCCACGCGGCGTCGACGGGGAACGCCGGCACGCCCGTGAACGCCGCCAGGGTCGGACCCTGCGGGTCGCGGACGCGCAGGGCGACGTGCTCCTCCCGGCGGATCACCTCGACCCGCCGCTCGCCGACGGCGACGAGCACGCCGGGCTTGCCGTCGACGGGCTCCACGCGGACGGTGCCGTCGACCCGCTCGCCGTCCACGGACACGTCGTCGCCGGCCGCGGCGGTGATCTCCGCGCCGCCGTCCGCGGCCCGCCACGTGCCCGGCAGGTCCGCGTAGGCGCGGGCCTCACCGTCGAGCCAGTGCAGCCCCGTGAGGCTGAGCCACCCGTGCGGCGCGCGGAGCACGTCCTCGCGCTCCGCGTGCCAGGCGGCCCACTCCGCGGTCAGGTCCTCCTCCACGGCCGTCATGCCGACGTCGTCTCCTCGCGCTTGGGAAGCACCCAGCCCGGGCGCACGAAGTGGCACGTGTAGCCCCAGGGCATCTTCTGGAGGTAGTCCTGGTGCTCCGGCTCGGCCTCCCAGAAGTCGCTCGCCGGCTCCACCTCGGTGACGACCGGTCCGGGCCAGAGGCCGGAGGCGTCGACGTCGGCGATGGTGTCGCGGGCGACGCTCTCCTGCTCGGGGGTCGTGTAGTAGATCGCCGAGCGGTAGCTGCGACCGATGTCGTTGCCCTGGCGGTCGCGGGTCGACGGGTCGTGGATCTGGAAGAAGAACTCGAGGATCTCGCGGTAGGAGATCGTGGAGTCGTCGAACACGACCTCGACGGCCTCGGCGTGGTCGCCGTGGCGCCGGTAGGTGGCGTTCGGGGTGTTCGGGTCACCGGAGTAGCCGACCCGGGTCGAGAGGATGCCGGGTCGCTGGCGCAGCAGCTCCTGGGCGCCCCAGAAGCACCCGCCGGCCAGGATCGCGGTCTGAGTGGCCACGGATTTCCTCCTCGTCTTTCGCCTGCAGGTGGCACAACGCGTTCGGCGGGACGGCTGTTCCGCCCCATCCGGACCGCTGATGTGCCACTCGGGGTGACATGCTCCGTACCGTGAGCGAGCAGCGCATCGAGGTCACCCGATGGATCGCGGCCGACCCGGCGTCCATCTTCGACGTCCTGCGCGACCCGCACGGCCACGTCGCGATCGACAGCTCGGGCATGCTCATGGACGCCGACGGCGAGCCCGTCGAGGGCGTCGGCGACCGGTTCACCGTCCACATGGACCGCGAGGCGCTGGGCGACCGGCCCCTCGGTCGCTACGACGTCCAGGTCGTCATCACCGTCTACGAGCCCGACGTCGAGATCGCCTGGACGATCGAGGGCCAGGTGCGCCCGATCATCGGCCACGTCTACGGCTACCGGCTCGAGCCCGCCGAGGACGGCACGCGCGTGACGTCCTACTACGACTGGTCGGACATCCACCCGGAGTGGGCGGCCCGCGACATCTTCCCGGTGATCCACCCGAACTCCCTCAGGGCGACGCTCGGGATCCTGGCGCGGACGGTCCAGAAGGACTGACCCCGAGCGGGGCGTCCGCGCCGACGTCCCACGTCGCGGTCCGCACCATCAGCGCGACGCGGTCGATGCGCGTGGTCAGCGGGAGCCGCGGCGCGATGGCGGCCGCCGCGGCCCGCAGGGACGCCTCCGGGGCCTCGCGCCGGAGCCCGACGGTCAGGTGCGGGACGAGCTCGCGCTGCTCGGCGGGCAGCTGCGGGAACGCCGCGCGGACGCGGTCGGCGATCTCCCGGAACGGCGCGACCGGATCCGGGGCCAGCCAGAGCACGCGCCGGCCGAACCACCGGAGCTCGCCGAACGTGCCGTCGAACGCCGGCACCTCCGCGACCGCGGCACGCAACGCCGTGACGACGCCGTCGGTGACGGACGCGGGCTCGACGAACGGGTACACGAGCGTCAGGTGCGCGCCGAGTCCGCGCCGCGCGGTGGGGTCGAGCTCGTCCCGGAACGCGCCGACCAGCGGCTCGGCGTCCGGGACGAGGGCCGCGATCATGGTCCGGCGTGCGGACGGGTCGAGCGGGATCGCGACCACCCCCAGGGCGGCGAGGCTACGCGTCCTCCGCCCGCAGACGCCCGATCCCGAGCCGGCCGCGCGTGACGGCCAGCAGCACGAGGGCGGCACCGCCGAACGCGATGATCACCGGAACGGCGCTCGACCCGACGCCGGGCGGGAACATCGGCGGCAGCAGGGTCGAGACGGCGTCGATCGAGGTGTGGACGAGGATCGCGATCAGCACGCTGGCCCGGGTGTTGTTGAAGATCCACGAGATGACGACCGAGAACGACAGCACGGTCAGCGTGTAGAGCGCGATGCCGATCGGCCCCCCGCCGCCGGACGCCTCGGCCCAGGACGGGCTGAAGAACTGCGGCAGGTGCCAGAACGTCCACAGCAGCCCGAGCACCAGCGCCGCGGCGGCCGGCGCCATCCGGCGCTGCAGCCGGGGCAGGGCGAAGCCGCGCCAGCCGATCTCCTCGAACAGCGGGCCGCCCAGGACCGCGACGAGCAGGAAGGACGGGACGTAGCTCAGCAGGAACGCCGGACCGCCGATCGCGGCGACGTCGGGCAGCGTCCCGCTGTAGACGACGCAGCCGAGCACGGCGAGCACCGGCACGGCGACGAGGGCGACCAGGTACCACATCCACCCCACGCGCCAGCGCACGACGCGGGCGAGCAGGCGCCGGACGCCGGCGCCGCCCTCACAGGCCGCGGTCACCACGAGGGCGGCGACGGTCGGGCCCATGAGGATCGCGAACGCGTTGAGGTAGCCGACGAGCGCCGGGTCGATGCTGGTCGGCAGCCAGCCCGCGCCGTCGCGGCCGAACACCCAGGGCGACCAGACCAGCCACGTGAGCAGGTAGGCGAGCACGAAGAAGGACGTCAGCGGGTACCGGGCGAGGACGCCCGACCGGGCTCGCGCGGGCTGGTGGGCGGCGGTGGTCATGGGCGTCCCCCTGGGCGTGCTCCCCGCGGGACCGCGACCGCGCCCCGTCACGGAGAGTCTCGACATGCCCCGCGAGGGGGTCAACGACGGCGGCCGGGGCCGTCAGCAACACGACAGCGCCGCTACGGAGCGTGCACAAGACTGGTGCCGGGCGCTACCGTCGGCGCGTGCGCTGGTCGATCGCGATCCCCCAGTTCGGCGCGGACGCGTTCGACGCGGACGGCGTGAAGGCGCACCTCGCCCGCGCGGAGGAGCTGGGGTTCGACGGCGCCTGGACCATGGAGCTGACGATCGGCGAGGCGCCGGTGCTCGCGCCGCTGGAGGTGCTCGCCTACGCGGCGGCGTGCACCGAGCGGCTCCGGCTGGGTGTCGGCGTCCTCATCACCACCCTGCACGACCCGCTGCTCCTCGCGGCCTCGCTCACCGCCGTCGACCGCCTGAGCCACGGCCGCCTCGACGTCGGCCTCGCGCCCGGCGGCGGAGGGCGGCCGTTCGCGGCGTTCGGCGTCGAGCGCGAGAGCTTCGTCGCGCGCTTCACCGAGGGGCTGGCGCTGATGAAGGAGGCCTGGTCCGACACGCCGCGGGTGACGTTCGACGGGCGGTTCCGGCGCGTCGAGGACCTGCCGATCGCCGCGAAGCCCGTGCAGCGCCCGCACCCGCCGGTCTGGTTCGGCGGCAGCGCACCGCGGGCGCTCGCCCGCGCCGTGCGGCTCGGCGACGCGTTCCTCGGCGCCGGCTCGGTGACCACGGCGGCCTTCGCCGACCAGGTCGTGACGCTGCGCCGCGAGCTGGAGGACCAGGGCCGCGACGCGGCGGGGTTCCCGCTCGCCAAGCGCGTCTACGTCCGCGTCGACGACGCCCCGGGGCGGGCGCGCGAGCGCATGGTGGCGAGCCTGCACGGGCTGTACGGCGACAAGCCCGGGATCGAGGACGTGCCCGTCACCGGGTCGCCCGACGACGTGGTGCGCGGGCTGGTCGCGGTCCGCGACGCGGGCGCCGGGATGATCCTGCTCGACCCGTTGGGCGAGAGCGTCGCCGACGACCGCGAGCAGATGGAGCGCCTCGCGGCCGACGTCCTCCCGCACGTCGCCTCGTCCGGTTCGTCCCCGGGCCCCGACGTGGCACGATCCACCGGGTGACGAGCCGGACGCCCCGGGAGGAGCACCTGCGCGACCTCGCGCTGCTGCGCCGCGTCCGCGACCGCATCGACCGCGAGTACGCCCAGCCCCTCGACGTCGAGGCGCTGGCGCGCGGCGTGCACTGGTCGGCGGGGCACCTCAGCCGGGAGTTCCGGCGCGCCTACGGCGAATCGCCCTACAGCTACCTCATGACCCGGCGCATCGAACGGGCGATGGCGCTGCTGCGCCGGGGCGACATGAGCGTCACCGACGTCTGCTTCGCGGTCGGCTCGTCGTCGCTCGGGACGTTCAGCACGCGCTTCACCGAGCTGGTCGGGATGTCACCGAGCGTCTATCGCCGCGAGGCCTCGCGCGAGGCCGAGGGCATGGCGCCGTGCGTGGCCAAGAAGGTCACGCGACCGGTCAGGAATCGAGAAGCACCGGTCGTCGGCGCCTCCCTAGCGTGAACGTCATGACCACCGACATCACGATCTACCAGGCGTTCCTCCCCCACGACGACCACGAGGCCTCGCTGGCCTTCTACCGCGACACCCTGGGCTTCGAGGTCCGCAACGACGTCGAGTACATGGGCATGCACTGGCTCACCGTCGGTCCCGCGGGCCAGCCGGGCACGTCGATCGTGCTGCACCCGCCGACGGCCGACCCCGGCATCACCGAGGACGAGCGGCGCGTCGTCGCGGAGATGATGGCCAAGGGGACGTACGCGAGCATCAACCTCGCCTCGCCCGACGTCGACGCGACCTTCGAGCGGCTGCAGGCCGGGGACGCCGACGTCGTCTCGGAGCCCACCGACCAGCCGTGGGGCGTGCGCGACTGCGCGCTGCGCGACCCGGCGGGCAACATGATCCGCATCTTCGAGGTGAAGTGACCGCCAGCAGGGGGACGGAGATCCGATGAGCACGGTCCTGAGTCAGGCCGACGGGACGGCGACGTCGACCGCTCACGACGCCGACAGCCACGACCTGATCCGCGTCCACGGCGCGCGCGAGAACAACCTGCGTGACGTCAGCGTCGAGCTGCCGAAGCGCCGGCTGTCCGTGTTCACCGGGGTCTCCGGGTCCGGCAAGAGCTCGCTGGTGTTCGGCACGATCGCCGCCGAGTCCCAGCGGATGATCAACGAGACCTACAGCGCGTTCGTGCAGGGCTTCATGCCGACGCTGAACCGCCCCGACGTCGACGTCCTCGACGGGCTGACCACGGCGATCGTCGTCGGCCAGGAGCGGATGGGCGGCGACGTCCGCTCGACGGTCGGTACGGCCACCGACACCGGGGCGATGCTGCGGATCCTGTTCAGCAGGCTGGGCACGCCGCACATCGGCGGCCCCCAGGCGTTCTCGTTCAACGTGGCCTCGATCAGCGGCGCCGGCGCGGTGACGTTCGAGAAGGGCGGCCGCGAGATCAAGGAGCGCCGCGACTTCAGCATCACCGGCGGCATGTGCCCGCGCTGCGAGGGCCGCGGCACCGCGTCCGACTTCGACCTGACCGCGCTCTACGACGCCTCGAAGTCGATCAACGAGGGCGCGATCACGATCCCGGGCATGAGCATGGACGGCTGGTTCGGCCGCATCCTGCGCGGCTGCGGGTTCTTCGACCCGGACAAGCCGATCGGGCAGTTCACGAAGCGCGAGCTGAACGATCTGCTCTACAAGGAGCCGGTCAAGCTCAAGATCGAGGGCATCAACCTCACCTACACCGGGCTGATCAACCAGATCCAGAAGTCCTTCCTGTCCAAGGACCGGGAGGCGATGCAGCCGCACGTGCGGACGTTCGTCGACCGCGCGGTGGTGTTCACGACCTGCCCGGACTGCCACGGCACGCGCCTGAGCGAGGCCGCCCGGTCCTCGACGATCGACGGCAAGAACATCGGCGACGTCGCCGCGATGCAGATCAGCGACCTCGCCGACTGGGTGCGGGGGCTGGACGAGCCGTCGGCGGGAGACGGAGCGGAGCGGAGCTCGACCCGTGAAGGAGTGCGCCCGCTGCTCGGGTCGCTGTCGGAGACTCTCGACTCGTTCGTCGAGATCGGGCTCGGCTACCTCTCGCTCGACCGGCCGGCGGGCACGCTGTCGGGCGGCGAGGCGCAGCGCACCAAGATGATCCGCCACCTCGGCTCGGCGCTCACCGACGTCACCTACGTCTTCGACGAGCCCACCATCGGGCTGCACCCGCACGACATCGCGCGCATGAACGACCTGCTGCTGCGCCTGCGCGACAAGGGCAACACCGTCCTCGTCGTCGAGCACAAGCCCGAGACCATCGCGATCGCCGACCACGTCGTCGACCTCGGGCCGGGTGCGGGCCGCGCCGGCGGCGAGATCGTCTACGAGGGTTCCCTCGAGGGCCTGCGCCGCAGCGGCACCTTGACCGGCCGCCACCTCGACGACCGCGCGTCGCTCAAGGACGCGGTCCGGACCCCGACGGGCGCGCTCGAGGTGCGCGGCGCCGACAGCCACAACCTGCGCGGCGTCGACGTCGACATCCCGCTCGGCGTGCTGGTCGCCGTCACCGGCGTCGCGGGCTCGGGCAAGAGCTCGCTGATCCACGGGTCGGTCGCCGGGCGCGACGGCGTCGTCGTGGTCGACCAGGCCCCGATCAAGGGCTCGCGGCGCAGCAACCCGGCCACCTACACCGGGCTGCTCGAGCCGATCCGTAAGGCGTTCGCGAAGGCCAACGGCGTGAAGCCCGCGCTGTTCAGCGCCAACTCCGAGGGCGCGTGCCCCAACTGCAACGGCGCGGGCGTGATCTACACCGACCTCGGGATCATGGCGGGCATCTCGACCCTCTGCGAGGTGTGCGAGGGCAAGCGCTTCGACGCGTCGGTGCTGGAGTACCGCCTGGGAGCCAAGGACATCAGCGAGGTCCTCGCGATGCCGGTCGCGGAGGCCGTCGAGTTCTTCGGCGCGGGTCCCGCGAAGACCCCGGCCGCGCACAGGATCCTCGTGCGGCTCGCCGACGTCGGCCTGGGCTACCTCACGCTCGGCCAGCCCCTGACCACGCTGTCGGGCGGCGAGCGCCAGCGGCTCAAGCTCGCGACGCAGATGGCCGAGCAGGGCACCGTGTACGTGCTCGACGAGCCGACCACGGGCCTGCACCTCGCCGACGTCGAGCAGATGCTGGGGCTGCTCGACCGGCTCGTCGACTCCGGGAAGTCGGTGATCGTCATCGAGCACCACCAGGCCGTGATGGCGCACGCCGACCGGATCATCGACCTCGGTCCGGGCGCCGGGCACGACGGCGGTCTCGTGGTGTTCGAGGGCACGCCGGCCGAGCTGGTCGCCGACCGGTCGACGCTGACCGGCCGGCACCTCGCGGACTACGTCGGAGCCTGATCGGGCGCGGTGACCCGCTCGGGAGCCAGGATCCGCCGGACCATCGGCTCGAAGAACGCCAGCGACTCGGACGGGTGGTCGGGGTCGAAGCTGTTCTGGTCGTAGCGCGCGCAGAAGTCGACGCAGTCCTGGTACCAGGGGTGGTCGGCCCACCGCTCGCGCGCGTCCGGGTCGGCGCCGACGTGGTGGAACCAGTACTTGCCCTGGAACACCCCGTGGTGGGCGAGCACCCAGTGGTTTCGTTCCGAGACGTACGGGCGCAGCACCGCGGCGGCGACCTCGGAGTGGTTGGCGGGCGAGAGCACGTCGCCGATGTCGTGCAGGAGCGCGCAGACGACGGTCTCCTCGTCCTCGCCGGCGCGGTGGGCCCGGGTGGCGGCCTGCAGGCTGTGCTCGAGGCGGGTGACCCGGTAGCCGGTGTGGTCGTCCATCGCGCGCAGCCAGCCCAATACGCGGTCCGGGAAGCGGGCGAGCTCGGCGTCCTCGTAGCGCGCGAGCAACCGGTAGTCGTCGGCCGTCCCGTCGGCCATGGCGGTGAACCCGACGGTGTCGGTCATGCGGTCTCCCCCGGGGTCTGCGCGGGCAGCGGCTTGTGCTCGCCGCGCAGCACGCGGCGGCGGGCGAGGAGGTCGTCGACGTCCATGTAGACGTCCTGCAGGTGCCGGGCGCCGCTGGCCGGGTCGTAGGGCAGCCGGCCGTGCAGCACGCGGTGGGAGTGCACGGTGACGAGGTCGCCGTCGTCGCACCGGAAGCTCGCGCGGTACCGGCCCGAGTCGATGATCCCGGCGAGGTGCCGGTAGGCGGCGTAGAAGGCCTCGACCTCGTCGAAGGGCGCGGCGAGGGGCTGGGCGAGCTGGTTGGAGAAGCGCAGGAGCCGGACCTCGCCGTCGGCGTCGAGGGTGACCATCGGGTTCTCCGCCCAGGTGTCCTCGTCCTCGCTGAACAACTGGAACGGCACGGGGACCCGGCACAGGGTGGCGAAGTGTTCCGGCGCGTCGCGGCGCAGCTCGGCGAGTGCCGCCCACCCGTCGACCAGCGTCGAGTCGCCGCCCCGTGCCCGGTTGACGAGGAAGTGCAGCAGCTGCACCGAGGGCGGCCAGTCGTAGCTCGGCATGTCGGTGTGCGGACGCAGCTCGCCGGAGGTGTGCGCGACGTTGTAGCCGGCGGGGTCGTGGCGCACGTCGTGCACGCGGTCGAACGCGACCTCGCGGACGTGGCCGACGGTCTGCGCGAACCGCTCGACCTCGTGGTGGCGCGACGGGACGCCGGTGACGACCGCGGCCCCGTGCGCGGCGACGGCGTCGAGCCAGGCGAGCTGCCCGTCGACGCTGCCGACGACGTCGGCGTGCGCGAACCGCGGGGGATTCCCCGCGTCCGCCGGCCACAGCGCCGCCGCGGGACGGGGACGCCGGCGGGGACCGGTCGAGTAGTCGTGACGGCGCAGCCACTCCGGCGCGTACACGCAGGCCTGCCCGTCGTTCCACAGCACCTCGAGACCCGCGACGGCGTCGAACGAGGCGGCGGTCGGGCGGACGCCGGGTGGGATCGCCCCGGTGACGAGCCGGCGCTCGCCGGACTGCGCCACCCGGTCCGGACCGGCCCAGCTGTTGTCGCGCAACCACACGTAGTGGAAGCGGCGCCGCCGGCCGTCGAGCACGAGCGCGAGGTGGCGCTCGTCGAGCGTCACCGTGCCCTCCGGCGCGGCGGGCGGGTGGTCGAGGGTCTGGCTCACGGAGGGTCCTTCCAGGGGATGCGGGCGAGCGCCTCCACCCTCGTCGCGAACTCGGGCCACGATCAAACAACGCGAACGGACCCTGAGACCCCGGAATCCTGAGGCTAGGGTCCCGACGTGCGCGCACCGCTGCCCCCGCTCGTGTCCGTCCAGGCGTTCGAGGCGGCCGCGCGCCACGAGAGCTTCGCGGCGGCCGCCGAGGAGCTGCACGTCTCCCCCGCCACGATCAGCCAGCGCGTCCGGTCGCTGGAGACGCACCTCGGCGTGCCGCTCTTCGAACGGCTCCCCCGCACCGTCCGGCTCACCGAGCTCGGCCGCGCCTACCTGCCCGCCGTGCGCGAGAGCCTCGACGACCTCGCCGTCGCGACGACCGGGCTGTTCGGGCCGGCGCGCCGCGAGCAGCTCACCGTGCGCACCCAGGTCTCCTACGCGGCCACGTGGCTGGCCCCGCACGTCGGCGACTTCCAGGACCGCCACCCCGAGATCGACCTGCGCGTCGTGTGCGCCGTCTGGTCCGAGGCGCTCGACCCCGGGGACGTGGACGTCGACATCCACCAGGGCCGCGGACCGTGGGCCGGCGTGCACAGCGAGGTGCTCCACCAGGACCACGCCCTCGCGATCCGGGGGCCCGGCGACCGCCCGGTGGAGTCGGTCGCCGACCTCGCCGCCCGCCACCGGGTCCAGGTCCTCGGCTTCGACGACCTCTGGCCGCGGCTGCTGCCCGCCGACGCCCCGCGCCCGTCGCGGGCACTCACCGTCGACACCAGCCTGGCGGCGCTCGAGATCGTCGCCGCCGGGGACGCGTGCGCGGTGATCCCCGAGCGCTTCGCCCGCACGGCCGTCCGCGCTGGGCGGGTCGCCCTCGCCCTGGACGGCGCCTGGCCGGCCCGCCAGGCGCACTACCTGCTGCGGCCCCACTCCGAGCCGCGGCCGTCACCGCAGGCCCGGGCGTTCCTCGCCTGGCTCGCCGAGCTGGACGAGCGCGTGCCGTCGCTCTAGCCGACCGCCTGCGCCACCTGGTCGAGCACGAGGGCCAGGGGCGGCCAGGTCTCGCGGCCCCGGCGAACGACGGCGGCCGCGCGCAGCCGCACCGCGGGGGCGCTCAGCGGGACGATCGCGACGCCCGGCGCGGTGGGGCGGTCGTGCGGGAGCAGGCCGACGCCGAGGCCCGCGAGGATGAGGTCCTCGACGAGGTCGAGGCTGTCCGCCTCGTGCGTGGTCCGCAGCGCGAAGCCCGCCATCGACGCGAGCGTGCGCAGCACCTGCTCGTCGGCGGGATTGCGGGAGTTGCCGATCCAGGCGCGGTCGCGGAAGGCGGTCATGACCGCGAGGGAGTCGGCCGCCTCGTCCGGCACCTCGCCGGCGGGGACCGCGAGCACCCACGCCGTGGTCCACAGCGGCGTCGCGGCGAGGTCGGGGTCGAGCGCGGCCGGGGCGAGGTCGTAGTCGTAGGTCAGGGCGAGGTCGATCCGGTCGGCGACGAGCATCGCGTGCGCCTCGGCCGGCTCGTACTCGCGGATCGTCAGCGCGACCTGCGGGTGCGTGCGGCCCAGCGCGACGACGGTCGGCATCAGCGTGCGGCGGATCGCGCTGGCGAACCCGGCGACGCGGACCAGCCCGCGGGGCTCGGCGTGCGGGTCGAGGTCGCGCTGCGCCGACTCGACCGCGGCCAGGATCGCGCGCCCGTGCTCGGCGAGACGCTGCCCGGCGGGCGTCAGGCGCGCGCGCCGCCCGTCCGGCTCGACGAGCGCCGTGCCGGCCTCGCGGGCGAGGGCCGCGATCTGCTGGGAGACCACCGAGGTGCTCGTCCCCAGGAGCTCGGCGACCACCCGCATCGAGCCGTGCCGGTCGAACTCGACGAGATAGGGCAGGCGTCGGGTGTCCACGCAGCCATCATCCGTGATCAGCGAACGTTCTGTGAAGCAATCTCACGTGGACGTGAACGGTCGCGCGCTCTTCACTGTGCTCGTGACCGCCCCCGCGCTCCCCGCCACCCCCGGCCGCCTCGCCTCCCCCCGCGCCGGGGCGGGGATGGCGATCGGCGCCATGCTGTGCGTGCAACTGGGGCTCGCACTGTCGGTCGGGCTCTTCGAGGCCGTCGGCCCGGCCGGCACGGCGGCGCTGCGGCTGCTGTTCGCCGGGGTGCTGCTGCTCGCGCTCGTGCGCCCGCGCCCGTCGGCGTTCACGCGCTCGAGCCTGCTCGCGTGCGTCGCGCTGGGCACAGTCACCGCAGGGCTCACGATCCTGTTCACCGAGGCCATCGCCCGCATCCCGCTGGGCACCGCGTCGGCGCTGGAGTTCCTCGGCCCGCTCGGGGTCGCGCTGGTCCGGGGTCGCGGGCGCGCCCGGGGCTGGGCGCTGCTCGCCGCCGTCGGCGTCGTGCTGCTGACCCACCCCTGGCAGGCCGGCCTCGATCCCGCCGGCGTCGGCTTCGCCCTCGCCGCGGCGGCCTGCTGGGCGGGCTACATCCTGCTCACCCAGCGCGTCGGCGACCACGTCACCGGCCTGACGGGGCTTGCCGTCTCGATGCCGGTGGCGGGGCTCGTCGCGGCCGTCGTCGCCGGGCCCGGCCTGCTCGCCGACCTCGGCACCGGGCAGCTCGACCTCACGGTGCTGCTCGTCGCCCTCGGGATCGCGCTGCTCATGCCGGTCGTGCCGTTCAGCCTGGAGCTGCTGGCGCTGCGCCGGCTCACGACCGCCGCGTTCGGCACGCTCATGTGTCTGGAGCCCGCGATCGCGCTCGCCATCGGCGCCGCGCTGCTCGCCCAGACACCGTCGCTCGAGGCGGCCCTGGGGATCGCCGCGGTCGTCGCCGCCGGGATCGGGGCCGAACGCTCGGGAGCGCGGACGGCGCAGGCCGGGTAGTCCCTCGCGGACCCACCTCGCCGACCCGCCGAATCGTGACCGTTCCGTGATCTGCACCGGAGCCGTGCACGCCTTCCGCGGGGCGTCGTTGTCGGGGGTCGCCTCTAGCGTGATCGGTGTGAGCATCGTGGACAACCTGGAGGCGGGCCTGGCGGCCGCGCTGAACGGTCGTGACCCCGATGCCGACCTCGTCGGGGTGCTCGACGCCCTCGACCCGACGGACCTGACCGGCGAAGCCCTGGCCGCCTACGTCCGGGGCCGGTGGCGGGCGCACAACCGCGCCGAGGCCCAGCTCCTGGCCGGCCTGCGAGAGCTGGGGATCGCCCAGAAAGAGACCACGGGGCGGCTGGCGAGCTCGGACGAGTTCTCCGGCGACGAGGTCGCCGCCCTGTTGGGCTGGTCGCGCACCATGGCCTCGCGGCGCCTCGACCTCGCCGACGACCTGTTCGAGCGGCTCCCGGCGCTCGGCGACGCGTTGTGGCGTGGCGAGCTCGACGAGCCGAAGGTCCGCGCGATCAGCGAGCTGACGACCGATCTCTCTCAGGACCACGCCGGCCATGCTGTCGGTGAGGTGCTGCCCGACGCGGCCGGACTGCCGGTGGCGATGCTGCGAGAGCGGCTCGAGGAGATCGTGCTCGCCATCGACCCGGAGTGGGCCGAGCGCCGCCGCCGGCGGGCCGAGGCCCGCGGGCGGGTCCTGCTGACGGCCAACCCGGCGGGGACGGCGACCTTGTCGTTCGTGGACACGCCGGCCGAGGACGGCATCGACTCCAACGCACGGATCGACGCGTTGGCGGCGGCCGCACGCCAGTTGGGGGTCCTCACCCCGATCAATCAGCTGCGGCTGCAGGTCGGCATGCGGCTGCTCAACGGCAGCACCGCGGGCATGACCGACCGTGACATCGCCGTCCAGCTCGCCGCCGAGTACCACGCCGCTTCCACCATCGCCGCCGACGACGACCCCGACGACCGTGGTCCGGACGACGGTCCGGACGACGGTCCGGACGACGGTCCGGACGACGGTCCGGACGACGGTCCGGACGACGGTCCGGACGACGGTGGACCCGACGACGGCGGACCCGACGACGGCGGACCCGACGACGGCAGCAGCCCCGACGACGGCAGCAGCCCCGACGCCAGACCGTGCGGCGACCCGGAGGACCCGTCGGACGATGTCCCCGACGAGAACCCCCAGCAGGGTGCGCTCGATCTCCCCGACCTCCCGGGCGATCCGGACGAGGACGAGCCGGTGGCGCGCGAGCGCCGCACCGGGCGGATCCGCCAGGGCGCCGTGGAGGTGCGCCTCCGGCTGACCACGGCACTCGGACTCGACGAGCACCCCGCCACCGTCCCCGGCTACGGCGCGGCCACCGCGTCCCTCGCCCGCGACCTCCTCGCCGCTCGCCACGACGGCGAGTGGCGTGTCGTGCTCACCACCCCCGACGGACACCTCCACCACGTCCTGCTCGCCCGGCGACGACCGACCCGACCACCCGGCCCCCGCGGTCCGCACCGGGCGCGGGGGCAGCGAGCACCCGGTGCGGTGCGCTGCGGGGCGATCGTCGAACTCCAGGTTCCGACGACGCTGCTCCACGCCCTCGACCCCGCTGATCATCTCGGCTGGGGCGATCTGCTCGCCGAGCTACGGCACCGCGTGGACGGCCTCGAGGCGACCGGGCAGCTCGGACGTCCGCCGGACGCCGACGCCGGACCCGATCGCCGGCGCCGCCGTCGAGCGGGCGCCGAGGCGGAACGCTGGGTCCGCGCCCGTGACCGGGCGTGCGTCGCGCCGTGGTGCGGTCGGTCCGCGCATCGCGCCGAGATCGACCACACCCGGGACCACGCCGCCGGGGGCCCGACGCTGACGTGGAACCTCGGCGCCTGGTGCACTCATGACCACCGCGTGAAGCACCTCGCCGGCTGGACGGTGCGCCGACCCCGACCCGGCCACTTCGTCATCACCACCCGCGCGGGGGTGACCCACACCTTCGGGCCGAGGACGATCCTGCGACCGCTCCCCGACCCGCGCCCCGCAGGGCGACCCCGGCCTCTGCCGGACGACGGTCCCAACATCACCGATGGCGACTACGACCCCGACTGGCTCGCCAAGATCGCGTCCCGGCTCGCCACACGAAGCCACACCGCGCCCGCCCCGACGCCGACCGCCGCCGACGACGTGCCACCCCTCATCGACGACCCGCCACCGTTCTAGGGCGCTCAGACTCTGGGGCGCTCAGACCGTCCGGCCCGTGCCGTTGGCCGCGCGCCCGCCGCGCGGGACGACGCTCATCGCCACCGTGACCTCGTCGCCGTCGCCGAGCTGCTCCGCGGACCGCACCGCCTTCTTCACGGGCAGCACGTAGCCGCCGTCCCTCGGCAGCAGCGAGGTCTCCCACTCCGTCGCCCCGATGCGGCAGCGCACCGGGACCGCGCCCCAGCCGTACGACGCGTCCTCGGCGTCGACGACGTCGCGGCCGTGCTCGGGCAGCGCCAGCCACCAGAACGGCGCGGGACCGCGCCACTCGAACAGCGCGGCGGTGAACTCGAGGTCCATGCCCGGGTTCCTACCGGATCGTCAGAGCTCTCGCGCCCGCTCCGCGCGCACCCGGTCGGCGAGGACGGCGGCCTGGACCCGGCGCTGCATCCCCAGCTTCGCGAGCAGCGCCGACACGTAGTTCTTCACGGTCTTCTCCGCGAGGAACATCCGCACGCCGATCTCGCGGTTGGTCAGCCCGTCGCCGATGTAGCCGAGGACCTCGCGCTCCTTGGCGGTCAGCTCCGCGAGCGGGTCCGGCGCCTCGGTCCGCGTCCGCAGCCGTGTCATCAGTACCGACGCGGCCCGCCCGTCCAGCAGCGACCGTCCCGAGCCCACCTCGCGCACGGCGTTGACGATGTCGTTGCCGCGCACGTCCTTGATCACGTAGCCGGACGCGCCGGCGAGCACCGCGTCGAACATCGCGCGCTCGTCGGTGTACGACGTCAGCATCAGGCACGCGAGGTCGGGCATCAGCGAGCGCAGCTCCCGGCACAGCTCGATCCCCGTGCCGTCGGGCAGCCGCACGTCGAGCACCGCCACCCGGGGCGCCAGCGTCTGGATCGCCGCCAGCGCCTCGGTCACGGTGCCCGCGCCCCCGACGACCTCCATGTCGTCCTGGGTGTCGAGCAGCGCGGCGACGCCCTGGCGCACCACCTCGTGGTCGTCGACCAGGAACACCGTGATCACGGCAGGGTCCTCTCGTGCGGGGCCGGTGGGTCGAACGGGACCCACCACGTGAGCCGGGTGCCGGGGCCGGGCGACCGGCGTCCGACGTCGGAGTCGCCGCCGAGGGCGCGGGCCCGCGCGACGAGGTTGGCCAGGCCGCTGCGGGCCACGGTGTCGGGGATGCCGACGCCGTCGTCGGTGACGCCGACCGCGAGGACGGTGTCCACGGAGACCGTCACGATCACCGAGTCGGCGGCGCCGTGCCGGATCGCGTTGGAGACGCCCTCGCGGACCACCGCCTCGACCTGCGCGGCGAGCGCCTCGGGGACGGTGTCGACCGGTCCCGACAGGCGCACCACCGGCTCGGTCTCGACGTGCACCGCCATCTCCGCGACGGCGCCGCGCAGCCGCCCGCCGAGGCCCGGGGCGCCGTCGAGCGCGTGGAGGTCGAAGATGCTGGTGCGGATGTCGCGGACGATGCCGTCGACCTGGTCGACCGCCTCGTTGACGCGGCTCGCGGCCTCGGGCAGCGTCCGCATGCGGGCCTGGGTGGCCTGCAGCCCCAGGCCGAGCGCGAACAGGCGCTGCAGGACGTGGTCGTGCAGGTCCGCGGCGATCCGCTCCCGGTCGGCGGCCACGTCGAGCTGCCGCCGGGCCCGTTGCGACTCGGTCAGGCGCAGCACCAGCGCCGCCTGGTCCGCGAACGACGCGACGGTGGCCAGGCCCTCGTCGTCGACGCCGCCGCGCCGCGGGTCGCGGACCACCACGAGCACGCCGGTGACGACCTCGGCACCGTCGAGCGGGACGAGCAGCGCGGGACCCAGCCGGCGCTCGTGCCCGTCGACGGCGAGCACGAGGCCGTCGTCGACCCGGGGCACCCGCGTGCGGGCCACCTCGGCCAGCGGCGACGACACCGCCGCGATCCGCGCGCCGACGGGCAGCGGGCCCTCCAGCCCCACGCTCACCGTGACGCGGACCGGCGGCACGTCGTCGCCGTCGAGGACCGGGCCCGGCGGCGAGGTGATCACCGCGCCGAGGCCGTCGCAGATCTCCACGGAGCGCTCGGCGGCGAGCACGAGCACCTCGGCCGGGTCGGCGCCCGCCAGCACCTGCGCGGTGATCTCCCCCGACGCCTCGAGCCAGCGCTGCCGCCGTCGCACCTCGTCCAGCAGCCGCCGGGTGTCGCGGAGCAGCCGGCCGTGCTCCACGGCGACGGCGGCGGTCCCGGCCAGCGCGGCCGCGGTCTCCTCGTCGTCGTCGGTGAGGTCGCGGCCGGTCAGCGACAGGGTGCCGATCACCCGCTCGCCCGTCCGGACGGGCACCTCGAGGCGGGTCCGGGTCGGCGGCTCGTCGCTGCCGGCCGACACGACGTGCGCCGGTGACCCGTCCTCGCCGTGCACGCACAGCTCGCCCCACCGGGCGTCGGTCAGGTCGGCGGCCGCCGCCACCAGGTGCTTGAGGACGGTGTCGAGGTCGGCCCCGGTGGCCAGGGCGGTCAGGGAGCGCAGGAGGGCGGCGACGGGCGCGCGACCGTGCGGCTCCTCCACCGTCGCCACCTCCCGCGCGCGCCTCCCGGGCCTCATCGTCACGCCGCCCGGGGCGTGGAGCCAGGGCCGGACGTCCCGACGATCAGTCCGGAACGCTTGACACGGCGAGGGTCGGCACGACCATGACGAAGCGTGGCATCGAGAAGTGGTGCTGTGCCCGACCAGCCCGAACCGCTCGCGGCGCCGTCGGAGGGACTCGCGTTCCCCTCGGTCGCCCGCCTGGAGCTCGACGAGCTGCTCGACCAGCTGATCGCGCGCGCGACCGAGGTGAAGCTGACCCAGGGGCGGCTGCGCCACCTGCTGGACGCGACCCACCGGATCACCGCCGGGCACGACCTCGACGACCTGGTCGGGCGCATCGTCGAGAGCACGCGGACGCTGGTCGGGGCGCGCTCCGCCGCGCTCGCGGTGGTCCGCGACGACCGGGTGCTGCGGTTCGTGCACGCCGGGATGGACGCCGAGACCGCCACGCTCGTCGGCGGCCTCCCGCACGGCGAGGTCGACCGCGACGGCGCCCCGCCGGTGCCGTCGTTCCTCGGCGTCCCCCTGCGCGCGGGCGGCGTCGTCCGCGGCGCCCTCTACGTCGCCGGCAGCGAGCACGACGGCGGCTTCACCGCCGACGACGAGCAGCTGCTCACCGCGCTCGCCGGCGCCGCGGGGATCGCCGTCGAGAACGCCCTGCTGCTCGACACCGCCCGGCGCCGGGAGCGGTGGCAAGCGGCGTCCGCGCGGTTGTCGAGCGGGCTGCTCTCCGGCGAGATCGCGGCCGAGGACGAGGTCCAGCACCTCCTCGACACCGCGGTCGACGTGGCGCAGGCGTACGGGGCGGCGGTCACGCGGGTCGTCGACGCCGACCCCGGCACCGCGCACGTCGTCGCGGCGGCCGGCCTGCTGCGGGAGTGGGCGGGCCGGTCGGCGGCGAGTCCCGGCTCGATCACCCGGGCGGCGCTCGACGAGGACGGGCCGCTGCTCATCGCCGACGCGCTCGCCGACCCGCGCACCACCGGCGTCGTCGAGCGCGCCCCCGAGGTGCGGTCCGTGCTCGCGGTGTCGCTGCCCGGCCCGTCCGACCGGACGGTCCTCATCCTCGCCCGCACCGACGGCGACGAGGCCTTCGGCGCGGTCGAGGCCGAGATGCTGCTGGGGTTCGCGGCCCACGCCACCACGGCGATCGAGCTCGCCCGGGGCCGGCGCGACCGCGAGGCCGTCCACGTCCTGGAGGAGCGCGAGCAGCTGGTGCTGTCGATCTCCGAGGGGGTGGTCCGCCGGGTGCAGCGGGTCGGGCTGGCGCTCACGAGCAGCGCCTCGGGCGCCGACGGCCCGCTGCGCGACCAGCTGCTCGCGCAGGTCACCGAGCTCGACGACGTCGTCCGGGCCGTGCGCAACACCGTCCTGCCGGGCTGAGTCACGGCAGGCGGTCGGGATCCGGCTCGGGGTCCGGCTCGGGGTCCGTGAACCGGCGCCACGCCCGGTCCCAGGAGCGCAGGCGCGCGCGGTCGAGGACGTGGCGCAGACCCGCGAGCAGGACGAGCGAGACGGTCAGGTGGATGAGCAGGAGGAACCCCGTCACGAGGGCACCGTGCGCTCCGGGCGCCGTGGGCGGCATCGGCGGCGGGGTCGGGCGGTCGGCGGCATCCACCCACAGCACCCGCGTTTCGCCGGGGACGGTCGTGTCGGGCACCCGGGCGAGCCCGGTGCGCGGGGTCCCGTCGGCGCCGGTCCAGCGCACCGGGGTGCGCACGATGTCGGTGGACCGGTCGGTCCAGCCGTCGGCGGGCGCCGAGGCGACGTCGCCGCCGGCCGGCGTGCCCTGTGTCGGGGTGGGCAGCACCACGGCGGTCACCGGATGGCGCTCGCCGTGCTCGATCGCGGCCTGGGCGCCGAGCCGGGCGGTGACCTCCCCGCCGGCCGCGAGCGCGAGCGGCAGGAGCAGCAGACCGGTGAGCAGCAGTACCCAACGCGCCGTGACCTCGAGGCGGTCGCTGGGCCGCCGGAGCGCCGAGCGCGGGGGCACGAGCACCCCGACGGCCCGGCGCACCGCGCCCGTCCTCGCGCCCATGCCCGCCCTCCCACACCCGGAGCTCCCGAGCGTGTGCGGCGCGGTGGAGCGGGCGGCAGGGTCGACCGGCCCCGCTCCGGCAGGGACCAACGGGTCCTATCCGAGGAAGTCGTCGACCAGCTCCTCCATGCCCCGCAGGGGGCGGTAGCGGCGCCGTTCGCGCGGCGGCGGCATCGGGGGTGAGGCGGGATCGGGCTCGCCGTCGGGGCGTGCCGACCCGCCGCCGTGCCGGGGCGCGGGTGGTGGCGACGCGTCCTCGTCCACGAGGGACCTCCTTCGGCACCGGAGAGCGTTCGGGGCGCTCCCCACGGTGACCGTCGGGGGTCGGCCCCGTGCAGGGCCGAAGGTCCCGAGACCCATCACCGATCATGGGTCCATGACCTTCTTCGTGCGGCCGGCGGGCGGCGGCGACACCTACGCGTTCGGCGGCGCCACCTTCACCGTCAAGGCGAGCGGGACCGACACCGAGGGACGGGTCGGCGTCATGGAGCAAGCGGCGCCCGCCGGGCTCACCGTCCCGGCACACACCCACGACGGCGAGGACGAGATGTTCTACGTCCTCGACGGCGAGGTGCGCGGCTTCTGCGGCGACGAGGAGTTCACCGCCGCGGCGGGCGGGTTCATCTTCCTGCCCCGCGACGTCGTCCACGGCCTCGAGGTCGTCGGCGGCCGGCCGGCCCGACTGCTGACGATCGTGGGCCCGGCGAAGTTCGACGCCCTCGTCGCCGGGCAGGGCACTCCCCTGACGTGACCGCGGGGCTCAGGCGAGTGCGCGCAGGGTGTCGACGAGCGGGGTGGTCAGGCGGCCCAGCAGGCGCGCGAGGGTGCCGTCGGTGATGTCGAGCTCGCCGTCGCGGATGTTGCCGTCGAGCGTGACGAGGAAGCCCGCGGTGGCGTCGTCGAGCCCGAGGCCCTGCAGCCGTGCCAGGTGCTCCTCGGGCGAGACCTGCTCGACGCGGACGTCGCGTCCGAGCGCCTCGGCGGCGGCCGCGGCGAGGTCGTACCGGGTCCAGGCCGTGTCACCGGCGAGCTCGAGGATCTCGACCCCGGCGGGGATCTCCCCCGTGAGCGCCGCGACGGCACCCCCGGCGAAGTCCGCGCGCGAGGCACTGGCCACCCGGCCCTCGCCGGCGCTGGTCAGGACGACCCCGCTGCCGCGGGCGCCGTCGAGGGCGGAACCGAACACCTCGCTGTAGAAGTTGTTGCGCAGCACGGTGACCGGGAGCCCGGACGCCCGGAGGAGCTGCTCGGTGGCCGTGTGCTCGGGGGCGACGACGATCGTCGTGTCGTCGGCGCGCGTGACGCTCGTGTAGAGCAGGTGGGCGACGCCGGCCGCGGCCGCGGCGTCGATCACCGTGCGGTGCTGCTCGACGCGCCGGCCGAGCTCGCTGCCCGAGATGAGCAGGACGCGCTCGACGCCGTCGACGGCGGCCTTGGCCGTGTCGGGGCGGTCGTAGTCGAGCTCGACGACCTCGACGCCGCGGTCGGCGTACGCAGCCAGGGAGTCGGTGCGACGGGCCCCGGCGCGCAGGGAGGCGGGCGCGACGCCGCGCGCGAGGAGGCCGTCGAGGACGAGGCGGCCGAGGCCGCCGGAGGCGCCGGTGACGAGGATGGTCATGAGGGGTCCTTCCGTGGTTCTGCCTGTCAGGAGGCGGAACCACGGCGCTCACCAGGAAACTTCCCGCTGGGAGGTACCCACCTTTCGGTAAGGTGGTGGCATGGCGGTGAGTCTCCAGGTCCTGCGTACGCGCTCGCCCGGCGTGCTCACGGCGTTGTGCCCCACCCGGGTCGTGCTCGACCACGTGACGAGCAAGTGGGGCGTCCTCGTGCTCGCCGCGCTCGCGGACGGCACCCGGCGCTGGGGCGAGCTGCGCCGCGAGGTCGACGGCATCAGCGAGAAGATGCTCGCCTCCACGCTGCGGACCTTCGAGGCCGACGGTCTGGTCGAGCGCCGCGCCTACCCCGAGATCCCGCCGCGCGTGGAGTACTCCCTCACCCCGCTCGGCGACGAGCTCGCCGAGGCGATCGCTCCGCTGCTGGACTGGGTGCTCGCCCACGCCGGCGAGATCGTCGATCGGGACGCGTCCGTTCAGACCCGCGGCAGCAGCGTCTCCAGGTAGCTCTGCACGGCCTCGCCCTGCTGGTAGTGGCTGCAGTAGTAGTTCGGCAGCGGGAACAGCCGGCCCTCACGCACGGCCCGGACCTGCTGGAACGCCGGCTGCGCGAGCAGCGTCTGCGTGTTCGCGTCGACCCCTCCGGTGGTGTCGGCGAGGTGGAGGACGACGTCGCAGTCGTCGAGCTGCGTGGCCTGCTCGTACGACAGGCGGCCGCCGGCGCCGGTCTTCCCCTCGGCAAACGCCCCGAACCGGAAGCCCGCGTCGGCGAGCACGACACCGCTCCACGAGGTCGGGTAGTCGGAGAAGAAGACCCCGCCCGCGCTCCCGCGCACGAGTGCCCATCGGGTGCGGGCGAGCGTGGCGCTGTACTGCTCGCGGATGCGCCCCGCGTGCTGCTCGTACCTCGCCTTCAGCGCCTCCCCCTGCTGGAGCCTGTTCACGGCGTCGGCGGTGCGCAGGGCACGCTCGCCCCAGCTGCCGGGGTTCGCGGCCGACGGCAGCAGCAGCGTCGGCCCGATGCCGCTGAGCTGCGCACCGAGGTCGGCCGGCAGGTTCGGGACCAAGGTGCCGAGGATGAGGTCCGGACCCTGCGCCGCGATCGCCTCGAAGTTCAGCGTCGTCGGCGTGCCGACCTTCGGGATCGCGTCGTAGGCCTGCTGGTACGCGGGCAGCACCCCGCCGAGCGTCGCCTGCGCCGTCCCGGCGGGGGTCACGCCGACGTCGAGCAGGGCGTAGGTCGTGTAGAAGTCCGTGCACACGATCCGCTGCGGGTTCGCCGGGATCTGGACCGGCCCGTTCGCGCCCTCGACGGTCCGCGTTGCGCCCCCGGCGCCGCCGCTGGGCTCCCCGCTGCCGCAGGCGGCGAGGACGAGTGCCGCCGCACCGCCGGCGCCGGCCAGGAAGCCGCGGCGCGTGAGTCCGCGGCGTGCGGACGGACGTGGAGGAGCGAGGAGGGCCATGCCCTGATCGTATGGTTAGCCTCACCTACTCACACGGCGAGCCTCCCGGCCGGCCGGGACGACCATCGGGGTGCCGGTCTGCGGGTCCGGCACGACCTCGCACGTGATGCCGAAGACGGAGCCGACGAGCGCCGCGTCGACGATCTCCGCGGGCGGGCCCTGCGCGACGATCCGGCCCTCGCGCATCGCGACGAGGTGGGTGGCGTAGCGGCACGCCTGGTTGAGGTCGTGCAGCACGGCGACGAGGGTGCGCTCGCCGCCGGCGTGCAGGTCGGCGCACAGGTCGAGCACGTCGAGCTGGAAGGCGATGTCGAGGAACGTCGTCGGTTCGTCGAGCAGGAGCAGCGGGGTCTGCTGGGCGAGCACCATCGCGATCCACACCCGCTGGCGCTGACCGCCGGAGAGCTGCCCGACCTCCCGCTCCGCGAGCTCGGTGACGCCGGTGGCGGCCATGGCCTCACCGACGGCCCGCTCGTCGGCCGGCGACCACTGCCGCAGCAACGACTGGTGCGGGTAGCGGCCGCGCGCGACGAGATCGAGCACCGTGATGCCGTCGGGCGCGGTGGGGCTCTGCGGGAGCAGCGCGAGCCGCCGGGCGATCTCCTTGGGCCCGTAGGAGGAGACGGGACGGCCGTCCAGGGTCACCGCGCCCGCGGCCGGGCGGATCATCCGCGCCAGGCCGCGCAGCAGCGTGGACTTCCCGCACGCGTTCGGGCCGACGACCACGGTGAACGACCCGTCGGGGACCTCGAGGTCGAGGTCGCGGATCACCGTCCGCTGCTCGTACGCCAGCGTCACGGCCTCGGCGCGCAGCCTGGAGCTCACCGTCCCGCCCTCCATTCCCTGCCCAGCAGCCACACGAGGTAGAGCCCGCCGACGGCCGCGGTCATGGTGCCCGCGGGGAACTGGGTCGGGGCGGCCAGGCGCTGCCCGAGCACGTCGCCGGCCAGCAGCAGCGCCGCCCCCATCAGGCCCGCCGCGACCGTGCCCGGGCCGGTGGCGCCGGTGACCCGCCGGGCCAGCTGCGGGGCCGCGAGGGCGACGAAGGCGACGGGGCCGACCGCGGCGGTGGCGACGCCGACGAGCGCGACGCCGACGAGCAGCACCGCGACCCGGGTGCGGGCGACGTCGACGCCGAGCCCGCGGGCCATGTCGTCGCCCATCCCGAGCAGGTCAAGACGCCGGCTGCCGGCGACCGCGAGCGGGACGAGCACGACCAGCGCGACCCCCACCGCCACGACCTGGCCCCAGCCACGCCCGTTGAGGGTCCCCACCAGCCAGCTCTGCGCGGCGACCGCGGTCTGCAGGTCGGTGCGCAGGATGAGGAAGTTGTTCAGCGCGGCGAGCACGGCGTTGACGCCGATCCCCACCAGCACGAGGCGGTAGCCGCCGACCGCACCCCCGAGCAGCGCCTGGACGACGAGCGCCGCGACCAGCGTGCCGACGACCGCCCCGACCGTCGTCCCGACCGGTCCCCCGCCGGCGAGCACGATCGCGACGAGCGCCCCGGTGGCCGCGCCGGTGGTGAAGCCGAGCAGGTCGGGGCTCGCGAGGTCGTTGCGGGCCAGCGACTGGAACACCGCGCCGGCGACCCCGAGCGCCGCGCCCACCACCAGGGCCAGCGCGACGCGGGGCAGGCGCAGCCCGACCACGACGTACTGCTGGGCACGCGAGCCGGTGCCGGTGAGCGCGCCGACGACCTGCGAGAGGGACAGCGGGAAGTCACCGAGGGTCAGCGCCACGGCGGCGAGCACGACGGCGGCGGCCGCGAGCACGAGCACGCCGGCCACCGCCCGCCGTCGGAAACGCAGCGAGACCCCGCCGGTTCGCAGGACGGTCACAGCGCCACCACCCGGGGCCGGCGGGCGATCGCGAGGAACACCGGCGCACCGAGGAACGCCGTGACCACGCCGACCTCCAGCTCGGCCGGGATCGCGACGACGCGTCCGACGACGTCGGCGACGATCACGAGCAGCGCGCCGAGCACCATCGACCACGGGATCACCCAGCGCTGATCGGGTCCCGTCACGAGGCGCGCGAGGTGCGGCACGGCGAGCCCGACGAACGCGATCGGCCCGCACGCCGCCGTCGCGCCCCCGCACAGGAGCACGATCCCGACGCCGGTGAGCGCCCGGATCGCGCCGACCCGGACCCCGAGCCCGCGCGCGGTCTCCTCGCCGAGCGCCAGGGCGTTGAGCGCCCGCGCGAGCCCGAGCGCGAGCAGGAGCCCCACGGTGAGGAACGGCAGCACCTGCAGCAGCGCCTGCGGATCGCGGCCGGTCAGCGTGCCGATCCGCCAGACGCGGAACTGGTCGAACGTGGTCGCGTCGACGAGGACGACCGCGTAGATCACGCCCTGCAGCGACGCCCCGATCGCCGTGCCCGCGAGCGCGAGACGGGCCGGTGTGGCGCCGCTGCGGCCCGTCGCGCCGAGCAGGTAGACCAGCACCGCGACGACCGTCGCGCCCACCAGCGAGAACCAGACGTAGCCGTTCAGCGTGGTGATCCCGAACAGCACGATGCCGGCGACGATCGCGGCCGAGGCGCCCCAGGTGATGCCGAGGACGCCGGGATCGGCGAGCGGGTTGCGGGTCAGCGCCTGCATCAGCGCGCCGGCCGCACCGAGCGCCAGCCCGGCCGCGAGGCCGAGCAGGGTGCGCGGGAGGCGCTGGTCGAGCACCACCACCGCGTCGGTGTCGGCCGATCCCGACGGGCCGTGCAGCAGCGCGTCGAGCACCACGCCCGGGGCGATCCCCCGGCTGCCGACCATGAGGCTCGCGACGACCGCCACGGCGAGCAGCAGCGCCGCGACCACCAGCCCGCCCGCGCGGACACCGGTACCGCGGGCGCGCCCCGTGCCGTCGGCGCGGACCTCGACGGCGACGGGTGGGGGCGGCACGCCGGGTATGGAACCGTGATCAGCGCCCGCCGTGCACCCCCACACGACCCGGGATGACGGTCGTCACGCCGCTACGAGCGCGCCCCTCCCGTGGCGACGAGCTTCTCCTGCCCGGGGACCGGCGGCGTCCCGTAGACGAAGTAGGTCTCGGCGGGCAGCGTCGCCCCGCCGATCGCGATGCCGGTGTCGAAGTCGGCGAGGTCCCACGTCACCGTCTCGAAGTCCGGCTCGAGCTCGAGGATGCCGGAGTTGCCGAAGAGCTCGATCCGGTTGCCGCCGGGCTCGAACACGTAGAGGAACGCACCCTGCGTGATGCCGTGGACGTCGGGTCCCGCCTCGATCCGGACGCCGTACTCGCGGCAGAGCTCGGCGGCGTCGGTGTTGTGCTGGGGCACGCCGTACCAGAACGCGAGGTGGTGCAGCCGCCCGCGGGAGCCCGTCGAGTCGGCCATGATCGCCATCTCGTGGCCCAGGATGTTCACGCTCATCCAGGCGCCGATCTCGGTGCCGGAGCTGAAGTCGACCACCCGCTCGCGGGTGCCGAAGCCCAGCGTCTGCTCGAACACCTCCTTCTGCGCGGTCACGTCCGAGGCCATGAGGTTGACGTGGTCGAGGCGGCGCGGCGGGAGGCCCTGCAGGGGGCGCTTCGACCGGCGGGTCAGGATCGGGCTGCGCAGCTCCGGCGGGGCGACGTACTTCTCGATGTCCCAGACGAGCTCCATCGGGTGCCCGTCCGGGCTCTCGAAGGCGAAGGTGCGCCCGACACCGAGATCACCCCGGGTCCAGCCGCGACCCAGCCCGGCGGTGTCGAGCGCCGCGGCACGCCGGTCGAGCGCGTCGGCCGACGTCGCCCGCCAGCCGAGGTTGCCGAGCCCCGGGGCGTCGGACCCGGTGAGCTTGAGGCTGTGGTGGTACGGGTCCTCGTAGCACCGCAGGTACACCGAATCGCCCTGCCGCGCGACCTCCCGCATGCCCAGCAGCTCGGTGAAGAACCAGAGCGAGCCCTCCATGTCCGGGGTCAGCAGCTCGGCGTGGGCCAGGTGGGCGAGCTCGAAACGCGGGTTCATGACTCCTCCGGGCGCCACCGGCGCAGCGTCGTGGTGGCCTCGTAGGCCTGCGGGGACGGGTAGGTGACGAGCTCGACCGTGCTGCCCCACGGGGTGCGGGCGTAGACGTAGCGGTTGCCCTCGCCCGCATCGCCGCCGGGCAGGTCGGAGGGCGTGCTGAGCAGGGTCGCGCCGGCCTTCTCGAGCCGGGCCGCGGCGGCGTCGATGTCGTCGACGTACACGCAGAAGTGCTGCAGCCCGAAGTCCGACGGCAGTGCCGGGGACCGTTGCTCGACCCCGGAGTAGGTGAAGAGCTCCAGGTTGGGCCCGTGGCCGAGGCGCAGCATGCGGATCGCCCCGATGGTCGCCCCGGGCGGGACGCCGAGCCCGTTCTCGATCGCCGGCCCGGACAGCGGCCGGTCGATCATGTCGTAGATCTTCTGGGCGCCGAACGCGTCCTCGAAGAACGTCGTCGCCGCTTCGAGGTCGGGAACGGTCAGCCCGACGTGCTCGATCGCTCGCACGGTCATCGCGGGCTCCTCTCAGATCTCCGCCGCGGCCCAGAACCCGGACTGGGTGGCCTCGTACATGCGCCCGCCCCGGGCCCGGGTGCCGATGGCGCGCACCCGCGCGCCGTCGACGGCGTCCTCGAGCACGTCCGACGGGCGCCGGGTGGTTGCGCGCACGACGTCGGCGCCACCGGGATCAGGAGTCCCGGTCAGCACCGTCGCCCCGAGGGCTTCCAGCTGCCCGGCGAGGTGACCGGCCTCCATGTCGTTGCTGTCCACGCCGACGCCCTCGGCCGGCGAGATCAGGGTGGTCCGCCGACCCTGCTCGGCGAGCCAGAGCGCGGCGAACAGGGCGGTCTCGGTCTCGCCGAACACGGTGACCTCGTCGGACTCCGGAACGGTCCCGGCGTCGAGGAGGGCCACGGCGTCCACGCCGGTGTCGGCGGTCTCCGTGCCCGTGGCCAGCAGGACGTGGTCGTAGCCGGTGAGGTCGACCGACGCGACGTCGGTGCCCCGTCGGACCCGCACCCCGGCTCGGCGCAGCTCGCCCTCGTAGAAGGCGACGAGGTTGCCGATCTCCGCGCGGAAGGTGCTCGCGGCACCCCAGGCGTGGAGCTGGCCGCCGACCCGGTCGGCGCGCTCGACGATCTCGACGTCGTGCCCGCGCTCGGCGGCGAGGAGCGCCGCCTCGCAGCCCGAGGGGCCGGCGCCCGCGACGAGGACCCGACGGCGGACCGCGGCGGGACGACGGGCCTCGCCGGCGCGCTGCTCCTGTCCCAGACCCGGGTTGATCACGCATCGGGTGCGCTGGCCGTTGAACATCCACCGCGAGACGCACTCGTTGACCGCCAGGCAGCGCCGGACACGCTCGGGCTCGCCCCGTCGCGTCTTCGCGACCGTGTCGGGGTCGGCCAGCTGGCTGCGTCCGAGGGCCACGAAGTCGAGCTCCTCGTCCCCGACGGCGTCCTGCAGGTCGTCGATGAGCCAGGTCAGCCGCCCCACGCCGATCACCGGGATTGAGACCCGCGCCTTGACGGCCTTGGCGTACCCGAGCAGCGAGCCCGGGGGCACCATCGGGAGCAGGGTCATCGCCGTGTCGTAGTTGCCGCCGGTGACGTCCAGGGCGTCCACGAGCGGTTCGAGCAGTTCACAGAACGCGAGCCCGTCCTCGAGCGGGAGCCCGCCCTCGTAGGGCTCCTCGACACTGAGCCGGTAGAGCACGGGGAAGTCGGTCCCGACCTCCTCCCGCACCGCCTCGACGACCTCGAGAGCGAACCGTGCGCGGTTCTCCAGCGGACCGCCCCACGCGTCGGTGCGCCGGTTGGTCTTCGGCGAGAGGAACTGGGAGAGCAGGTACCCGTGGGCACCGTGCAGCTCCACCGCGTCGAACCCGGCGGCCTTCGCCCGGCGCGCGCCCTGGGCGTACAGGTCGATCAGACCCGGGATCTCCGACTCCTCGATCGCCCGCGGCGGCGTGCCGAAGGCGCTCGTGATGCCGGCGGTCGGGGCGATCGGGGGTTCGTTCCGCTCGGTGTTGCCCTGCGAGTTCTGCCGCCCGGTGTGGTGCAGCTGGACGGCGATCTTCGCGCCCTCGTTCTGCACCGCCTCGACGAGCTCGGTGAGCCCGGCCCGGAAGCGGTCGTGGTCGATGCGCATCGGGTTGCCGACGGTGCGCCCGAGCTCCCAGTCGACCGAGGTGTTCTCGGTGATGATCAGGCCGACGCCCCCGCGGGCGCGGGCGCGGTGGTACTCGACGAGCCGCTGGTCGACCTCGCCCCAGGTGGTGGCGAACTGCGTGAAGATCGGGGCCTGGACGAACCGGTTCCGCAGGGTCATCGACCCGATCCGGCCGGGCTGGAACAGCGGCGCGGGGTGCGCGGGCCCGATGTCCACGGGTCCGGCCGCCGCGGCATTGCGGGTGGTGGTGGTCACACGTCGAGCCTGACCGGTCGTGCACCGCCGGTCTCGCCATGGCGAGCACGGAACTTGTCCTGGTGCGCAGAGGCCCGGCACAGGGACGTCAGAGCAGGACGGGCGCCTCGTGCCGTGCCTCGCGCGGACTGCGTCCGTACCGGGAGCGGTACGCCCGGCTGAACGACGAGGGGTTGTCGAAGCCGCACCGGCGGGCGACCTCGGCGACCGATACGAGGTCACCGTGGCGCAGCAGGATGTCGTGGGCCCGCTCGAGGCGCCGATGGCGCAGGTACTCGCGGGCGGTCTCGCCGGTCCCCTCGAAGAGCAGGTGCAGGTAGCGCAGCGAGATCGCGGTGGCCCGCGCGACGGTGTCGAGGGTCAGGTCCGGATCGTCGAGATGGTCGTCGAGGAACGCCTTGACCTGCGCGCGCAGGACGGCCTGGGTCCCCCGCGATCCGTCGCGGGCCCGGTCGATCGCGGCGACGAGCAGGTCGACCGCCATGCGTTCGGCGGTCCGCGCCGCCTCCGGGTCGAGGACGGCCTGCCCGCGCGCGACGTTCAGCCAGCCGCGCAGCAGCTGCAGCGTGTCCGAGGCGGGCAGCGTGCGGACGAACACCGCGTCGAGGTCCGGTACCTCGCGGGCGAGGGCCTCGCGCGGCACGAACATCGTGTGCTTGACGAGGTGACCACCGGTGGCGCAGTCGACCGGCCGCACGCCGTCCCACAGCGCCGCGGTGCCGGGCGTGATCGTCGCGGTCGTCCCCTGCTGGGAGAAGATCTCGGTCCCGTGGTGGACCATCAGCACCCCGACGTACTCGCCGGGGTTGCGTCGCAGTTCGGGCGCGCGACGACGGCCGCGCATCGGCCCGATGCGGCACCCGACCGTCCAGGTGTCCCCGAGCCACCAGCGGTCGGCGCTCGGCGACGTGCCGCCGGAGAGGTCGAGGTCCCAGCGCAAGTGGCTCGAGGCGATCTCCTCGAACAGTTCCTCGTCGTCCTGCTCGGAGACCGCCGGTGTGGTGTCGGCGCCGGCCATCGGTACAGCATGCCCCGGGTGTGGGCGATCCGACCCCACCTCACGTGCACGGAATCCGACCCGGCGTGCAGCCGAGCGCTAGAGCATCTGGCCTCCGGAGGCCTCGATGCGCTGCGCGGTGATCCAGCCGGCGCTCTCGGCGGTGATCGCGCGCAGGGCGCCGCCGATGTCGTCGGGCTCGCCCACACGGCCGAAGGCGTGGTTCGCGGTGATCATGGCGCGGTAGCGCTCGTCGTCGCGGATCAGCCCGCCGCCGATGTCGGTGGCGGTGGCGCCGGGCGCGAGGGTGTTCACCGTGATCCGCCGCGGGCCGAGGGCCTTGGCGGCGTACGTCGTGTAGACCTCGATCGCGCCCTTCATCGCCGCGTACACGCTGAACAACGGGTTCGCGGCGTAGCGGGTCAGGCCGGTCGAGACGAACACGACCCGCCCGCCGTCGCGGATCGCCGGCGCGAGCAGGTCGGTGAGCAGGATGGGGCCGCGGACGTGGACGGCGTAGAGGGCGTCGACCGTCTCGGCCTCGATCGCGCCGAACGGCGTGCGGCCCTCGTACCCGCCGTTGTTGACGAGGATGTCGAGGTCGCGGCGGTCCCAGCCGGTCAGCCGGCCGAGGAGCTCGTCGCGGAACGCCGGGAACGACGCGTGCTCGGTGACGTCGAGGTGCAGCGCCAGCGCCCGCCGGCCCCGCGACTCGATGTCGGCGACGACCGCGTCGGCCTCCTCCGGGTGCGACCGGTAGGTGAGCACGACGTCGACGCCGTCGTCGGCGAGCGCCTCGGCGGCGGCGCGCCCGAGGCCCCGGTTGCCGCCGGTGATGAGCGCGATGCGGGTCATCGGGCGAGCACCTCGTCGCGCAGGGCGTTCTTGAGGATCTTCCCGATCGTGCTGCGGGGCAGCTCCTCCCGCAGGACGACCGTCTCGGGGACCTTGAACTTCGAGAGACGCTCCGCGCACCAGGCGATCAGCTCGTCGGGCTCGGCGTGCGCCCCGGGCGCGAGGACGACGTGGGCGACGATCGCCTCGTCGTACACCGGGTCGGGCACCCCGTGGACGGCGGCCTCCAGCACGGCCGGGTGGGCGGCGAGCACCTGCTCGACCTCGCTGGCGGCGACGTTCTCGCCGGCCCGCTTCATCATGTCCTTGGCGCGGTCGACGAAGAAGGCGCGGCCGATGTCGTCGAGCCGCACCTGGTCGCCGGTGCGCAGCCAGCCGTCGTCGAACAGCGCCGCGGTCGCCTCCGGCCGCCCGTCGTAGCCCGACGTGACGTCGATCCCGGGCCGCCCGCGGACCTGCAGCTCGCCCGGCTCGCCCTCCTCCCCCACCACCCGGACCTCGATCCCGGGCAGGGGCAGACCGATCGAGTCCCAGCGGCGCCGGTCGTCGAGGGGGTTCATGAACGGCGGGACGACGGTCTCGGTCATCCCGTACAGCTGGATCAGGGGCGCCCCGAACCGCGTCTCGAACTCCTGCGCCTGGGCCGGGGCGAGGTTCTGGGCGAACAGCACGAGCCGCAGGGCGTTGTCGGCGTCGGACGGGGACGGTGTCGAGCGGGCCAGCACCATGCGGATGGGCGCGGCGAAGAGGCTCGCCAGCGTCGGGCGCAGGTCGCGGGCCTGCGCGGGCCAGCCGGTGGCGGAGAAGCGCGCCGCGACCGCCACCGAACCGCCCGCCACCAGCGCCGACGCCAGGCAGTAGTACTGGGCGTTGCCGTGGAAGAGCGGCAGGGTGATCAGCCACCGGTCGTCGGCGGTGACCCGCAGGTGGTCGGCGACGAGCTCGCCGACACGGCGGTAGTTCGCGTGCGTGACCTGCACGCCCTTCGGCGCGCTGGTGGTGCCCGAGGTGAACATGATCGCGGCGAGCTCGGCGTCCGCGACGACGGGCGGTGGCGGCGTGCCGCCGCGGCGGGCGACCAGCTCCTCGAGACCCAGCACCGTCCGCTCCCCCGCGGCCGCCGCGACCGTCGCGCGCAGGGTGTCGTCGACGACGGACAGGACCGCCCGCGAGTCGGTGAGCTGGTGGGCCACCTCGTCCGCGGTCGAGAGCGGGTTGACCGGGACGACGACCGCCCCGAGCCGGGCGCAGGCGAACCAGACGTCGAGGAACTCCGGGCGGTTGGGCGTCATGAGGTGCACCCGCGCGCCCGGTCCCACGCCGAGGGCGGCGAGCAGGCCCGCGGTCTCGTCGGCGCGCCGGACCTGCTCGGCGTAGGACACGGTCCCGGTGCCGTCGTCGCCGGCGAACACCAGGAACGGCGCGTCGGGCCGGTCCGCGGCCGTGCCGGCGAGGAGGTCGTAGACGGTGCTGCTCACGACGCAACCGAAAGTGTACTGAAGTACATATTCGAACAGTAGGGCGCCGACTCGTGCCGGGGCAAGACCGGTCGGCGCGACCCGTGTCCCGAGGACACGGCACGCCGCGCCGGGGAACTACCAGAGGCTCGTGCCGCGATCAGTGGCCCTTGAACGCCTCCGCCAGCCACCAGGACGGGCCGTCCGAGACGACCTTCGCGTCCAGGAGCAGCGGCCGGTCGCGGGGGCCCGCGAGCCAGTCCCCCACCACCCCCAGGTCGGCCGTCGAGCGGACCACCGCCGAGGTGCACCCGTAGCCCGCGGCGATGGCGGCCAGGTCGGTGTCGGGGAAGCGCACGGTCGTGTGGTCGTCGCCGGCGAAGTGGTGGAACTCGGCGGCGTAGCCGGCGTCGTCGTAGACCACGATCACCATGCCGAGCCCGAGCCGGACCGCGGTCTCCAGCTCGCTGATCCCCATGAGGAACCCGCCGTCGCCGCACGCCGCGACCGGCAGGCGATCCGGGCGGGCGAGGGCGGCGCCGATCCCGGTCGCGAGCCCCAGCCCGATCGACTGGAACGCCTGCGTGAAGCAGAAGCCGGCCTCGTCGGGGACGCCGAGGTAGGCCGCCGGGTAGCCCATGAAGTTGCCGGAGTCGACGGCGACGGTGCGCTCGGCGGGCAGCAGGTCGTCCAGGGCCGCGGAGAGCACGCGGGGGTCGATCCGATCGCCGACGACCTCGTCCGGGACGTCGGGGCCGTGCATGCGCAGGCGCTCGGCGATCGCCGGCGTCCGGTAGCCGGGCGACGTCCCGACGACCTCGAGCGCGTCCCGCGCCGTCGCCGCCACGTCCCCGAGCACCCCGAGCGCGACGGGTCGCTGCGCCCCGAGCGCCTCGGCGGTGTCGTCGACCTGCACCAGCGTGGCGCGCGCGGTGAGGTCCCCGTGGCGCGTCGTCCACATCGTCAGCGAGGCGCCCCACGCGACGATCACGTCGGCGTCGGCGATCAGCTCGGCGGCCGGCGCCGTCGAGAAGCCCCCGGAGATGCCCAGCGACCACGGGGCCCCGGTGAACAGGCCGTGCGCGACGGCCGAGGTCGCGAGCAGCGCGCCGCACCGCTCGGCCAGCGCCTCCAGCTCGGCGCGGGCCCCCCGCGCGCCCCGGCCCGCCACGAACACGGGGCGCTCGGCGCCGTCGAGCAGGCGGGCGAGCTCGGCGACCGACGCCGGGTCCGGACGGGGGGCCCGCCACGTCGTCCGTGCCGGTGCCGGGGCGCTGACCGCCGGCGCGGCCTGCACGTCCAGCGGCAGGTTGAGCACCACGGTCCGGCGCTGGTCGCGGCAGATCCCGTAGGCCCGCACGACGTCGGCGGCCGCGGAGGCCGGCGAGTGCACCCGCTCGGGCACCGCCCCCACCGCGCGGGCGAGCGCGTCCTGGTCGACCCGGAAGTTCGAGCGGACCGCGCTGCCCGCCGTCTCCGCGGCCAGCACCAGCAGCGGTGTGCGCGACTTCGCCGCCTCGCCGACGCCGGTCAGCGCGTTGGTGAGCCCGCACCCCTGGTGCAGGGTCACGACGCCCACCTCGCCCGACGTGCGCGCGTAGGCGTCGGCCATCGTCGTCGCGCCCATCTCGTGGCGGGCCGCGACGTAGGGCACCCCGGCGGCGCGCAGCGCGTTCGTCACGTGGAAGTTGCCGCTGCCGACGACACCGAACGCATGCCCGACGCCGAGGTCGGCGAGCAGGGTCCCGACCTGCTCGGCGACCGTCGTCACGGGTGCTCGACCAGCGCGAGCGCCCGGGTCGGCGAGCCGGAGCCGCCGACGATCGGCAGCGGGCTGACCAGCACGACGGCGCCGCGGGTCGGCAGGCGGCCGAGGTTGCGCAGGCTCGTCAGCCCCCACTTGTTCGCGCCCATGAGGAAGTGGTGGCAGGAGAACGGCGGGTCGAAGCCACCCGCCCCGCCGGCGTCGGTGCCGACCGTCTCCACCCCGAACCCCGTCACGGACGACTCCTGGGCGATCCAGCGCGCGCACTCCGCCGACACCCCGGGGGTGTGGGGCCCGGCCTCGTCGGCGTTCATGAACTCCTCCTGCGTCGCCCCGTAGGCCTCCCACCCGGTGCGGTAGAGCAGCCAGCCGCCCTCGGGCAGCGGCCCGTGCTCGGCCTGCCAGGCCTCGATGTGGGCGACCTCGAGCAGGAAGTCCGGGTCGGCCGCCACCTCGGCGGTCTTGTCGATCACCACCGCCGGCGCCACCAGCGTCGCCATCGGGGCCTGGGAGACGTCGGGGCCGTCGCGGCCGGTGACCCAGTGGTTGGGGGCGTCGAGGTGGGTGCCGGTGTGCTCGCCGGTGTGGATGTCGTTCCAGTACCAGGCCGGCCCGCGGTCGTCGTACCGCGAGAGCTCCTCGAGCCGGAACCGCGAGGTGTTGGCGAACGGCGGAGGCAGCTCCAGGATCGGCGTCGAGGACTGCAGCGGCGTGGTGAGGTCGACGACCTCGACGGCTCCGGAGCGCAGCGCGTCGATGAGGGCGGCGAGCACGGACATGGTCGTCTCCTGGGTCGGTCCGGCGTTTCCGGGGATCATCACCCGACCGGGTCCCGACGGAAAGGACGGACATGCCGCTCACGCACGCCGCGCGCTTGTCGGGACGGCGTCGATGACCACAGGATGGGCCCGCCCGGATCCGTGGGAGGAGGTCGCCGTGCACCGCCGTCGTTGAGCCGCCGTCGTGCCGCCCGGTCGGGCGGCGTCCGCACGGTCACGGCGGCCGGCCACGCCCCCGTAGGGCGCCCCGACTCCGTCGTGATCGTTTCCACGCGATCTCCGAGGAGTCCTCGTGTCCGTTCCCACCGCCCTGTCCCCCGAGGCGGTGCGCGACGCCGTCGCCGCCGCCGTCGAGGCCACCGTCGCGCCCGCCGCCGCCGAGATCGACCGCACCGGCGCCTACCCCCGCGCCGACGTCGAGGCCCTCGAGGCCACCGGCGCGCTCGGCCTGCTCAGCTCCCCCGACGTCGGCGGCGCCGGCGGCTCCCTGGCCGACGTCGCGCAGGTGCTCGAGACGATCGCGCGCGCCGACGCCTCCACCGCGATGGTCGTGCTGATGCACTACTCGGCGGTCTCGGTGATCGAGCCGCACGGTCCCGAGGACGTGCGCCGCGAGGTCGCGGCGGGCCGGCACCTGTCCACGCTGGCGTTCTCCGAGCGCGGCTCGCGCAGCCACTTCTGGGCGCCGGTGAGCACCGCGACCGCCGTCGACGACGGGGTCCGCCTCGACGCCGCGAAGAGCTGGGTGACCTCGGCGGGCGAAGCCGACAGCTATGTGTGGTCGAGCCGCCCGGTGTCGGCCGAGGGGCCGATGACGCTGTGGCTGGTCCCCGGCGCCACCGACGGCGTCGAGGTCGCGGGCTCCTTCGACGGCTTCGGCCTGCGCGGCAACGCGTCGTCCCCGATGAGCGCCGACGGGGCCGTCGTCCCGGCCTCCGCGCGGCTCGGCGACGACGGCGCGGGCCTCGACATCGCGCTGGGCACCGCGCTGCCGACCTTCCTGGTGGGCAACGCCGCGGTGTCGCTCGGACTGATGGAGGCCCTGGTCGACGAGGCCGCGGGGCACGTGACGACGACGCGGCTCGAGCACCTCGGGCAGACCCTCGCCGAGCAGCAGTCGACGCAGCGGACGTTCGCCGCGCTGCGGACCCGGGTCGACACGACGCGCGCGTTCCTCACCGACACGCTGACCGCGCTCGGGTCCGGACGGCCGGACGCCACGCTGCGGGTGCTGCAGGTCAAGGCGGTGGCCGCCGAGGCCGCCGCCGACGTCGCCGACGGGGTGATGCGCCTGTGCGGCGGCGCGGCCTTCCGCAAGGAGCTCGGCATCGAGCGCCGCTACCGCGACGCGCTGGCCGCGCGGGTCATGGCCCCGACCACCGAGGCGCTGCAGGACTTCGTCGGGCGCGCCACCCTCGGCCTCCCGCTGTTCGGGGGTGCCTGATGACCACGCTGATCATGGGCGGGGTCGCCTACGACCCGAAGGTCGTCACCATCTGGGAGGGGTTCCGGCGCTGGCTGCGCGACCAGGGGTTCGACTTCGACTTCCTGCTGTACTCGCACTACGAGCGCCAGGTCGACGACCTCGTCGCCGGCCACATCCACGCCGCCTGGAACTCGCCGCTGGCGTGGATCCGCAGCGAGCGCCTCGCCGCCGCCCGCGGCCGCCGCGTCGCCTCGGCCGTCATGCGCGACACCGACCAGGACCTCACCTCGGTGATCGTGGTGCGGGCGGACTCGCCCGCGCGGACGGTCGCGGACCTCGCCGGCGGCACGGTCGCCGTGGGCGCGGTCGACTCGCCGCAGTCGACGCTCATCCCGCTGTCGTTCCTCCGTGGCGAGGGCCTGCGGGACGTCGCGGTCCGGCGCTTCGACGTCGGCGTCGGCCTGCACGGCGACCACATCGGCGGCGAGCGCGACGCCGCGCGGGCGCTGGTTGCGGGCGAGGTCGACGCCGCCTGCATGATCGATGGCAACCACCTGCTGTTCGGGCAGGAGGGCACGCTGCCGGCCGGGGCGACGCGGGTGCTGGCCCAGACGCCGGTGTTCGACCACTGCACGATGGCGATCGTCGACACCGCGCCCCGGGACGAGGCCGCGGAGTTCGTGCGGCTGCTGGAGTCGATGTCGTACGCCGACCCCGAGGTCCGCCCGCTGCTCGACCTCGAGGGGCTCAAGCAGTGGGTGCCGGGCCGCACGAGCGGCTTCGGGCCCCTCAACAGGGCGGTCGACGAGGTCGGCTTCTACGACGCCGACGGCGGGGTGACCGCCGCGGAGTACCGGCCGTGACGGGCCCTGACACCCCGCTCGACCTCGGCTTCCTCGGGTTCGAGCGGGGCGCCCGCCTCCTCGTCGACCGCGCGCTGCGCGCCGTCCCCGTCGGCGGCCGGGTCGAGGTCACCGGCGGCGACCCGGTCCTCGGCGTGCACCTGCGCGCCTGGGCGCGCCGCCGCGGCCACCGGTTCGCCGTCGTCGCCGACCGCAGCGCGACCTGGACGCTGGAGCGGGGCCCCGCCGAGCTCCAGCGCTGGCAGGGCGCCGAGCGCGCCGGCGGGCCCGGGGTGGACGGGATCGTCGACCGTCCCCCGGCCCGGTGGGGCCTCGCCGCCCGGGGAGCGCTCGTCGAACCCGGCGGCCCCGACACGGGATTCGACATCGACCGGCGCGAGGTGGTCTGGGCCGACCTCGCGCCCCGGCTCTACGCGCACGCCGCGGCGGCGCAGTGGGACCCGGCGACGGCGGTCGACTGGGCGGCCACGCCCGCCGACCCGGTGCCCGCCGACGTCGAGGCCGCGGTCGTGCAGGTCATGACCTACCTGGTCGAGAACGAGCAGGCCGCGCTCGTCGTGCCCGCCGGGCTGCTCGCGCGCGTCCACCCGCACTTCCGCGAGGTCCAGCAGCTCCTCGCGGTGCAGGCGGCCGACGAGGCCCGGCACATGGAGGTGTTCACGCGGCGCGCGATGCTGCACGGCGGGCCGATGGGCACGTCCTCGGCGGGCGGGCGCTCGTCGCTGGCGACCCTGCTCGCCGAGCCCGACTTCTCGCTGGCGTCGTTCCTGCTCTCGGTGCTCGGCGAGGGGAGCTTCCTCGCGCTGCTCGGGTTCCTCGAGCAGCACGCCCCGGACCCGGTCACGGCCCGGATCACCCACCTCGCGCGGGTGGACGAGGCGCGCCACGTGGCGTTCGGCGTGGCGCACCTGGAGCACCAGAGCACGCTCGACCCGACGCTGCGCGGCGCCCTGCGCACCGCGATCGAGCGCCGCCACGACGCGCTGGTCGACACCGCCGGGCTCAACGCCGACGTGTTCGACGCGCTGGTGCTGCTCGCCGCCGGGTCGTGGGCGCCCGAGGCGATCGCCCGCGGCTACGACCGCGTCCAGGAGCTGCACCACGCCATGGACGAGGGCCGGCGTCAGCGCCTCGCGCGCCTCGGGTTCCCGCCCGACGAGGCCGCCGAGCTGTCCGCCCTGCACACGCGGAACTTCATGTGACGGCGGTGCGCTGCTCCAGGGCCTCGGCGGCGGCGGGGTCGAGCCCGTCCTGCAGGCGGCGCAGCAGCGCCTCGAACTGCTCGGCGTCGGCACCGAGCAGGTCGCGGAACTGGCCGCGGACGTCGGCGGTGACCTCGTCCCACTCCGCCAGCGCCCGCCGTCCGCGGGCCGAGACGACGATCAGCACGCGGCGCCGGTCCTCGACGTCGCGGCGGCGCAGGACGAGGTTCGCCGACACCATGCGGTCGACGAGCTTGCTGAGCTTCGGTGCGAGCAACAGCACGTGCTCGGCGACGACGTTCATGGGACAGCCGCCGCGCTCGGCGAGCAGACGCAGGATCCGCCACTGGTCCAGACTGGAACCGACGCCGCGCAGCGCCTCCTCCAGGCGCGCGGTGAGGGTGCGCTCGACGAGCGACAGGAGCCGCAGCGACTCCTCGCCGTCTCCGATGGACCCTCCGGCGGTGGCTGGCACGCGACGATGGTAGCCAGGTCGCGGGGTGCCACGGAGTGGAGCACAGCCAGGTTGCATCCGGAGGACCCCCCGGACGCGGACCGGCTCGTACGATCGGAGTAGCTACGCGGCGGGGTGTGCTCGCTAGCGTCGAGCAATGGCCGAGTCGCTGGTTCCCGCTGCGGGGACGGTGCGTGCGTCGCGCGGTCGCGACGTCCTCGACATGGCCCTGGTGATCCCGCTGCAGGGTCCCGCCGGGATCTTCGGCCCCTCCTGCGAGAGCTGCGCGGAGCTCGCGATGCAGGAGATCAACGCCGACGGCGGGGTCCTCGGTCGCGAGCTCAACCTGGTGCCGGTCGACGGCGGCCGCAGCCCCGCGGAGGTCGCCATCGAGGTGGACGCGCTGGTCAGCGCCGGGGCGGTGCAGGCGGTCACCGGGTGGCACATCTCGGCGGTCCGCGAGGCCGTCGCGCCGCGCATCCGCGGCCGCGTCCCGTACGCCTACACCGCGCTCTACGAGGGCGGCGAGCAGCGCCCCGGCGTGTTCCTCACCGGCGAGACGCCGGACCTCCAGCTCGCCCCGACCCTCGACTGGTTCGCGAGCACCGCGGGGGTGCGGCGCTGGACGATCGTCGGTGACGACTACGTCTGGCCGCGCCGGTCGGCCGCCACCGCGGCCCGCCACCTGCGGCGCATCGGTGGGACCGTGTGCGACGAGATGTTCGTGCCCCTCGGGACGTCCGACTTCTCCGGCGTGCTGCGCCGTGTCGAGGCGAGCGGCTGCGAGGCCGTGCTCATGCTGCTCATCGGCGACGACGCGGTCGCCTTCAACCGGGCGTTCGCCGCGTCCGGGCTCGACCGGGACATCCTGCGGTTCAGCTCGCTGATCGAGGAGAACGTCCTGCTGGCCTCGGGGTCCCAGAGCACGCGCGGCTTGATGACCTCGGCGGGCTACTTCGAGGACCTCGCCACGAGCTCCGGGCTGGAGTTCGCCGCCACCTACTTCCGCGAGTTCGGCGACGACGCGCCGGTGCTCAACAGCCTCGGCGAGTCCTGCTACGAGGGCGTCCGGCTCCTCACCGAGCTGATGCGCCGGGCCGGCTCGATGGACGTGCCGGCGATGATGTCGGTGGCCGACGGCCTGGCGTACGAGAGCCCGCGCGGCACCGTCGAGCTGCGCGACCGGCACCTCCACCAGCAGGTCTTCCTCGCCGTCGCCGACGGCCTGACCTGGGACGTCGTGCAGCAGCTGTGACGCTGCGTCGCCGGTGGGCGACCGCCCGCGACGGTCGTTGACACCCCGGACGGCCGCTCGCTAACTTTCCGAGGAAATCATTTCCTGCTTGCCACATCCCCCTCGGTCGACGTCGCGGCGAAGGGATCCACCGCATGCCCCTGTACGCGTACCGGTGCGCCGAGGACGGCCCCGTCGACGTCATGCGCCCCATGGGCACCGCGCCGGCCGCGGTCGCCTGCCCCGCCTGCGGCGCCGACGCCGCGCGCGTGATGACCGCGCCGAGGCTCGGCGGCACCCGCCGGGCACAGGTCGCCGCCATCGACCGCGCGGAGGCCTCGCGCACCGAGCCGGCCGTGGTGTCGGCCCCGCCGCCCCGCCCGGTCCGACCGGGCCCTGCCCCGCGCCTCGACCCGCGGACCGCGGCGCTCCCGCGCCCCTGACCGTCCCGTCCCCCGCACCGTCCGACCCCTCACGGTCGGCCCGGTCGCTCCGCCCTGCCCTCTCCGAGAAGGGATCTCCCATGCCGCATCCCGCAACGGCGCCGCCCCGTGGCTAGCGTCGGCCTGCTCTTCGTGGGCGCCGTGCTGTTCATCAACGGCGTCATGCTGCTGGGCTGGATCGACGCGAGGTCCGCCGCCCCGATGAACTTCTTCGTCGGCGGGCTGCAGATCATCACGCCGCTCTACCTGATCTTCACCGCGGACGGCGACGCCGACGTCATCCTCGCGGCGTCCGGGCTCTTCCTGTTCTCGTTCACCTATCTCTACGTCGCGGTGAACCTGACCTGGGACCTCGACGGCACCGGGCTCGGCTACTTCTGCCTGTTCGTCGCGATCACCGCGCTGGTGTTCTCCGCGCTGAACTTCACCCGCTTCGCCGACCCCGCCTTCGGCGTCATCTGGCTGTACTGGGCGTTCCTCTGGTCGCTGTTCTTCGTGCTGCTCGGGCGCAAGCGCGACGGGATCGGGCGCTACACGGGCGCGGTGTGCGCGATCCAGGGCTGGGTGACCGCGTGGATCCCCGCCTTGCTGCTCCTCACGGGCGTCTACTCCGACATCGGCGTCCCGCTCGCGATCGGCCTGGCGATCTTCGGCGTCGTCGTCTTCCTCGCGCTCGTCCCGTGGGCGCGGCGCGCGCGGACGCCGGCGGCGCCCGCCCCCGCCGGCGAGCACGCCATCGCCTGACCCGACCTCCCACGACACGTCCACCCCACGACACGTCCATCGAGGAGAGAACCGATGCCACGCAAGGTGTTCCCGCTCGACAGCAACAAGAAGTTCACCGACCAGGAGATCGTCGGCCACAACCGCTGGCACCCCGACGTGCCCGCCCAGGTGCGGGTGAAGCCCGGCGACGTGTTCCGCGTCGACTGTCGCGAGTGGTTCGACGGCGCGATCGTCAACGACGACTCCGCCGACGACATCCTCAACGCCCCGCTCAACTCGGTCCACGTGCTGTCCGGGCCGATCGCGGTCGAGGGCGCGCAGCCCGGCGACCTGCTGATCGTCGACATCCTCGACGTCGGCCCCATCCCCCAGGAGGACTCGGGCCCGCTCGCCGGCCAGGGCTGGGGCTACACGGGTGTCTTCGCGACCCGCAACGGCGGCGGCTTCCTCACCGAGCAGTTCCCGGACGCGTACAAGGTGATCTGGGACTTCACGGGCGGCAAGGCCACGTCGCGCCACGTCCCGCACGTCGAGTTCACCGGGATCGTGCACCCGGGCCTCATGGGCACCGCGCCGTCGCACGAGCTGCTGCGCAAGTGGAACCGCCGCGAGCAGGCCCTCATCGACACCGACCCGCAGCGCGTGCCGCCGCTGGCGCTGCCGCCGCAGCCGGACTCCGCGATCCTCGGCTCGCTGACCGGCGACGACTTCGAGCGCGCCCGCAACGAGGCCGCCCGCACCGCGCCGCCCCGGGACAACGGCGGCAATCAGGACATCAAGAACTTCACCAAGGGCAGCCGGGTGTTCTACCCCGTGTTCGTCGACGGCGCGAACCTGTCGATGGGCGACCTGCACTTCTCCCAGGGCGACGGCGAGATCACGTTCTGCGGCGCGATCGAGATGGGCGGGTTCATGGACCTGCACGTCGACCTGATCAAGGGCGGCATGCAGACCTACGGCGTCTCCGAGAACGCGATCTTCATCCCGGGCAACACCGACCCGCAGTACAGCGAGTGGATCGCCTTCTCCGGGACGTCGGTGACGCTCGACGGCGAGCAGCGCTACCTCGACTCGCACCTGTCGTACCAGCGCGCCTGCCTGCACGCGATCGACTACCTGACGACCTTCGGCTTCTCCGACATCCAGGCCTACATGATCCTGGGCGCGGCGCCGATCGAGGGCCGCCTGTCCGGCGTCGTCGACATCCCGAACTCGTGCTCGACGGTCTACATCCCGACCGGGATCTTCGACTTCGACGTCAAGCCGACCAAGAGCGGCCCGGTGCGGATCGACCCGGGCCAGGGGGTGCCGAAGTCCAGCGCCTGAGGTCCCCCCCCCCCCGGCGGACGGACCACGCGCCCCCGACGTGGTCCGTCCGCCCCGTCGCGTCAGCGGCCCGCCAGACGTCGCCGGTTGCCCCGCACGCTCCGCTGCACCGGGGCGAGGACGCCGCTCACGAACTGCGCCGCGTCCGTCGGCGGCCGGGAGACCGCGGCGTAGCCGACACGGCCGAACGCGGTCACCTTCTCCTCCACCATCCGGCGCATCTCGCGGCGCTCCCGCGCGCTCGGCGGCCAGCCGCCCAGGACGAGACGCGCCGTCCGGACACCGATGACGATCGGCGCCGACACCGAGATCTCGACGAGCTGGACCCAGGGGCGCACCCACCCGGCCCCCGGCACGATCCGTTCGGTCGCTGTCATCCCGTCCACGGTACGGACAGCCGGACACCGCAGCGTGGCCCGACCGTGACCGACCGCGACGCCGAACGGCCCTACCTCCGGCCCGCGCGCGGGACAAGACTCGTCGGTGGGACGGCTCGGCCGGCGGCACCGGGGAGGGGCACATGCAGCGGGGGGAGAACGGCGAGCGGCGGGTTCCCTGGTGGGGTGTCGGCTTCGACGTCGTGCGCCGGGGCTACGACCGCGGTCAGGTCGAGGCGGCGCTCGACCAGGCCCAGGCCGACCTCGAGGTCATGACCACCGACCGCGACGCGATGGTGCGCGCCGAGGAGCAGGCCCGCGCCGAGCTCCGCGCCGTGCACGCCGACGTCGAACGCCTCGTCACCGCGCCGCTGGCCGTCGACGGGATCTCCGCGCGCCTGCAGCACCTGCTGCGCCTCGCGCAGGAGGAGGCCGCCGCGATCCGGGCGACCGCGGCCGACGACGCCGGCGCGGTCGCGGAGCGGGCGCGGGACCGGGCCCGCGCCACCGTGGGCGACGCCGAGGCCCGCGCGGCGACGATCACCGCGGAGGCGGGCGAGCGCGCCCGGGCCCGTCTCGGCGAGGCCGCGGAGCAGGCCGCCGCCATCGTGCTCGGCGCCCAGCAGGAGGCCCGGGCGCTTCGGATCGAGGCGGAGCGCGCCCGCGACGAGCTCGACCGGCACCGCGTGGAGATCGACACCGAGCAGCGCGATCTGCTCGAGCGCACGCGCGCCGAGATCGAACGGCGCGAGCAGGACGCCGCCGAGGACCGCCGGCGCCGCGACGAGGAGGCCGAGACCGCCCGCCGGCGTCGCGGCGAGGCCGTCGAGACCGCGCTCGCGGCGCGTCAGGAGGAGGTGTCCGCGGCCCTCGCCGACGCCGAGGAGCGCCGGCGCCGCGCCGAGGAGCGCGCCCACGAGGTCGAGGCGGCGGCGGAGGCCCGGCACGACGCCGCCGAGCGCGCCGTCGCCGAGCTCGAGGAGCGCCGGCGCCGCACGCTCGCCCAGCTCGGCGAGCTGCGCCGGACCCTCGACCTGCCCGTGGTCGGCGAGCTCACCGGAGCCGTGGCACCGGAGCCGCGGGAGTCCCCCGAGACGGTGGGGACGCGCGAGGCCCCGGTGCTCGTCGGAACGAACGGCGACTCGCCGTCCGAGCCCGCCTGACCTCAGCGCACCGCCGGGTCGATCGCCACCGGCTCGCGGTGCGCCTCGTGGTGATCGGCGTTCCGCGGGGTGGCCAGGACCGCGCGGGTGCGCTCGTCCAGGTCGGCCTCGGAGAGCAGCCCGTTGCCGGCGAGCACGGTCTCCAGCGCGGTCAGCCAGTGCTCGTAGTAGCTCCACGGCGCGGTCGCGTCGCCGGCGCCGTCGGCCTCCCACTGCCGGATCGACGCGATGAGCGAGAGCTGGAACTCCGACCACTCGTACTGCCCCGCGTGGTACGACGCGACCGCGAGCGCGAAGGCCCGCAGCTCCCAGGGCTCGCGGAACGCGGCGTCACCGTCGCCCCCGGGCGTCCCCGCGATCAGCGACTCCACGCGGCGGCGGGCCTCGCCGAGCTCGGTGGCGTCGCGGACCGGCGAGCCCGGCGAGCCCGGCGAGCTCACGAAGCGGCCTTCGTCGGCCCGACCCCGATCATCGAGTCGCGGGTCACCAGCTCGGCCAGCTCCTCCTCGGTCATCCGGTCGGTGCCCGCCGGACGCTGCGGGAGCACCCAGTAGCGCAGCTCGGAGCTGGAGTCCCAGACACGGATCTCGACCGACGCGGGCACGTCGTAGCCGAACTCCTCGCGCAGCACCTTCCGCGGCGCCCGCACCAGGCTCGCCCGGTACTGCGGCATCTTGTACCAGTTCGGCGGCAGGCCCAGGACCGGCCACGGGTAGCACGAGCACAGCGTGCAGACGATGACGTGGTGGACGTCGTCGGTGTCCTCGACGGCGACCATGTCCTCACCCTGCAGGCCCCCGATGCCGAGCTCGGCGCAGGCGGTGCTGGCGTTCGCGAGCAGCCGCTTCTTGAACTCGGGGTCGGTCCACGCCCTGGCGACGACCTTCGCGCCGAGCTGCGGGCCGACCTCGTTCTCGTAGATCTCCGCGAGCCGGTCCACCGCCTCGGTGGTCATCAGGCCCTTCTCGATCATGATGGACTCGATGGCCTTGACCCGGGCGGCGATCTCCGCCTGGGTGGCCCTCTCCGGTGCGCTCATGGCTCGGCGCTCCTAGCTGGTCGCGGGGACGATGTAGGGCTCCCAGACGTCGAAGGTCACCGAGCCGTTCGGCTCGGCCTCCTCGGCGCCCCAGAGCTCCTCGTTGGTGAAGCGGACGGTGTAGACGTGCTCGGGCGCCTCGCCACGGTCGTTGCCCGCGGTGTCCGGGTAGATCATCTCGCCGTGGGCCAGGTCGATGACCCCCGTCCTGCCGCGGATGTAGCCGGCCCTGCGGGTGTGGCCCTTGGGGGCGTCGGCGACGACGGTGACGCGGTCGCCGACGGCGAACTTCGCCTTCTTGCCGGTGTCGCGGCCGGCCGGGGCGCCGGCGGGGATGACGGCCTCGATGAACGCGACCAGCTCGCCGTCGGGGTCCTGGCCCTCGGGCAGCGGCGCGTCGGGGTTCTCGAGGTAGTACTGCGTGCGCTTCTCGATCTCGGTGGGGTCGAGCCGGCCGTGGCGCACACCGTGGTGGATCACCGAGTGCACCCAGTGCTCGTAGTAGGTCGAGGTGAGGTACTCGACGGGCTCGATCTGCTCCATCCCGTAGCGGAACTGGTCGACGCCGAAGAAGCCCGCGCGGAAGGCCAGCGGGAAGAACGTGTGGGCGTGCTTCTCCCACTCCGCCTTCCACACCGGCTCCTCCGGCGTCGGGTTGATGGGACCGAGCCCGTCGCGCCCGCCGAGGTCGTGGATGCCGTTCATCGGGTCTCCGTTCGCTGGTGACGGATCAGGCCATGGCGGCGGGTGCGCCGGCCGGGGCGGGGAAGCCGCCGACGGCCTCCTCGAAGGCGTGGGCGACGCGCAGCACCGTGGCGTCGCCGAACTGCCGGCCGACGATCATCATCCCGACGGGCAGGCCGTCGGCGAGGCCCGCGGGCACCGAGCACGCGGGGTGGCCGGTGACGTCGAACGGCGCGGTGTTGGCCAGCATCTCCAGCGCCCGGCCGAGGGTCTCGACGACGGGCCCGTCGCGGTCGGGGCGGACGGTGGCGCGCTGGGGCAGGGTCGGGAGCACCAGCACGTCGACGTCGGCGAGCGCGGCGTCGTAGGCGGCGGCGAGCTTCGGCGCGAGGTTGCGGGCCATCCCGTAGTGCCGGCCGTGGGTGGTGTCGAGGCTGTAGCGGCCCGCGAGCAGCACGAACTTCACGGTGCGGGAGAACGCGGTCGGGTCGGCGGCCCACTGCGCGCCGTAGTGGTGCATCAGCTCGGGGTCGTAGAGGCCCTTCCAGTTCAGGCCGTACCCGGACGTCTCGATCATCTGCGACGTCGCGCCCTCGGTGGCGATGACGTCCCAGATCTTCGGGCCGTGGAGGTGCCACGGGACCGACACGTCGCGGACGTCGAGACCGGCGCCCGCGAGCGCGCGGGTCGCGGCGCGGACGGTGTCGTCGACCTCCGGCTCGGACTCCGCGAGCCCGAAGCCCTCGCGCAGCACCCCCACCCGCAGGCCGCGGGCACCCTGCCCGAGGGCGCCGAGGTAGTCGGCGGGCTCGAGGTCGGCCGGCTGGCGGGGGTCGTGGCCGTCGACGCCGGCGATCACCGAGAGCATGAGCGCGGCGTCGCCGACGGTGCGGGTGATCGGGCCGACGTGGTCGATCGTGAACTCGATGGGGAACGCGCCGGTGTAGGGCACGAGGCCCCACGTCGGCTTGTGCCCGACCAGCCCGCAGTTGGCGGCCGGGATGCGGATCGAGCCGCCCTGGTCGCCGCCGGTGGCCATGTCCACCAGGCCCGCGGCCACCAGCGCGCCGCTGCCGCTCGACGAGCCGCCGGCCGTCCGCGACGGGTCCCAGGGGTTCTCGACGTCGCCGGTGTTCGCCGTGATCGACGCACCCGCGAAGCAGAGGTCCTCGCACACCGCCTTGCCCGCGATCGTCGCCCCCGCGTCGAGCAGGCGGCGCACGATCGTCGCGTCGGTGCTCGGGACGAAGCCCTGCACGGTGTCCGAGCCGTTGGTCATCGGGACACCGGCGACCGCGGTGTTGTCCTTGATCGCGACGGTGCGCCCGGCCAAGGGGCCCGTGTCGGTCTCGGTGATCGACGTCTGCACGTACCAGGCGTTGTACGGGTTGTCCGCGCGGTCGGGCCGCGACCACTCCCGCTGCGGGGGCGCCGGCGCCTCCGCCTCGTAGAGCTCGGCGACGACGTCCCAGGAGGCGAGCAGCCCGGTCACCGCGGGGTGGTACTCGGCGACGTCGTCGGACGAGAGCCCGAGGCCGTAACCGGAGGAGACCGCCGCCAGCGCGTCGTGGTCGGGCCCGGGCAGAGGCGGCATGGCTCGCTCCTCAGGGTGTGGCGTGGGTCTCACGAACCCTAGGAACGTCCGCCCGATCGGTCAACGCCCGCTGACGCGTTCACATGATCGGGACCTAGCCTGAGCGGGTGCCGGACGACGGGCTGGAGATCCTGGTCCCCGGGCGCGACGCGGTCGGCGACCGCTTCCGCGCCTGGGTCGGGACGCCCGCCTCCCCCGAGTGGCTGCCGGCCACCCGGCTGTTCGGCGCGGGCCTCGACGACGCGCTGGCGGACGTCCGGGCGGCGCGGGGCACGGACAGCGACGCGGTCGCGGGCTCGCTGCTCCTCGAGAGCTACGCGCAGCGGGTCGTGCCGCCCGCGCTCGCCGCACGCGTGCTGGCCGGCCGGTCGGTGTCCACCGCACCCGACGCGCTGTCCGTGCGGTGCGAGGAGGGGCGGGTGCGGGAGGTGGCGTTCGCTCCGCGCCCGCGCGACGGGCCGGCCCTCGCCGGGTTCGACGCCGTCGTGGCGACCCTGCACCGGCGCACCCGTGCGGGGCGGCGGGTGCTGGCGGGCGCGGTGGCCCACGCCGTCGCGGTCACCTACGTGCACCTGTCGTGGCCCGAGCCCGACCACGCCCGCCACCTCGACGACGCCCGGCGGGTCCTCGCGGACGCCGGGCTGGCCGACCTCGTGCGCGTCGAGGCCGCCGAGGTCGACGGGGAACCGTGGCTCTACGCCGACCGCCGGACCTGTTGCCTGGCGTTCCGCACGCACCGCGCCGCGGGCCCGAGCTTCTGCGCCACCTGCCCGATCGTCCCGGAGAGCGACCGGCGACGGTCCTTCACCGACGCGGTGGCCTCCTACGGCCGCCGGCACGCGGAATCGTGACGATCCGAAACGTCGTCACCTGTTGACCTGTCGCGGGTGAGGCGGTTTGCTCGTTCACGCCGACCACACCTCTCGCCCCGAGGAGACCCCCGTGACCTCTGGCGTCGCCACCGCGAAGTCCCGGACCGCCGCCGTCGCCGTCCCCGCGTCCGAGACACTGCCGTGGCTGCTCAGCGCGCTCGTGGTCGGGCTGGTGCTCTACTACTTCATCGGCATCGACCAGGGCGCGACCTCGGTGTTCGGCGACACGAGCTACATCCACGAGCTCGTCCACGACGCCCGGCACTTCCTCGGCTTCCCCTGCCACTGAGCCCGTGAGCACGCTCCTCCCCGACCGAAGGGCACCTTCGGTCGGGTAGAGGAGCGAGGGGAACCCTTCGCCGGAACCTCAGCTCGCGGCCGCCGCACCCCGTCGCCGACGCCCGTCGAGGCTGAGCGGCCCGGGGCCGAGCACGAACAGCAGCAGGAAGATCCAGCTGTAGAGCGCCGCGGGCTCGCCGCCGTTGTCCATCCAGTTCCAGCCGCCGGGCAGGTGGATGACGAAGTAGGCGAACGCCAGCATGCCCGAGAGCAGGAACGCCGCGGGCCGCGCGAACAGCCCGACGGCGACGAGCAGCACGCAGACGATCTCCACGACGGAGATCGCCACCATCACGCCGCCCGGGGCCTCGCCGCCGAGCAGGCCCAGCATGCCGACGGGGTGGAGCAGGAAGAGCACGGTCACCACGCACCGGAACGCGAGGAGCACGGCCGGCTGCGCGTACCGCAGGGTGTCGGAACGCCGTGCCGAGGAGTCGACTCGGGCGGTGGTCTCGTGTGTCGTCGTCATGGGGAACGAGTCTGTCGATCCGGACAGACCGCACCAACGCGAAGTACGGATACAAACCATGCGCGGGGCGCATGCCGGCACCCGTCACCTCACCGCTCCGGCTCGAGCTCCAGGATGTACTTCTTGATGTCGGCCTTGAGGACCTTGCCGACCTTGGAGCGCGGCAGGTCCTCCCAGATCTCGACCTGCTTCGGCGTCTTCACGCTGCCGATCCGCGCCTTGACGAACGACTTCAGCTCGGCCGGGTCGAGCGTGCTGCCCGGCCGCAGCGTGAGCACGGCGGTGAGCCGCTCGCCCCACTTGTCGTCGGGCAGCCCGATCACCGCGCTGTCCGCCACCGCCGGGTGGGCCATGAGCGCCTGCTCGACCTCGGTGGAGTAGACGTTGAAACCGCCGGTGATCACCATGTCCTTGGCCCGGTCGACGATGAACAGGAAGTCGTCCTCGTCGAGGTAGCCGATGTCGCCGGTGTGGTGCCAGCCGAACCGCGACGCCTCGGCCGTCGCCTCCGGGTTGTCGAGGTAGCCCCGCATCACCAGCGAGCCGCGGATGACGATCTCGCCGCGCTCGCCCCGCGGGAGCAGCGTGCCGTCCTCCGCCATGATCCCGACGGTCACCAGCGGCGTGGGCCGGCCCGCCGACGAGAGCCGGGCGCGGGCGACCGACCCGTCGGGCTCGAAGTGGTCCTCCGGCGCCATCGTCGAGATCATCATCGGCGCCTCGGTCTGCCCGAAGAGCTGGGCCATCACCGGACCGATGCGCGTCAGTGCGTCCTCCAGCCGCGACGTCGACATCGGCGCGGCGCCGTACCAGAAGCACTGCAGCGAGGAGAGGTCGCGCCCGGGCAGCGTCGGGTGGTCCAGCACCATGTAGATCAGCGTCGGCGGCAGGAAGGTGTGCGTGACGCGGTGGCGCTCGACGTGGTCGAGGAAGCCGCCGACGTCGGGCGCCCGCATGATCACGATCGCGCCGCCCCGGCAGAGCACCGGGAAGCAGAGCACCCCGGCCGCGTGGGTGAGCGGGGCCAGCGCCAGGTACGTCGGCGGGGCGCCGCGTCCCGGCCACGGGTAGCTCATGAGCGTGATCGCGGTCATCGTCTCGATGGTGGTGCCGGTGAGCATCACGCCCTTGGGCGTCCCCGTGGTGCCCCCGGTGCCGACGATCAGGGCGAGGTCGTCGCCGCTGTCGCGGTCGACGGGCTCGGCTCCCGCGCCGGCGAGGAAGTCCTCGAGCCCGCGCGCCCACGGGAGGTCCCCGTCGAGGCACACCAGCGTGCGCAGCCGCGGCAGCGCCTCGCGGATGGCGTCGACGAGCGGGGCGAACGCCGCCTGGAAGAACAGCACCGAGCAGCCGAACAGGGCGAGCAGCTCGCGGTTCTCGGCCGCCTCGTTGCGCGGGTTCACCGGGCACCAGACAGCGCCGGCGCGGCTGATCCCGAACACGCAGGTGAAGGCGGTCGGGTCGTTGGCGGACAGGATCGCGACCTTGTCGCCGGGCGCGACGCCGTCGGCCACCAGCGCCGCCGCGATGCGTCCGGTGAGCGCCTGGACCTCGGCGTAGGTCGCGGTCTCGCCGTCGCAGACCAGACAGGGGGCGCCCGGGTCGCGCGACGCCCCCTTGTCCAGGAAGTCGACGAGCCGCATCACATGCCCATGCCGCCGTCGACCGGGAGCCCGGCGCCGTTGACGAATCGGGAGGCGTCGGAGGCCAGGAAGACCACGGCGTCGGCGATGTCGGCGACCTCGCCCAGGCGGCCCGACGGCGTCAGCTCCACCACGGCGCCGACGGCGGCCTCCGGGCTCTCGAACAGGCCCAGGCCGGCGGTCTCGACGGCCAGTTTCTGGCCCATCGCGGTGGGCACGAGGCCCGGGTAGACGCAGTTGACCCGCACGCCGTAGCCGAGCTTGCCCGACTCCATCGCCGCGACGCGGGTCAGGCGGTCGACGCCGGACTTGGTCGCCGAGTAGCCGCCGATCGACGGGAACGCGATCGTCGCGGCGACCGACGCGACGTTGATGACCGCGCCGCCCTGCCCGGCCGGGCCGCCCGGGCGCATCGCGCGGAAGGCGTGCTTGATGCCCAGCATCGTGCCCAGCAGGTTGACCTCGAGCATGCGGCGCACGTCGTCCGGCTCGGTGTCCGCCAGCAGCTGCGTGACCTCCAGCCCGGCGTTGTTGATCACGACGTCGAGCCCGCCGAGCTCGCTGACGGTCTGGGCGACCGCGGCCTCCCACTGCGCGTCGTCGGTGACGTCGAGCGCGACGAACCGCGCGGTGTGGCCGTCGGCGGACAGCGCGGACGCGGTCTTCTCCCCCACGTCCTTCGCGATGTCGGCCAGCATCACCGCCGCCCCCGCGCCGGTCAGGGCCCGCGCCATGCCCTCGCCGAGGCCCTGCGCGCCTCCGGTGATCAGGACCCGGCGGCCGGTCAGGTCGAACGCGCTCATGGGACTCCCCACATCTCTGTGTCGGTGGCGTCGTGTCGGTGGTGTGGATCACACGCTAGGGAGGACGCGGAACGACCGTCAAGGACGTCTTCGGACGATCGTCCAACGAAAGCTGGACGGATGTCCGAGACGGCGGGTTAGGCTGACCCGACCGTGCTCCACCCCGGAGGGATCGTCCGTGACCAGCACCGATGCCGAGAGCCGGTTCTCGCGTCGGCGCGCGGACAAGTTCGGGGAACGCCGCCGCGAGCTCGCCGACGCGGCGCTCGCGACCCTCGCCGACCGCGGCTACGCGCGCACCAGCCTGCGCGACATCGCGCAGGCCTCCGGGTCGAGCCTCGGCGTCCTGCACTACTACTTCCGCGACAAGGTCGAGCTGATCACCTACTGCGTCAGCCGCTACAAGGCGCGCTGCGTGGAGCGCTACGACACCATCGCCGCCCACGCCACCGACCCCGAGGAGCTGCTGCGGGACGCGGGCGAGGGGCTCGCGGCCACGCTCGAGCAGGACGCGCTGCTGCACCGGCTCTGGTACGACCTGCGCTCGCAGTCGCTGTTCGAGGAGTCGTTCCGGCTCGACGTCGCCGACATCGACGCGAGCCTCGAGCGGATGATCGGGCGGATCGTCGACGCCTACGCCGCGCTCGTCGGCGTCGAGCCGCGGTGCTCCCGCGGCGTCGCCTACGCCGCCTTCGACGGGCTGTTCCAGCAGGCGCTGCTGCGGCACCTCTCGGGCGACCCCGCGGCCCTCGACGACCTGCGTGCGGGCACGCGCCTCCTCCTGACCCGTCTCGTCTGAGGGGCTGGCACCCCCGGGAGCGGGGGCGCACCCGATCGTCGCGGCCGTCGCCGGCGCGCAGTCTCGAGGTCGTCATCCGGACCGGAGAGGACCCCGCCATGCTGGATCAGGACCTCGCGCGTGAGCTCGACACCTGGCTCACCGCGGCACCCACGACCCCCCTCGACGGCCTCGCGCTCGCCGGTCTCGTCACGCGGCGGATCCGCCGCGCCGGGCGCCGCGACCTGCCGGCGCCGGTGCTCGCCGCCCTCGCCGCGATCGCCGACCGCCACCACGGCCGGGACCCCTTCCTCGACGACTACCTCGAGGCGGTGCTGTCCCCGCACGAGCTCGCGCTCCCCCTGCTCGGGCGCGTCCTCGACGGCTCCGGTCTCGACACCGACCGGTTCGCCGCCCTGCTGCTGGCCGACGTCGTCCGCCACGAGAACCACCACCCCGACCACGGCGCGCCCGCCGAGGGCCGCCGCCGCGTCCGCCGGGCCGCGCGCTTCGTCTGGACGGTCGACCGCGGCCTGGGCGCCGACGAGGCGCCGCCGGCGACGCCCGCGACCGCGTGGCTCGAGCACACCGTGCTGCCGACGACGGGGCGCCGCGACGAGTACCTCGCCGTCCGCGCCCGGCAGGCGCACCACCTCCTGTCCCGCGCCGGCCGGACGGTGGGGGCGGACCTGCTCGCCCGCCTCGCGGGGAGCACCGCCGCGGTCACCGACCTCACGGCCTACCGGGCGCGGCGCTCCGCGGTAGGGGACGCCGTGGCCTGAGTGCGGACGGGTCAGGCCCTCGCCCGGTCGCGCGGGCCGCGCCGAGCGCGCACGCCCGGCCGACCGGCCACGGGCACGCGCGCCACCGCCCTCGTCCCGCGACCGGGCGCGCTCTCCAGCTCGAGGCGCCCACCTCGGTCGGCGAGCACACCGCGGACGAGCAGCAGCCCCACGTGCCCGGCGGCGGTGGGTGCTGCGACGTCGCACCCGTCGCCGTCGTCGACGACCTCGAGCACCGCCCATCCGTCGGCACCCGCCGCGACGGACACCCGGATGCTCGTCGCGCGCGCGTGGCGCACCGCGTTGCGCACCAGCTCGTGGGCCACCCGGTAGAGCGTGAGCTCGAGGTCGTCGGGCAGCGGGCCCACGAGCGCGGTGTCGACGGTGATCGAGCCGGCGGTTGGTGACGCCAGCCGTTCGGCGAGCTCCTCCAGGGCCCCGGCGAGCCCGCCCGGGCCGATGCTCGGCGGGACGAGGTCGTCCAGGAGGTCCCGCAGCTGCCGCATCTCGTCGGTCAGGAGGGCGTGCGCCTCGCCGAGCACGGTCGCGGACGTCCCGGTGCGCAGCCCGTCCTCGTTCCGCACGACCTCGAGGAGCAGGCCGACGCCGGCCAGGTCCGGGAGCACGCCGTCGTGCAGACGCTGGGCGATCTCCCGGCGGGCGGTCTCGGCCGCCGCGAGCCCGTAGTCGCGGGCCGCCCGCTGCTCGGCGCGGGCGCGCTCGGAACGTCGCGCCAGCGAGATCGACACGGGCAGCGTGAGGACCGCGAGCAGCAGGAGACCCCCCGTCGCCACCGCCGCGACGGGCACGGCGGTCGCCCGGACCGCGGCGGCCTCGTCGACACGGATGTAGAGCTCGAGCCAGGCCTCGGCGCCGCGCGCGTCGCGGAACGTCGAGAAGACCTCGAGCAGCGTGCGGGAGTGGGCGAACTCGTAGCGGTGCTCCGCGTCGTCCGGGACCTCCTTCACCAGCGAACCCCCGGAGCCGAGGGCCCCCATCACCGCCGGGTCGTAGCGGGTGGTCTCGCCCTCGACCCGCCGCTCGTCGGAGTACACGATGCGGGCTACGCCGTCGCGCGGCGACCAGATCTTGACCCGCGACATCATGCCGCCGGCGAGGAAAGGCTCGACGGCCGCGTCGACGTCCCGTCGCGTGGCGTCGTCCACGGGAGCGGACAGATCGTGCCGGGACACCGCGTCGCCGACCGCCGTCCCGACCTGGCGCGCGGTGTTCTCGGCCGTGCGGTGGGCGTCCTGCCGGGCGAACAGGGCGACGCCCGACGCGATCGACACGAGGGCGACCAGCAGCACGACGACCGTCACCACGGCGTGCCGCAGCACCGCGCGACGCAGCACCCCTCCGTCGGCCGGCACGGCTCAGTACCGCGAGCCGACGCTGATGAGCCCCTGCCGGTGGGCGGCGACGACCGCCTCGAGCTGGCTGTGGGCGTCCAGCTTGGTGAGCAGGGTCTTCACGTGTCCCCGCACCGTGTGGAGCGACAGCCTCAGCTCGGCGGCGATGCGGGCGGGCTCGCGCCCCTGTCCCAGCAGGCGGAGCACGTCGCACTCCCGCGCCGTGAGCTCGACGTGTCCGGCCGGGACCGCCGCGTCGACGACCGGCGCGCCGGGCGCCGGGGCCCGCAGGGCGGCGAGGACGCGGTCGAGCGTGCCCTCCTTGGCCAGGAAGGCCGCAGCACCGGCCGCGACCGCCCGCTCGGCCAGGTCGGAGCGGGCGTGGGCCGTGAGGACCACCGTGCGGGCGCGGGGACGGAGCTCCCGGACCGCCGCCACCACGTCGAGCCCCGAGCCGTCGGGGAGGTCGAGGTCGACGATCGCCGCGTCGAGCGCGGTGCGCCGGACGTGCGCGAGGGCCTCGCCGACGGAGTGGGCGACCACGACGGCGGAGACGTCGCGCTGGCGTCCCAGGCTGGTCCGCAGGGCGTCGGTGAAGACGCGGTGGTCGTCGACGACGAGCACCGTCCCGGGTGCGACGGGGCCGTCGACGGCGACCGGATCCGCGCTGCTCACCCCCTCATTCTAGGGAGATGAGGCCCCGGTTCCGAAGGCTAGCCTCACCTCGGATGTCCGAATTGGCGCGCCCCGGGAGCCGAGCGACCACGATGACGAGCCTCGTCCTCCCGCCGGAGCCGCACGGCCGGCGCGAGCGGCGGGTCCAGGAGCTGCTGTTCGACATCAAGGACGCCGCCCTCGACCAGCTCGCCGAGGGCGGCGACGGGCTCTCCTACCGGGCGATCGCGGCACGGCTCGGGGTGTCGCGGGCGACGTTGCGCTACCACTTCCCGTCCCGGGACGCGCTGATCGAGGCCCTGGTCGCCGACGGTGTCACCACCCTTGCGCGGGCCCTGCGCTCGTCGCTCGACCGCACGCGCAGCGCACCGTCCGAGCGGCGCTGGCGCGCCGTCGCGCACGCCTACCGGGACTGGGCGCTGCGCCACCGCCGCCACTACCGGCTGCTGGCGGGCGCCCGGGCCGACCCGGTCCTCGCGGTGTTCGCCGAGCTGGCCGGGGACGACGCCGCGCTGACGGTCCACGCCGGGCTCCACGCCGCGGTCGTGCGGGAGATGGATGCGCGCCCGGACACCGAGAGGTTCGACGCCGAGGTCCTCGACCTGGTGAGGCTCGTCGACGGCTACACCGCGTAGACCGTGACCGCGCCGCGCACCGTGACCGGGACGTCGTCGCCGGGTGCGACGGCGGCGTCGCCCGGCAGGCGGGCGGTGACGACCTCCGCCCCGAGGGCCCCGGGCGCCTCGAGGTCCAGCTCCACGGTGGCGTCCGGCCCGCGGAAGTCCCGCGACCGCACGCGGGCGCGGACCCCGCCCCCGGCCGTCCCGACGCCGATCTGCTCGGGGCGCACGAGCACCCGCACCGGACCGGCGGCAACGGGGATCCCGGCCCGGCCCGGGCGCGCCGCGAGCACGCCGAGCGCGCAGGACACCGCGCCCGCGCCGTCGTGCCGGCCGTCGAGCAGGACGGCGTCGCCGACGAGGGTTCCCACGTGCGGGTCGACGGGGTCGCGGTAGATCGTCCCCGGGGCGTCGACCTGCGCGATGACCCCGTCGCGCATCACCGCGACCTGGTCGGCGAGCCCGAGCGCCTCGGCGCGGTCGTGGGTGACGAGCAGCGCGGTCGCACCGGCCGCGGCGAGCGCCTTCACCACGGCTCGCTGGGTGTCGGCGCGCAGCCCCGCGTCGAGCGACGAGAACGGTTCGTCGAGCAGGACGACCGCGGGCTCGGGGGCGAGCGCCCGGGCCAGGGCGACCCGCTGCTGCTGGCCGCCGGAGAGCTCGTGGGGATGACGCCGCGCGAGCGACGGCTCGAGGTCGACGGTCTCGAGGAGCGCGGCGACCCGGGCGTCGCCGCGGCGCCGCTCGCGCCACGGCAGGCCGAACAGGACGTTCGCGGCCACCGTGAGGTGGGGGAAGAGCGAGCCCTCCTGGGTGAGGTACCCGATGCCGCGCCGCTCGGGCGGGAGCACGCGGCCCGGGCCCGCGACCGGGCGCCCCTGCACCACGACGGTGCCGGTGTCGGGGCGGTCGAACCCCGCGACGATCCGCAGCAGCGTCGTCTTGCCGCAGCCCGAGCGGCCCAGCACCGCCGTGAGCGTGCCGACGGGGGCCGTGAGCGAGACGCCGTGCAGCACGGGGGTCGCGCCGAAGGCCTTCGTGACGCCGTCGACGACCACCCCGGTCACGGGCGTGTCCCGGCGTGCACCTGGCGGGTCAGCAGGAACGCCGCGGGGACCGAGATCAGGATCATCGTCAGTGCGTACGGGGCGGCAGCGCCGTAGGACACGGCGACGGCCGGGCCCCAGAACTCCGTGGCGAGCGTCGCGGTGCCGGTCGGCGCGAGCAGCAGCGTCGCCGTGAGCTCGGTGGAGACCGCGAGGAACACCAGCGCCGCGGCGGCTCCGGCACCTCGCGCGAGCAGCGGGACGGTGACCCGGGCCAGCACGGCGCCGGGACGGGACCCGAGCCCGTGGGCGACCTCCTCGAGCTCCGGCGGCGTCCGCAGGAGCGCGGCCCGGAGGTTCACCAGCGCCAGGGGCATGAACAGGATCGCGTAGGCCGTGACCAGCAGCGGCGTGGTCTGGTAGAGCCCGGGCACGACCCGGATCGCCACGATGACGAGGGCCAGCGCGACGACGATGCCCGGCAGGGCGTTGCCGAGGTGGGTGGTGCGCTCGAGCAGGCGGGAGAACCGTCCGGGGCGCCGGACCGCGAGCCAGGCGACCGGCAGCGTCAGCGCCGTCGTCACCGCCGCGGCGAGCAGCCCGAGCCCGATCGAGGTGGCCGTGGCGGTGGCGAGCGCCGCCGCGTCGACGGTGGTCGAGCTGCCGGTCACCATCCAGCGCACGACGCTCCCGAGCGGCACCCCCAGCGCGGCGACGACGAGCAGGCCCACGGCGAGCAGCGCGGGCACCCGCCGCGCGCCGAGCGGTGTCCGCGCCCGGCGCCGCGCCGCGCCGCCGCCGACCCGCGCCTGGCGGGCCCGTCCGGCCAGCGCCACGTCGGCGGTCAGGAGGAGCAGGCACAGCACCACCAGGACGCTCGCGAGCATCGCGGCCGCGGGCCCGGCGAAGGTCGACTGGAACTGGTCGTAGATCGCGGTGGTGAAGGTCGGGTAGCGCAGCAGCGCGAGCGCGCCGAACTCCGCGAGCAGGTGCAGCCCGACGAGCAGCGCGCCGCCGACGATCGCCGGGCGCAGGGCGGGCAGGACCACGCGACGCGCCGCCGCGCGCGCCGAGAGGCCGAGCGCGCGGGCGACGTCCTCCTGGTCGCGGTCCAGACCGCGCAGGACCGCGGCCACCGGGAGGTGCACGAAGGGGAAGTAGGACATCGTCGTCACCACGAGCGCACCCACGAACCCGTCGGCACCGGGCAGGACCGACACCCACGCGTAGCTGTTGACGAAGGCCGGGACCGCGAGCGGCGCGGCGAACAGGGCACCCCACACCGGCGCGCCGGGCAGGTCGGTCCGCTCGGTGATCCACGCCGTCGCGGTGCCCAGGAGGACGCACGCCGACGACGTCGCGAGGACCAGCACCGTCGTGTTGATCAGCAGCTCGCCGACCCGCGGGCGCCAGACGAGCTCGGCCACACCGGCCGGCCCGACCGCGATCGCCGCAGCCACGACGTAGCCGACCGGGACCAGCGCGAGGAGTGCGGCCACCGACGCGACGGCCACGCGCAGCGGGGCCGCCGCCGTCACAGCAGGCCGGCCTGCTGCATCATCCCGACCACCTTCGGACCGTTGAGGGTGCTGAGGTCGACCGGCGGCGGCCGCAGCTCGGAGAACGGCTTGAGCGCCGGGTTGGCGGGCACGCCGGCGCCCACCGTGTACTCGAGGTTCTCCGACCGGGCGAGCACCTCCTGCCCGGGGACGCCGGCCAGGAAGGCGAGGAGCTGCTGCGCCTCGGCCGGGTGGCTGCTCGAGGCGAGCACGGCGCCGCCGGACACCGACAGGAACCCGCCCGCGTCGCCGTTGGTGTAGAACTTCAGCTCGGTGTTCGCGCTGTTCGCGCCCGCCTCGGCGCGGTCCTGGTACCAGTAGTAGTGGTAGATGATCCCGGCCGGGACCTCCCCACGGTTCACGGCCTGCATCGTCGCGGTGTTGCTCTGGTAGATGCGCCCGTTGGCCTTCAGCCCCGCCAGCCACTGCTGGGTCGCGGCGTCCCCGTTCAGCGCGTTCACCGCGGACACGATCGCCTGGAAGTCCGCGCCGCCGGGCGGGAACGCGACACGCCCCTGCCACTCGGGCCGGGCGAAGTCGAGGATCGAGTCGGGCAGCTGGTCCTCGGGCACGAGGGCGGGGTTGTGGACGACGACCGTGGTCCGCGCCGCGATCCCCACCCAGTCGCCCCGGGTCGAGGCGTACTGCGGCGGCACGAGGCCGCGGGTGGCGCCGTCGGCGGGCGCGAGGAGGTTCGCACCGGAGACCAGGGACATCGCCGGGCTGTTCTCGGTGAGGAACACGTCGGCGGGCGACGCGGCGCCCTCGGCGACGATCTGGTTGCCGAGCTCGAAGTCGCCGCCGTCGCGGATCTGCACCGGGATGCCGGTCTGCCGGGTGAACTCGTCCACCCACAGGCGACCGAGGCCCTCGTGCTGGGCGTTGTACAGCGTCAACGTCCGGTCCTCCGGCGCCGGCGCCCCACCGCAGGCGGCCAGCAGCACGGTGCTGGCCACCACGGCCAGCACCATCCGGACGAACCAGACACCTCGGCCCGGCACGGGCATCCACGACTCCTTCGGATCGTCGTCCGTACGCGCGGTGACGAGTCAGGCGCGCCTTACCTCACGAGACCCCGGAAACAGGCCGTGATCCACCCCCAAAATTGGCCGTATGCAGCGCCTTCGCGCCTGACACCGTGTGGTGACGTTCGGCCGAAGGGGTGCAGATCAGCGCAGCCTTCGCTAACACCCCCGCGAGGTGATGGGAGACCGGTGGACCTCTTCGTCTTCTCGACGTCCGGCCCCGACGTGGCGCGCCTGGTGGCCGCCGGCGTGACCGGGGTCGTGATCGACTGGGAGCGGCGGGGCAAGGCCCGGCGCCAGGCCGGGGAGGACACCCAGATCAACCGCGACACCGCGCGGGACCTCCGCGCGGTCCGGGCCGCCACGGCCGCGACCGTCGTCTGCCGGATCAACCCCGTGGGCCGCTGGACCGCCGGCGAGGTCGACCGGGCGATCGCGCTCGGCGCCGACGAGCTGCTCGTGCCGATGCTGCGGCGCCCCGCCGAGCTCGACGGCGTGCTGGCGCTCGTCCGCGGCCGCTGCGGGGTCGCCGCGATGATCGAGACCCAGGACGCGGTCGACGCCGTCGACGCCCTCGTGCGCCGGCCCCTCTCCCGCGCCTACCTCGGGCTGAACGACCTGCGCATCGACCGCGCGGCCCGCACCGGGGTGTCCGCGGGTCTGTTCGCCCCGATGGTCGACGGCACCGTCGAGCACGTCCGCGAGCGCGTGGCCGCGGCCGGCCACCCCTGCGGCGTCGCCGGGCTGACCCGGCCCGACGCCGGGCACCCGGTCCCCAGCGCGCTGCTCGCCGCCGAGATGGAGCGCCTCGGCGTCGACTTCACGTTCCTGCGCCGCTCGTTCCACGCCGACACCGCCGACCGCGACCCGGCCGCCGAGATCCCGCGCATCCACGCCGCGGTGGCCCTCGCCGGGACCCGCGACGCCGGCGCGCGGGCCGCCGACCGGGAGGCGTTCGTCCGCGCGGTGGCGGCGTCCGTCCCGGCCCCCGTGCCGGTGTGATGCACGCGCTCGTCACCGGGGCCGGCGGGTTCGTCGGGCGTCACCTCGTCGCCCGCCTGCGCGCCGACGGCTGGTCGGTCACGGCGCTGACGCGCGACCGGGTCGACCTCGCCGACCCCGTCGCCGCGACCGCCGCCGTGCGTGCCGCCGACCCCGACGTCGTGTTCAGTCTGGCCGCCGCGCGCGACCGTCGTGACGCCGCGGCGCGCGCAGCGACCACGGCCGTCAACACCAGTCCATGGCTGGTCGACGCGCTCGGTCCGCGGTGCCGGGCCGTCGTGCGCCTCGGCTCCTCCACCGAGTACGCGGCGAGCGACCGCCCGCTGGCCGAGGACGGCCCGCTGAGCACGCAGAGCTTCTTCGGGGCCACCAAGGCGGCGGGATCGGTGCTGCTGCTCGCGGCCGCGGCGCACCGCGGGGTGCGCGCGACCGTGCTGCGCGCCTTCCAGGTCTACGGGCCCGGCGACCACCCGACCCGGTTCGTGCCCGTCGTGCTCGCCGCCGCCCGCGAGGGCCACCGGGTGCCGCTGACCGCCCCGGGCATGCGGCGGGACTGGGTGTGGGTCGGCGACGTCGTCGACGCCTGCGTGCGCGCGGCCCGGGCCGACGACCTCGCCCCGGGCACCGTGCTGAACCTCGGCACCGGCGTGCAGACCGCGAACGAGGAGCTCGTCGCCCTCGCCGAGCGGGCGACCGGGCGGCGCATCGGCGTCGACCCCGGCGCCCACCCGGGTCGCGAGTGGGACACCGGGCACTGGGTCGCCGACCCCACGCGCGCCCGGGAGCTGCTGGACTGGAAGCCGTCGGTCGACCTGCTCGACGGCCTGCACCGGACGTGGCGCGCCGGGTGACCGTCGCCGTCGTCGTCCCGGTGCACCGCAACGCCGCGACGCTGGACGAGCTGGTGCGCCGCCTCGCCGCCGCGCTGGCGGGTCGCCCGTGGCGGGTGCGGCTGGTCGTCGACGCGTGCCCGGAGGGCAGCGGCGACGTCGCGCGAGCCCTCGCCGCCCGCGACCGCCGGGTCGCGGTCACCGAGCTCGCGGCGAACGTCGGCCAGCACGCCGCCCTGCGCCGCGGGCTCGCCGACGAGCCCGGCGCCGCCGCCTGGGTGTGCCTCGACGCCGACCTCCAGGACCCGCCCGAGGCGCTGCCGGCGCTGCTCGGGCACCTCGAGGACCACGACGTCGTGTTCGCGGGACGGCGCGGGACCTACGAGTCGGCCGGCCGGCGCGCCACCGGGAGCGGGCACCGGCTGCTCGTCGCCGCGCTCACCGGCCTGCCGCCCGACGCGGGCGCGTTCCTCGCCCTCGGCCCGCGGGGACGCGCGGCGGTCCTCTCCCCCGCCGCCACGACCGCGCCCAGCGTGGTGGTCGCGCTCGGCCCCCGGACCCGGGCGGGTGCCGGCCTGCGGGTGGCGTCGCGCCCCGTCGCGCGCGCGACCCGGCCCGTCGGGACCTCCGCGTGGTCGTCGCGGGCGCGGCTGCGCCAGTCGGTGCGGACGCTGGGCTGGTGCGCGCGTCAGCGCACCCACCGCTGAACGACCAGCGAGGTCCAGGTCGCGCGCAGGAACCACTGCCCCTCGACCCGCCGGCCCGCGTTCGCGAGCAGCACGTCGCCGTCCACCGGGCCGGTCTCCCCGTGGATGATCCGGACACGGACGTACCAGACGACCGCCGCGTCCGGGGCCGCGTCGATCGGCGGGACGCGCAGGTCGGCGGCCATCTGCGGGTGGCGGGTGCGCACGTAGTGCTCCAGGGCGAGCGCCGACTGGCGGTCGCCGGCCATGACGACGTCGCCCGGGCGGTGGGCGGCCGCGATCATCGCGGCGACCTCGTCGGAGCGCTCGCGCGGCGGCGCCCACAGCAGCCCCACCGACACGACCAGCGAGACCGCGAGGAGCACGGCGCTCAGCACCGGGGCCGGTCCCCACCGCCGCGTGCGCCCGCGCCACGGCCAGCACGCGACGCCGGCCGCCGTGAGCACGCCGAGACCGAGCAGCGCCGGCAGGACGTACCGCGGCTCGTAGATCGCGCGGAGCTCGGTCTCGGCGATCAGCAGCGCGAGCACGGGCAGCGCCAGCCACCCGGTCACCACGACGAGCAGTCGCGTCGGTGCGCGCCACACCCCCAGCGCCGCCGCGATGGTCACCAGCCCGGCGAGCGCGACGTCCTGGCCCGACCACCGCCACGCCGCGAACAGCGGCAGCCGCCCGGCGGTGTCGTGGAGCAGCGCGGCGTTGCGGTCCGCGACGGTCGCGAGGTTCAGCGCGACGAGCCCCAGCGTCGGCGCGGCCGCGACGACGGCGACGAGCGCGAGCCACACCCCGCGCCGCGGGGCCAGCACGATGCCCGCGACGGTCAGGCCGGCCACCGGCAGGAGCGCGTACCAGTGCGCGAGCCCCGCGCCGGCCGCGCACAGCCCGAAGACCAGCAACCCCCACCGCGCGCGGTCCAGCCAGCGCGCGAGGCCGTAGGCCGTCCCCGCGGTCGCCAGCAGCGCGAGCCCGTACGACCGCGCCTCGACACTCCACTCGAGGACCAGGGGGTTCAGCGCGGTGACCAGGCCCGCCACGAGCCCGACCCGGCGGTCGCCCGCGAGACGGGACACCGCCGCGGCCAGCACGCCCGAGGCGGCCGCGCCCGCGAGCAGCGCGACCAGCCGCAGCGTCAGGTCGCCGTCCGTCCCCGGCACCAGCAGCACCACGTGCGCCACGACGTACCAGGGCAGGTTGTAGGAGGGCGGGACGTCACGCAGGTACCAGGTGGTCCCGCGGCCCTCCCACGCCGCGCGGAGGATCTCCGAGAGCGGCAGGCGTGCGACCTCGGTGGAGAAGAGCTCGTCGTACCAGAGCCCGGTGCCGCGGGTGAGGATCACCGCTCCCAGCACGAGAGCCACCGCGGGCGGGACGAGAGCCACGACGCGCGACGACACCGCCGGGCGCCGCACCGGCGTGTCGATCGCCGCGCGGCCGTCGTCCACGGCCGCATCCTTCCAGCTCGCGGGGTCCTCCCGCGGCGGGCGCCGACACGGCACGATGGCGATCGTGACGGCGGAGACCCGCGCCCACGGCCTCGTGGCGGCCGGCGCGCGGTACCTCACCGCGGGCCTGGTCGTCCTGCCGCTGAGCCTCGGTCTGCACCTCGTGCTGGTGCGCGCCGGCGTCGACGTCCACCTCGCCCGCGTCCTGAGCTTCGTCACCGGCACCGCGCTGATCTCGGTGCTCCACCGGCGGTGGACGTTCCGGTCGCGAGGCGTGCGCGGGGCGGCCGGCTGGATGGTGCTGCTCTCCGCGACCACCTTCGCCGTCGTGGTCCTCACGCACGGGCTGGCGCTCGCCGCGCTCCCGGCGCTCCTGGAGGAGGCGTGGGTCGTCCCGGCCGCATGGTTCGTCTCGCAGGGGGTGGGGACGACGGTGACCTTCCTCGTCCTGCGCGGCGCCGTCCTGCGCTGACCCGGGTACCGTCCCGGCGTGCCCGGCGGCTGGACGATCTTCGGCGAGCGCTCCGCCTACGAGAGCCCCTGGGTGCGCGTCCGGCTCGTCGACGTCGAGGCTCCCGAGGGCAAGCGGTTCGACTACCACGTCGTCGAGCTCTCCCGGGTCGCCGTGGCGATGGTCCTCGACGACGCGGACCGGGTCCTGCTGCTGTGGAAGTACCGGTTCCCCGCGGGCCAGTGGGGCTACGAGCTGCCCGGCGGCATGGTCGACGACGGCGAGGACCCCGCGACCGCCGCCGCGCGCGAGACCGCCGAGGAGACCGGCCGGCACGTCGACGGCGAGCCCGAGCACCTGCTGTCGATCGAGCCGCTGCCCGGCCAGGTCCGTGCCCGGATCGACGTCTACCGCTGGCGCGGTGCCCGGCACGTCGGCGACGCCACCGACCCCGCGGAGGACGGCGTCGCCACCTGGGTCGACGTCGCGCGCATCCCCGAGCTCGTGGCGGGCGGGCAGATCCTCGGCGCCGCGACCGCCACGGCGCTGATGTACCACTACGGCAGCAGCCGCTGAGGTCAGGAGTCCTCGAGCAGGGTCGCCGCGTGGTCGGGGACCGCGCGGGCGAGCTCGCGGGGCGGGCGGACGTACCCCTCGCCCGGCGGGCGCTCCGGGATCTGCAGGGTCGGCAGCTCGATCGGCGTCCACGGCACCGTGTGCAGCAGGTGCGCGATCATGTTCAGCCGCGAGCGGCGCTTGTCCTCGGACTCCACGATCGTCCAGGGGGCGATCTCGGTGTCCGTGGCGGCGAGCATGTCGTCCTTGGCCTTGGAGTACTCGTCCCAGCGGCTGATCGACTCCAGGTCCATGGGCGAGAGCTTCCAGCGCTTGAGCGGGTTCTCGAGGCGGTCGCGGAAGCGGCGCTCCTGCTCGTCGGGGCTGACCGAGAACCAGTACTTCCGCAGCAGGATCCCGTCCTCGATCAGCATGTCCTCGAAGGTCGGGCACTGGCGCAGGAAGCGGTCGTACTCCTGCTCGGTGCAGAAGCCCATGACGCGCTCGACGCCGGCGCGGTTGTACCAGGAGCGGTCCAGCAGCACGATCTCGCCGGCCGCCGGCAGGTGCGCGATGTAGCGCTGGAAGTACCACTGGGTCCGCTCGCGCTCGGTGGGCGCGGGCAGGGCGACGATGCGCGCGACGCGGGGGTTGAGGTTCTCCACGACCCGCTGGATGGCGCCGCCCTTCCCGGCCGCGTCCCGTCCCTCGAAGATCACGACGAGCCGGGTCCCGGTCGCCTTGACCCACTCCTGCATCTGCACCAGCTCGCCCTGCAGCCGCAGCAGCTCGGCCTCGTACAGGTCCTTGGGGAAGCGCTTGGCCTTCTTGGCCTTCTTCGCCTTCTTGGCCTTGCCCTGCTCCTGCTTCTCGACAGGCGTCGTCATCGCCGTGACCCCCTCTTCTCCGAGACCGGCCCCCAGCATGTCGCGCCCGGCGTGGATGGGACAGACACGATCAACCGGTCCGCGTGGTGAGTGCGGCCGCGCCGGAGCCCAGCAGCGCGGCCCCGGACCCGACGCCGGCGAGCAGCTGGACGACCAGGACCGAGCCCGTCGCCGTGCCGAGGAGGGCGGCCAGCACGCCGTTGATCAGCCACAGCCCCGCGACGAGCGCCGCGGCCTCGCCGGCGACGACGAGCCAGTAGCCGCGCCCCACGGTGCCCGGCCCTCCCCACCGACCCGCGCGGCATGCCGGAACACCACCATCGCGGCGATCACGAGCGCGACGGCCGCGACGACCGCCGTGATCCGCAGCGCCACCGCCCACGGCGTGGGGAACGCGTCGGTGTTGGCGAGCACGAACACCGCCCCGAACCCGGCCGCCACCAGCGTCCCGACGAGCCGGCCGAAAGGGTCCGCCGCCCGGCTCCGAGGATCCACATGGCCCAGCATCGCGCACCGGTGGACCGGCCGGGACGGCGCGGCACACTCGCAGGGACGCCCCTGTCCCCGACTCCTGCGGAGCCGCGCCCATGCTCGTCACCTACAGCTTCACCGCCGTCGCCGTCACCGTCCGGCGCTGGTTCGAGATCGGCCCGGACGCGGTCATGGAGCACGGTGCCCGCATCGAGATCGCGCTCCGCGAGCCCCGGGAGCACCGGGGCTCGGAGTCCGCGGCCCAGCCCCTCGTCGTCGACGGGGCGTTCTTCCGCGCGGACCTGTTCGGGCGCCTCGACCGGCCCGCCGACCCGTTCTCCGCCGCGCACTTCCACCCCCGCTTCGACGGGCCCGAGCCGTCGGACCGGACCTGGGACGCGCACCTGACCGCGTCGCCGTGGGAGTGGCTCGCCGCGCAGCTCGGCGACCTCCCGCAGCGCTTCGCGGACGCCGGGCTGGACCCGGCCGGGGCGGAGCCCGACGCCGACGACCTGCGCGCCGCGGCCGGGGAGATCGTCGAGACGGCCCGCCGGTTCGGGCCCGACCGCGCCCTCACCCGCGACGACGACGCCCGCCTGACCAAGGACGCCACCCGCCGCATCGCGCTGATGCTCGACATCGTCGAGGACCCGTCCGCACTGGACCGCGAGTACCTGCGGCCGTGGCTCGAGCGGGTGGGAGACGCGGCCGGCCCTGCGTAGCCCGCAGCGGCTACCTCGCCGGGACGGGCTGCTCCGCGACGTGCGCGTCGGCGCCGGGGAAGACGAGGCTGCGGTGCTCGTCGCCGAGCCACTGCACCCAGTACGGCGGGCTCCCGTCGGCGTGGTCGACCCCGACGATCCGCCCCTGCCGGCGCGCCGAGGCGTCGGTGAGCCCTTCCACGATCAGCCAGTTCCCCACCTGCGCGCGCACGCCGCACCTCCCCCGATCAGCCGGTGGTCCGCAGGCGCTGCCGGGCGAGGCGTTCGACCAGCTCCGGCATCGCGCCGGGCGGCGACCCGTCGAGGTCGCGGCGGCACGACGCCACGACGGCGGAGACGACCGCCGCGGGGTATCGGGGGAACTCGGCGCCCAGGCGGGCGACGGCGGCGTCGTCGGCGTCGTCGCCGGCCGCGGGACGGAGGGGAAGCGCCGTGGTCATGCTGTCCTTGTCGCCTCGGGGACTGCTGCCGCCACCTTCGTGCCAACGATCCGCGTCCGGAAGGGTCGAAGGTCCCGAGGACGCCGCATGCTGCCGCACCGCAGTGCCTGTCATCCGTTCGGAGGTGCTGGGTCGACGAGGGGTGAGAGCACGCTGGTTCTCGACGCTGCTCAACGGGCGACGCCACGGAAGGAGAACCCCATGTACACCACGGTCCGTCACTACCAGGACGAGGCGAGCGACGTCGTCGAGCAGATCCGGGTGCACGCCGACAGACTCCGCGGGCTGATGAGCGGGATCGACGGCTTCGTCGCGTACTACCTCGTCGACACCGGCGGCGGGAGCCTGGTGACGGTGAGCGTGTTCGCCGACCGGGCGGGGGCCGAGGAGTCGACCCGCGCGGCCGCGAAGTTGATCGGCGAGCTCGGGATGGCCGACGCGCTGCCGCACCCGCCGACGATCATGCAGGGCGAGGTCGCCGTCCAGGCGTAGCGGCCTCGGGCCGGTGGGCATACTCGCGTGCCGTGGCGTCCCGACCCTGCCCGTGCGGCCTCCCGGAACCGTTCGACGCGTGCTGCGGCCGGTACCTCGGCGAGTCCGGCGGCACGGCCCCCACGGCCGAGGCCCTCATGCGGTCGCGCTACACGGCCTTCGCCCGCGGCGACGTCGACCACCTGCTGCGCACCTGGCATCCGGCGACCCGCCCGACGACGCTGACCCTCGACCCCGCCATCCGCTGGACGCAGCTGGAGGTCCTCGACCGCGTGCGCGGCGGCCTCTTCGACACCGACGGCGTCGTCGAGTTCCGCGCCCACCATCGCGAGGGGCCGCAGACCGGCGTCCTGCACGAACGCAGCCGCTTCGTCCGCGAGGACGGGCAGTGGTTCTACCGGGACGGAACCGCCCGCTGACCGACGACGCGACTCACGCCTCCCCGCCCTCCGACCAGCCGCGCCGCACGCGGTCGACGACGTCCGGGTCCAGCGGCGGGACCTGGCGGCGCCGGAAGGGGACGTAGCCCTGCGTCAGGTCGTCCTCGGAGGGCGCCAGGAAGGCGGCGAGGACGCGTGGGCGGTGGATCTGCTGGACGAGCTCGAGCCCCATGGCGCCCGCGACGACGACCAGAGCCGCGATCCGCGGGACGTTCCACTCGCCGGGCCCCGGGACGGCCACGCACAGCAGTCCGGCGAGGAAGGCCTGGATCCCCGCGTTGTAGGAATGGCGCGTGAGGAGCCGGTAGTGGCTCGCGATGTCCTCGTCCCGCCACTGCTCGGACCGGATCTCGTGGACCCGCTCGGGATCCCGCGCCTTCTCGGGGTACGCCGCGAGACGTTCGGTCACCGGCACGTGGCGGCTCGCCGCCGCCAACCCGGCCTGGAGAGCGAAGACCAGGCAGGCGATGGCCAGCGCGAAGAACATGATCGCGAGGTCGCCCCGGATCCCACGCTCCGCCCTGCCGGCGAGCGAGACGATCGCGGCGATCGAGAACCCGGCCAGCAGCGGCGACGCGACGGACGCGAACGTCACGGTGCTGGCGGCGTGTCCGAGCGGCCGCGGCATGTTCCAGAACTGGCCCGGCGCGGACGACCCCTTCCCCGCGCCGCCGTCCCCCGACCGCCGCCCCGGCCTGAAGTAGCGGGCTGCGCGCCGGATCGTGCCGTCGATGTCCCGCTCGGGCGTCACGGCCTCGTAGGTCACCTCGGAGGCCGGACGCGCTCCGGGGCGTGGCTCCTCCGCCATTCCCGACTGCCACCTCCACCGTTGCGTCGGCCCGGGACTTCCGATCTCGCGAGGCGAAGAGGCAGGGCCTCACCCCGACCGTAGGCGCGGCGGGAAGGTCTTCAGGCCCCTCCTGATCGCCTCGACGGTGATGCCCTCGTTCGCGGCGTAGGTGCCCCCGGCGCTGTTCAGCTGCTTGAGGTCGAGGCCGCCTCCGTGGTGCAGGCCGATCAGCTCCCAGTGGTCGTTGAAGACGGGGCTGCCGGAGCTGCCCGCTTCCGTCGGCGAGCGGTAGTGCACCCAGTGCCGGTCGTAGTCCAGCAGGAGGTTGTCCTGCAGGGAGAACTGCGGTTGGGACAGTCCGCGTGGGTGTCCGATGACGTAGGCGCGCCGGTCCTCCAGCGGCTTGCGGGGGAGCTTCGCGGCCAGCGGAGTGGGGTCGACCCCGTCCGGACGGCCGTCCGGCTCCAGGATCGTGGTGTCCAGCCCGCCGCCGCCGGCCGGACGGGACCAGCACTGACGCCGGACGCGGAAGCGGGCCGGCATCCCCCGGTCGTCGTCGAGTCCGTGGAAGGCGAGAAGCGTGTCCTCCGGATCCAGCTTCTCGGGCACGACGTGGCTGTTCGTCACCACGACGAACGGCGGGAGGGCGTGATGCAGGTCGGGGCCGGCGACGAGGAAGCCGGTGCCGATGCCGGCGCCGCTGCGGTTCTGGACGCTCGCCACGGCCCGGCAGCGCTTGAGCCCCTGCCGGTACCACTCGAGCGACTGGAAGCGGTCGGCTCCGAGGATCTGCTCCAGGCGGAGACCTCGCAGGTCGCCGTCGACCCGCGAGGCCCGGACGTCGGTCGGCTCCACGGTCACCTCTCCCCCGCCGCCGTCGAGCAGGGCGGACCGCAGCTGGGCGAGCAGCTCCGTCCCCGGCGAGCTGAGGGTGTCGAGCTCCCACAGCGTCAGGAGCTGACGGTGGAAGGCCGCGACCGTGAACCCGCTGGGGCCCGCGGCGAGGAACGCCTCGGCCCGCTCGATGGCCTCCTCGTGCCGCCCGAGCGCGAGAGCACACTCGCACGCCGTCAACTCCGTCCAGGCGTCCGTGTCGGACTCGTCGACGACCTGCAGCACGGCGACGGCCAGATCGGCCACGGCCGGCGGCCGCGGACTGAGCTCGAAGCCCTCGCGGCGTGCGCGCGCCAGCAGCGCGACCGCGTTGATCCCGTGCCAGGTGCGCTTCGGATCCTCCCAGTACGAGGTCAGATAGGCCTCGAGTGACCGGTCGAAGTACTGACGGCGGCGAACGGGCTCGTCGCACGCGAGGAAGAGCTCCTTGTAGCAGCGGCCGATCCCGCCGCGCGCCTCGACGTGGTCGAACTCCGGGAGGGCTCCGTCCGCGGCCAGCTCCCCGTAGAGGCGGAGCGCGGCGGCGGGCCGGCCGCGGTCGACCAGGGCCTGCGCGTAGTACCGGCGGATCGCCGGCGCGGCCTCCTCGTGCGCGAGCGCGGCGTCGGCCACGATCTCGAGCTCCGTGTACCGGAGGGCCTCGCGGAGGGTCCGCAGGACGACACCCACGGCGTCCGGGAGGACCGGGGCGGCGTAGAGGTGGTCGGCGTAGGCGCGCGCCAGCTCGTCCACCGTCGCCCAGTCGAAGGCGGTGGTCGCCGACCGGAACTCCTTGATCCAGTTCTGCCGGATCACGCGCGCCTCGCATCCACCTCGAGCCGGACCCGGTACCCAGCGACGATCAGGCCCCCGTGGCCCGATCGTCGCGACGCGACCGCCTCGCCGGATCGCTCTCCGGGATCAGGGCGGCCCAGGCGCTCGCCAGGTTCCCTCTCGCCGGAGCGGCCTCGAGCTCGACCCCGGTGTCGATTCCTTCCGAGGCCTGCCAGTCGAGGCGCTTCTCGACGATCTTCGCCATGGTCTCGGCCGGCTTCGCGATGCCGAGGTGATGGACCACCTGGACGATGGGGAACAGCAGCGGCCTCGTCCGTTGCAGATAGCGATCCGCATTCGTCGCGGCCATGTGCTTCGGCAGGATCTGCGCGCACCACAGCACCGTGATCGTGGTCCACACGATCGTGAAGGTCTTCAGGAAGAACTCGCTGTTCTCGTCGATCACGTAGTTCGTGAACAGAACGGGAACCACTTCGGGTTCCGCCAAGATCGTCGCAACGGTGACGATCAACGCCACGAAGAGCTGGCGGGCGGCGAGCCATCCCGCGAGCTCCGACTGCGCGCGGTCCGGGAAGAGCTGGTTCCAGCGGTCGATGACCGCGACCTCCAGGCCCTCCATGCCGGCGAGCACGGCCATCAGCAGGATCGCGATGATGCCCTTGATCAACGGAGCGGGATGGCCGGCGCCCAGCGCGTGGACGATGCTCGCGATCCAGAGAACGGTCAGGATCACCCACAGGACGAAGAGCACCCAACCGACGATCGTTCGTACCGCTTCTCCCGCTCCGGACGCATGCCGCTCACTCGCCATCGTGTCCCCCACAAGAGCCCCGACTCCGTACAGTGACGGTCGCAGGAATTGTGCGAGGTGGTCAATCCGCCGTTCGAGACCTCATCGCCGTGTCGCCTCTTCTCTTCGCGACAGAACGCGGTCGCACTTCTCCGCGTCTAGGAGATCGCCGGGCCGCCCCTGATGATCTGTAGCCCCGCCCGACGGAGGTGGTCCGGGATCGCGGCCACGACATCGCGGTCCTTCTGCCGCGCGGTCTCGTCGAGCTCGTCCCACGTCACGAGGTCCGGGTGGGTGAGCGACACGTCGTCACGCTCCCCGTGGCGCCACCCCCGTCCCCGGCGTTCCCTCGCCCACCGCTCGTGCTCGGCCTTCGCGAGCTCCTCGACCTCGCCGGCGTCGAACTCGAACGGGGTGTCCGCGGCGTCGCGGGGCACGACCGCACAGCCCAGGGCGCGGAGCTTGTCGCTGATCGAGAACGCCTGCGCCAGGTTCGCCTGGCGGAGGTCGTCGGGCAGGTCGCCCCACGGGACGGTGGACGGGTTGTCGTCGACGGTCTCGCCCCGGCGGCGGGCCGCGCGGACGTAGCCGTCGTGCGCGGCGCGGGCGATGTCGAGGTAGAGACCCTGGCGCAGCGACGTCACCGCGTAGACGTGCTCGGTGCTGTTGAAGACGTGGAAGCGGGCACGGCCGATCGAGGACACCGCGAAGTCCTCGCCGGTGATCGTCGCGCCGAGGCTCGTGCTGGAGCCGACCACCACGACGACGTCGACGGAGCAGTCGCGCAGGGACCTCATCAGCCGGAGCCCGGCCTGGACGGCGACGAGGTCGTCGTCGACGCACACGATCGCGACCGCGAGATCGTCCGGCACGTCGGCCCCTGGCGCGTCGGACGCCGTGGCCACCGACAACGGGGCCGACGAGAAGCGGCGGTCGGCGCGCCGGTCCATCTCCCCGACGACCGCGTCGAACTGCACCCCGGACCCGAGGACCAGCACGGAGCCTGCGTGGTCCCCGACGGGCAGATGGAGGTCCAGGAGCCGGCGTGCCGCCCGGTCTGCGGGGACGAAGACCTCCACGCGGACGGCCGACTCGGAGGTGAGCTCGTGCGCCGCGAGCGCGGCGCCCAGGGCGGGTGACGTCATCTCCAGGTAGCACGGCGGAGGTTCCGCCACGCCCTCGAGGACGTTGCGCAGCCCCGCTGTCACGTCGGCGTTCAGGGTGCTGTCTCCGGTGGCGACGACGATCTCCCGGGCGCGGTGCACCCGCGCTTCCCGCAGGACCTGCGCGTTCCGGGGATCACCGCCGACACCGAGGACCCGCACCCTGGCGTCGGCGACATCCGCATGACGGGGAGCCCCGTTGCCGATGGGCGAGCCGTCGACCATCACGCAGGTGCGGCCCTCCTCGGCGACGCTGCGGGCGACGAGCAGGGCCGACGTGCCCCGCCCGCACACCACCGTGTGGTCGTGGAGCCTCCGTGCGCGGACCGCGAAATAGGTCGAGTCGTAGACCGCCTTCGCCGTCAACCACACCGCGAGGAACGTGGTCGACGGCGCGAGGAACCGCGCGATGTCCAGCTCGACCGGGAGGTCCGATGCCTGCTGCAGCGGCGCCGAATCGAGCAGGAACAGTTGCAGGGTGTAGTAGAGGATGTCGGTCCACCCGTCGCCGGCCTCGACGCCGGGCGCGGGCAGGAAGCGTGCGAAGCCGACGATCCCCAGGATCAGCGCGACGAGCGCGACGACCCCGACCGCGAGCCGGGCGAGGGCCTCCCTCTCGCTCGACCGGAAGCCGGCGTCCGCGGCACCGTTGGGCGTCGTCATCCAGCGTCGACGCGGCGGTCGAGTCGCTCCACGTCGTCCCCCACCTGGTGGTCCGGCCCCTCGCGAGGGAGCCTACGGCGGGTTCCGTGCACGGCAAGGATCCCGCGTCCGACAACCTCGAGCCGCCGCTCCGGTGCCCTCCCCCGCCCGCCTCACGACTCCAGGGCCGACCGGCCGAGGACGTCGCGCGCGATGACGAGCTTCTGGATCTGCGGGGTGCCGTCGCCGATCTGGTAGCCGGAGACGTCGCGCAGGAGCGCCTGCAACGGCATCTCCTCGGACCAGCCGACGTGCCCGTGGAGCACGACGGCCTCCTGGATCGCGGCGAACGCCACCCGCGGCGCCCACCACTTGAGCATGGCGGCCTGGGTGGTGTGGGGCTCGCCGGCCATGCGCAGGCCGAGGGTGCTGTAGGCCAGCGCCCGCACGGCCTCCAGATAGGTGGTGTGCTCCGCGATCGGGAACGACACCCCCTGGTTCACCGCGATCGGGCGGCCGAACGCCTCCCGCTCCGTCGCCCACGACGCCGCCAGGTCGAGCGCCCGCTGGGCGGCGCCGACGCAGGTCAGCGCGATGACCGTCCGGGAGAGGTCGAACTCGGCCAGGATCCGCTGGAGACCGTCGCCCGGCGCGGCCAGCACGCGCTCGTCGGGCACGAACGTGCCGTCCATCGTCACCGAGCCGCGGCCGAGCGGCTTGAAGCCCGGGTCGGCGAAGCGCTGCGACGAGACGGTCTCCTCGGCGGTCTCGACGAGGAAGCACCCGATGCCCCGCGCCCGGCTGCCCGGCTCGGTCTGCGCGAGCACGATCGCCACGTCGGCGTGGGGAGCCTGCGTCACCGACGTCTTCTCCCCGGTCAGCCGCCAGCCGCCGTCGACCCGGTCGGCGCGCGTCCGGAGCGCCGCGGCGTCCGAGCCGCCAACGGGTTCGGTGACCGCGTAGCAGGCGAGGGCGTCGCCGGTGGCGATGCGGGCGGCCCAGTCACGGACCGCCGGCTCGGGGTGTGCCGCCAGGAGGGGCACGACGAGGTTGGTCGCGAACAGCACGTAGCCGAGGTTGGGGTCGGCGTACCCGACCTCCTCGCACGCGAGGCCGAGGGCGATCAGGTCGGCGCCCTGCCCGCCGTGCTCGACGTCCAGGACGAGGTCGAGCAGCCCGGCCGCGGCGAGGCGCTTGACCTCCTGGTGCGGGAACTCCTCGCCGCCGGCCCGCCGGAGGTAGCCGGGGAGGAACTCGGTGCGGGCGAGGTCGCGGACGGTGCGCCGGAACGTGCGGTGGTCCGCGTCGAGGACGAAGGGCGCCGCCATCAGTGCACGTTCCTGGTCTGGCCGGCCCAGTGCACGGCGCGCAGGGCCTTCTTGTCGATCTTGCCCACGCCCGTGGTCGGGAGCTCGGGCACGATCCGGACCTGCTTGGGCGCCTGGTGGGGACCCTTGCGCTCGCGGACGAGCGCGGTGAGCGCGGTGACGTCGACCTCGGCACCCGGCCGGGCCACGACGAACGCGGCGACCGCCTCGCCCCAGCGGTCGTCCGGCACGCCGACCACGGCGGCCTGCGACACCGACTCGTGCCCCGTCAGCACGTCCTCGATCTCGCGCGGGTACACGTTGAAGCCACCGGTGATGATCATGTCCTTCTTGCGGTCGACGAGGTGCAGGAAGCCCTCGGCGTCGCGCACCGCGAGGTCGGTGGTCCGCAGCCAGCCGCCCCGCAGCGCCTGCGCGGACTCCTCCTCGCGCTGCCAGTAGCCGTTCATGACCGCGCGCGAGCGGATGCAGACCTCGCCCACCTCACCGTCGGCGACCGGCATCCCGTCGTCGTCGTGGAGCTCGATGCGCACGCCGGCCACCGGACGCCCGCACGACGTCAGCAGGTCGGGCCGGCCGACCGGGTCGTGCTCGTCCTTGCGCAGGCTGGTGGCCATGCCGATGGACTCGCTCTGCCCGTAACCCTGCAGCATGACCGGCCCGAACGCCTCCTGCGCCTCCGCGAGGCGCTGCGGCGTCATCGGGGCGGCGCCGTAGCAGAGCGTCTCCATCGACGAGAGGTCGCGCGACGCCGGGTCCGCCTTCTCCAGCAGCGCGTAGATCATCGTCGGGACCATGAACGTGAAGTTCACGCGCTCGGTCTCCACCGCGGTGAGCCAGGCGTCGGGGTCGAACCCCTGCTGCAGCACGACCGTGCCCCCGCGGACCAGCGTCGCGGTCACCGGGAGCACCGCCGCGTGGGTGATCGGCGAGGCGGCCAGGTAGACGGGGCGCTCCGGCAGTCCCCACGAGTTCGTCACCGACTGCGCCAGCTGCACCAGGGCGCGGTGCGGGATGACGGCGCCCTTCGGCGTGCCGGTCGTGCCCCCGGTGTACTGCAGCCACGCCGTGGTCTCCTCGCCGAGGTCCGGGGCGCGCAGGGCCCGCGCGGGCGCCTGCGCGCCGAGCTCGAGCAGGTCGGGACCGGCCTCCGACGGACCGAGGGACACGAGGTGCCGCACGGAGGCGGCGCGCTCCGCGACGGCGGCCGCCCGCTCCGCGTAGGCGGGGTGCGCGACCAGGACCTCGATCCCGGCGTCGTCGCACAGGAAGATGTGGTCCTCGAGCGACGACAGCGGGTGCAGCCCGGTGTAGCGGGCCCCGTTCAGCACCGTCGCCGTCTGAACGACGAACACCTCGGGCGCGTTCGGGCTGAGCACCCCCACCGCGCTGCCCTCGCGCACACCGAGCCCCTCGAGCACCGACTGGGTGCGCGCGACGCGGTCGGCGATCTCGGCGTAGGTCGCGCGGCGGTCGCCGAGCACGAACGCGTCGCGGCGCGGATAGCGGGTGAGGGCCTCGACGACGACGTCGCCGTAGGAGGGGCCGACCGCCCAGGGCGGGGTCGTCATCGGTGGTGCCACGGGAGCCACGTCGCTCTCCCCTCGTGTCGGGGCGGGAACGCGGGCAATCTTGACTTATCAGTTAGTATTCTGCAAGCCTCCTCGCCATGTCCTCGTCCGAAGCCGTGCTGCGGGAGCGCCGCGGCGCCGCGCTCTGGCTCACCCTGAACCGCCCCGACGTGCTCAACGGGCTCGACCAGGACGTCCTCGACGGCCTCAGCGCGGGCCTCGACGCGGCCGAGGCCGACCCCGATGTCCGGGCCGTCGTCGTCGCCGCCGCCGGACGCGCGTTCTGCGCCGGCGCCGACCTCGCCTACGCCCGGGCGCTGGCCGACGCCGACCCGCCCCCCGGCGCGGCGAGCGCGACGAACGCTTTCCTGCACCGCGTGCGCACGGTGCTCGACCGTCTCGAGGCATTCCCGCGGCCGGTGATCGCCGCGGTCAACGGGCTCGCCGTCGGGGGCGGCCTGGAGCTGGTGCTGGTGTGCGACGTCGCGATCGCCGCCCGGTCCGCGCGGCTGGGCGACGGGCACGCGGTCTACGGGCAGGTGCCCGGCGGCGGCGCGTCGGCCCGGCTCGTCCGCCGGCTCGGGCTCGCCACCGCCAAGCACCTCATGTTCACCGGCACGCTGTTCCCCGCCGAGCGCTTCCGCGGCACCGACCTGCTCGTCGACGTGGTCGACGACGACGACCTGGTCGGCGCGGTCGACGAGCTCGTGGCGGTGGTCGCCGCCCGCAGCCCCCTCGGGCTGGCGGCGATGAAGCACCTCGCGAACGCCGCCGTCGACACCCCGCAGGCGGTCGCGCTGACGCGCGAGCTGGAGGTCGCCGCCCTGCACGAGCGCTCCGCCGACTGGCGCGAGGGCATCGCCGCGTTCGCCGAGAAGCGCACGCCCGTCTTCCCCGGGAGCTCCCGATGAACGTCCTCGACATGACCGGCCGCACCGTGCTCGTCACCGGCGCCGGGCAGGGCGTCGGCCGGCAGGTCGCGCTGCACTGCGCCGCCCACGGCGCCGCCGTCGCCGTCAACGACTTCCACGCCGACCGCGCCGAGGCCGTCGCCGCCGAGCTCGCGGAGGCCGGGGCGAAGGCCGTCGGGCTGCCGGGGGACGTCACCGACCTCGACGGCGTCACCGCGATGGTGGCGGAGGCCGGGCGGGCGCTGGGCCCCGTGGACGTGCTGGTCAACAACGCCGGCAACGCCGGGCCCGCCGAGGACCCGCTGTCGCACACCCCGCCGTTCTGGGAGACCGGACCCGAGGACTGGCAGCCGTGGATCGCCACCAACTTCTACGGCGTGCTCAACGCCTCCCGCGCGGTCCTGCCCGGGATGGTCGAGCGCGGCTACGGGCGGATCGTCACGGTGATCTCGGACGCCGGCCGGACCGGCGAGGCGAACCTCGCCGTCTACGGCGGCGCGAAGGCCGGCGCGGCGGGCTTCTGCCGCGGCCTGGCGAAGGCCGTCGGACGCCACGGCATCACGGTCAACTGCGTGGCCCTGTCCACGATCGAGACGCCCACCATCGCGCCCGCGATCGCGGACCCCGAAGTCGCGAAGAAGATGCTGCGCGGGTACGTCGTGCGCCGCTTCGGGCAGCCCTCGGACGCCGCGAACGCCGTCCTGTTCCTCGCCTCGGACGCCGCGTCCTGGGTCACCGGGCAGACGTACCCGGTCAACGGCGGATACGCGATCACGCCGTGACGCCGCTCCACGGCTGCCAGGTGGTCAGCCTCGCCGAGCAGTACCCGGGCCCCTTCGCGACCCTGCTGCTGTCCGATCTCGGTGCCGACGTCGTCCAGGTCGAGCGCCCGGAGGGCGGCGACCCGGCGCGGGCGTTCCCCGGGCACTTCGCGGCCCTGGCCCGGGGCAAGCGCTCGGTCGCCCTCGACCTCAAGTCCGACGCCGGGCGCTCCGCGTGCCGGGCGCTGGTCGACCGGGCCGACGTGCTGCTGGAGGGGTTCCGGCCGGGGGTCCTCGCGCGGCTCGGTCTCGACCCGGCCGAGCTCACCGGGACCAACCCCGGGCTCGTCGTCGTGTCGGTCTCCGGCTTCGGCCGGACGGGGCCGCGCCGCGACCAGCCGGCGCACGACCTGACGTTCCAGGCGCTCGCCGGGCTATTGGACCCGGCCTCGCCGGCGATGCCCGGGCTTGCGCTGGCCGACCTCGCCGCCGGGCTGTTCGCGACGGTCGCGGCGCTGACCGGACTGGCGGGGCGCGCCACGGGTGGGCAGGGCGGGCACTACGACGTCGCGATGCTCGACGCGGTCATGGCCCTCGCGATGACCCGCCTCGTGCCCGCCGCGAACGGGATGGCGCCCGACCGGCTCGGCGACGACCCCGGCTACGGGCTCTTCGCCACGGCGGACGGGGGCTGGGTGTCGCTGTCGATCGCCTTCGAGGACCGTTTCTGGCGCGACCTGTGCACGGCCGCCGGCCTCCCCGACCTCGCCGACGTCCCGGGCGCCGACCGCGTCGCCCGGCGCGAGGAGCTGCGCGGGCGGCTGGCCGGGCGCTTCGCCGAGCACGACCTCGCCCACTGGCGGACGGTCCTCGACGGCGTGCCGTGCACCGCCGTCGTGCGCGGGCCGGACGAGGTGCTCGCCGACCCGCAGATCGACGCCCGCGGTCTGCTCGCACCCGTCGGCGGCCAGAGGTTCCTGAGCCAGCCGCTGGTGGTCGACGGCGAGCGGCCCGGGCCGCGGCGCGGCGTGCCGGGGCTCGGGGAGCACACCGCCGAGGTCCTCGGCGAGGCCGGCGTCGACGCCGACACGCTCGCCGCGGTGCTGGCCGGCCTGCCCGCCCGATACTGACCGGGCAGTATTGCGCCATGGCACGAGGACGGGCGACCGACACCACCGCGCTGGTCGCCGCGGCGGCCGAGACCTTCCGTCGCAAGGGCTACCGCAACGCGACGATCGACGACATCGCCGAGGCGGCGGGCATCTCCCGGCCGACCGTCTACAAGTACACCCGCAGCAAGCAGCACCTGCTCGACCTCATGGTCGACGAGGTCACCGGCGACATGGGGCGCCAGCTCGAGGAGGTCATGGACAGCGGCGAGCCGCCGACGGCCCGCCTCCGGCAGATGATCAAGACGCACATCGAGTCGGCCACGGAGAACCGCACGTTCTACGCGATCGTCTTCTCCGAGGAGGTCGAGCTCTCCGACGCCGGACGGGCCGCGTTCCGCGCGTGGGCGCACGCCCGCACCCAGGACTTCCGCGTCCTGCTGGAGGAGTGCCTGCCGCCCGGCTCGCCGCTCGACCCGACGGTCGCGGCCAACCTCGTGCTGTCGATGCTGTCCACCCTGTTCCGGTGGTACGACCCGGACGGGCAGGTCGGGCCCGACGAGCTCTCGCGGCAGATCGAGGTCCTGCTCGGCGCGCTGCTGCCGAGCGAGGTCACGACGTGAGCACGCCCCGCGCGCACGCCACCTGACCTCGCGCCGCGATCGCCAGGGAGGTGGCCGGGTCGGACGCCCGGGTGGCCGCCTTCGTCGGGGCGAGGGCGGCGCGCGGCGCCGCGGCGAGGGCGTGCGCGTAGGCCAGGGCCTCCGCGTCGACGTCCGTGGCCGTCCGCAGGGCGAGCCCCATCGCGACGGCCTCGGTGCCGTCGAAGCGGCGCGCCGTGAGCACGAGGTCGAGGGCCCGTTCGAGGCCGACGAGCGACGGCAGCGCGGTCGTCGCGCCGAGGTCCGGGACCGCGCCGAGCCCCACCTCCGCGACGGCGAGCACGGCGTCCGGGGCGACGATGCGGACGTCGCAGGCGAGCGCGAGCTGGATGCCGGCGCCGATCGCGTAGCCACGGACGGCGGCGACGACGGGGAACGGTGCCGCGCCGATCCACGTGAACGCGTCCTGCGCCTGGGCGATCGCGGCCAGCGCGGTGGCCTCGTCGGCGTGCGCGATCCGGTGCAGGAAGCCGCCCGGCTCCCGCTCGGCGAGGTCGAGCCCGGAGCTGAACGACGGCCCCTCCCCCGCCACGACCACGGCGCGCACGCCCTCGTCGGCGACGAGCTCGGCCCCGGCCGCCCGGAGCTCGGCCCACAGGCGCGGGGTCTGCGCGTTGTGGCGCTCCGGGCGCGCGAGCACGAGCCGCGCGACCGGCCCGTCACGCTCGACCCGCAGGGTGGTCACGCCGCACCCAGGATCGTCACGGAGGCGGCCGCGGCGTCCGGGCCGACGTAGCCGCCGGCGTTCTCCGCCATCCCGATGCGGGCGCCCTCGACCTGACGCTCCCCGCAGCGCCCGCGCAGCTGGTCGGCCAGCTCGACGAGCTGGCCGAGCCCCGTGGCGCCGATCGGGTGACCCTTGCTGCCGAGCCCGCCGCTCGGGTTGACCGGCAGCCGCCCGCCCAGCGTCGTCGTGCCGTCGCGCAGCAGCCCGACCGCTCCGCCGGCCGGGGCCAGCCCCAGCTCCTCCAGCACGATCAGCTCCGCGGGCGAGGCGGCGTCGTGGCACTCGAGGACGTCGACGTCACCGGGCCCGACGCCCCCCATGGCGTAGGCGCGGCGCGCGGTCTCGGGCACCACCTCGCCGTAGCTGCCGGCCCGGCCGGCCCCGACGACCGTGGCGAGCAGCCGCACCGGCGCCGCGCCCCACTGGCGGGCGATCTCCGGCGTGGTGATCACGGCCGCGGCGGCGCCGTCCGACATCGGCGCGCACATCGGGAGCGTCAGGTCCCCGCTGATCCGGCGGGCGGCCAGTACCTCGTCCACCGTGAGCGTGGCGCCGTACTGGGCGTCCGGGTTCAGGGCGCCGTGCGCGTGGTTCTTCACCGCGACCCGGGCGAAGTCCTCGGCCGTGGCGTCCGTGCGCTCGGCGTACCAGCGGGTCCAGCGGGCGTAGAGGTCCATGAACACCGAGCCGCTGCCCGACGTGCCGAGGTCGTCGCGGATCTCGTCGAGGCGGTCCTGGTCGAGCGCCGCGGTCATGACGGCGAACGCCCGCGACCGGTCGGTGTGGTTGAGCTTCTCGGCGCCGATCGCCACCGCGACGTCGACCTGCCCGGCGGCGACGGCGAGCCACGCCTGGTTCACCGCCGTCGACCCGGTGGCGCACGCGTTCTCGACGTTGACCAGCGGAACGCCGTCCAGCCCGGTGCCGCGCACGGCGTGCTGCCCGCGGACGGACTCCTGGCCGTACACGACCCCGGCGCCGCTGTTGCCGTAGACGACCAGCCCGGCGTCCGCGGGCGAGGCGCCCGCGTCGCCGAGCGCGGTCGACACGGCCTCGCCGACCAGCGAGCCGAACGTCCGGTCCAGGTGCCGACCGAAGCGGGTGCTGCCCACCCCGGCGATCACGACGTCTCTCATGCGAAGGCTCCTGCCAGGGCGTCGAGGACCGCGGGTCGGTCCCCGAACGGGGTGGCGACGAGGGTGTCGACGCCGGCGTCGGCGAACGCGCCGAGCCGCTTCTCCAGCGTCGAAGGGGTCGCCGCGACGGTCACGGTGTCGATCAGTTGCGGGGTCAGCGCCGCCGCGGCGCCGGTGCGGTCGCCGGCGAGGAAGCGCTCCTGGCACGCCAGCGCGCTCGCGCCGTGCCCGTAGCGCACGGCGAGGTCGACGTAGAAGTTCGCGTCCTTCGCCCCCATGGCGCCGAGGTAGAACGCGACGATCGGGCGCAGCGCGTCGCGGGCGGCGTCGAGGTCGTCCTCGACCGCCACGGGGACCATCGGCGCCACCGTCAGGTCCGCGCGCTGCCGGCCGGCGGTCGCGATGCCCTCGAGCAGCGGGGCCGTGAGCTCGTCGGCGTGCTCGGGGCTGAACAGGAAGGGCATCCAGCCGTCGGCGATCTCCCCGCACTGCGCGACCGTGCGCGGCCCGCCGACCCCGAGGTAGACCGGCACACGCTCCTGCACGGCACCGGGACCGAGCATCTTCAGCGGCTTGCCGAGGCCGCGCCCGTGGGGGGTCGGGATCGTCCACTCCCGCCCCGCGTGGGTCAGCCGCTCCCCCGACAGCGCCGCGCGCACGATCTCGACGTACTCCCGCGTGCGGCGCAGCGGCGCGGTGAAGGGGACGCCGTACCAGCCCTCCGACACCTGCGGCCCCGAGAGCCCGAGGCCCAGCAGCAGGCGCCCGCCGGAGATGCGGTCCAGGGTCGCGGCGGCCGTCGCGGCCGCCGACGGGGTCCGCGCCGGGATCTGCAGGATCCCCGAGCCCAGACGGACCCGCTCGGTCAGGGCCGACAGCGCGCCGAGCAGCGCCACCGCCTCCTGGCCGTAGCCCTCGGCGACCCAGACGGAGTCCGCGCCGAGCGCATCGGCGCGGCGGGCGAGCGCGACCTGCTCGTCCCACGAGAACCACGGCCAGTACGCGACCGAGACGCCCCAGCGCATCGCTCCTCCTTCAGGATCCGGGGTGCAGCACGACCTTGCCGAGCACCCGCCGCCCGTCGACGGCGGCGAGCGCGTCCGCGGCCCGGGCGAACGGGTAGACGGCCGACACCGGCGGGGACAGGGCGCCCGCGCGTAGGTGCGGCGTCAGCTCCCGCCACTGCGCGGCGACGAACCCCGGCTCGGCGAACGCTGGCATGCCCCACCCGACCCCGCGCACGTCGGTGTTGGACAGCAGGAGCCGGTTCACCGTGACCGTGGGGATCGCCCCCGCGGTGAACCCGACGACCAGCAGGCGCCCGCCCCGGGAGCGCAGGCAGCGCAGCGAGTCGGTGAACCGGTCGCCGCCCACCGGGTCGACTACGACGTCGACCCCGCGACCGCCGGTGAGCTCGGCGACCTCCGCGCGGAACGCGGCGGCGTCGACGACCTCGTGCGCCCCCGCCTTCCGGGCGAACGCCGCCTTCTCCGGCGTGGACGTCACGGCGAGCACGCGCGCGCCGAGGGCCGCGGCGAGCTGGATCGTCGCGGTGCCGATCCCGCCCGCGGCACCCTGCACGAGCACCGTCTCGCCGGGACGCAGCCCGCCCCGCTCCCCCAGCGCGAAGTGCACGGTCAGGTAGTTGATCGGCAGGCACGCGCCCTCGTCGAACGAGAGCGAGTCGGGCAGCGGGAGCACCAGGTGCTCGGGCGCCGCGACGACCTCGGCGAAGGCGCCGATCGGGAGCACCGCCGCGACCCGGTCGCCGGGACGGTGCGACGAGGACGCCGGTGCCGCGAGCACGACCCCCGCACACTCGCCGCCGAGGACGAAGGGCGGGTCGTGTCGCTCCTGGTAGGCGCCGCGGGTGTGCAGGACGTCCGGGTACGCAACCCCCGCCGCCCGCACCTCGATCAGCACCTCGTCGGCCCCGGCCTCGGGTGCCGCGACCTCCGCGCACACCACGCCCGCGGGCCCGTCGAACCCGTCGACCCTCACCGCTCTCACGGGCAGGACCCTCGCACAATATTAACTAACTAGTCAATATTGACGCGGGTCCGACCTCGCCGCGCCCCGCCGCAGGACAGGCACGAGCCGCCCTGGTCGATGAAGGCCTGTTGCACCGTGTCCGCGACCGCGACGGCCGCCGTGGCGTCGCTGTTGAGCGACACCGCCGCGACCGCGGTCGCTGCGCCCGCGAGCCCGAACAGTTCCCGGCGGTTGATGCCCTCGTACCGCGTCATGCCCCCACGCTCCATCGGCGATCTCGGCTCCGACAACGCAACCTGCGGGTCTCTCCCATGCGCGCGACGCATGCTGGTGGCGGGACGGAGCACGGTCATGGCCGGCTTCCGGACAGCGCGAGCTCCGGCTCCTCCAGCAGGCGCGACGTCCGTCGGGCGGTGCGTTGCGCCCAGCTGCTCGAGGTGAGGAAACCGACGACGGCGACGACAGCGCCGCAGCCGGCGAGGATCCACCAGGCGAGGTGGCTCGCGGCGGGAAGGTCGGTCACGACGTTCGCGGAGACGTGTCCCGCGACGGCCGTGCCGAACACGGCGACGCCCAGGGACGCCCCGACCTGCCGGCTCGCCGCCGCCACCCCCGAGGCCACACCGGCCTGGGACCGGGGCATCCCCGCCACCGCGGTGTCCGAGATCGCCGGATTGATCATCCCGAAGCCGAGGCCGAAGACCACGTACGCCAGCACCAGCCATCCCATGTCGCTGTCGGCGCGCAGGCCGGTGAGCATCAGTCCGCTCAGCCCCAGGCCGACGCCCGACGCCACCAGCGAGATGCGCGGACCCCGAGTCGCCACCAGCCACCCGGACAACGGCGCCATCGCGAAGATGGCGAGCGCCCCGGGAAGGGTGACCAGACCGGCGTTCAGCGGGCTGAGACCGCGCACGTCCTGGAGGTAGAGCGCGTTGAGGAACAGGAAGCCGCCGAGACCCGCGAACCCGCAGACCGCGACCACGGTCGCCCCGGAGAACGGCGCGCTGCGGAAGAACCGGGGATCCAGGAGCGGCTCGCGGCGGCGTCGTTCGTAGACGACGAAACCGACGGCGCTCAGCACGGCGACGCCGAAGAGGCCGAGGATCAGAGCAGAGGACCAGCCGTGGCGCGGCGCCTCGATGACCGCGTAGCACAGACTCGCCAGCAGCACGATGACCAGCACCTGGCCGACCGGGTCGAGCCGGCGGGCACGGGGCGCCCGGGACTCGGGCACGGCCAGCGCGGTCAGCACGATCGCCGCGACGCCGACCGGGACGTTGATCCAGAAGATCGATGGCCACCCCACGGCGTCCACCAGCGCTCCCCCGATCACCGGGCCGAGGGCCATCGCCAGCCCGACCACCGCACCCCAGGCCCCGATCGCGCGCGCCCGTTCCCGGGGGTCGACGAAGGTGTTCGCGATGATCGACATGGCGACCGGGTTGAGCATCGAGCCGCCGACGGCCTGCACCATCCGGAACGCGACGAGCCATCCGACGCCCGGCGCGAGGCTGCACAGCAGCGACCCGAGCGTGAACAGCGCCAGTCCCACCTGGAAGACGCGCCGCCGACCCACACGGTCGGCGATCGAGCCGGAGAGCATCAGCAGGCCGGCCAGCACGAGCGCGTAGGCGTCGACGACCCACTGCAGCTCCGAGACGCCCGTCGAGAAGGTGCGGGCGATCGAGGGCAACGCCAGATTGACGATCGTCGTGTCCATCGCGACCACGAACAGGCTCAGACAGCAGATCGCCAGGACCACCCACCGGCGTCGCGCGTCGACCGCCGCGCCCGGGTCGGCGGAGGGACCGGTGGACGCCGTCGTGGTCGCGGGCGGCGCGACCCGCCCGCTGATCTCCGTGCTGTGAGGCATGGGTCAACGGTTCACGCGGCCGCTGGTCGGGACCAACGCAGATCGTGGGTCGGACCCATGCGCCGGACGCATGCGCGCCGTGGTGACCGATCACCAGCGGACGAGCGTGGAGAGGCCGGAGACGACCATGCCGGCACCGACCACGGCCACGACGACCGCGGACGCGAGGGGAAGGCACACCGCCGCGCGACGGAGACGCGAGCCGGTCCCGCGGGCGAGGCGCGTCCCGGCGACGACCAGGACCAGGCCCAGCCCGACGAGCACCGCGGCGAGGCCGGCGCTGAAGGCCACGAGCATCCCGAGCCCGAGAGCCGTCCGCCCGACGCCGACGGCGAGCAGCAGGACCCCGAGCGCCTCGGGGCACGGGATCAGCCCGGCGGCGACGCCCAGGGCGAGCGACCCGCGCGGCCGCCGATGTCCGTGCCGGTGCCCATGTCCGTGTCCCGTCGGCGGTCGTCGTCGCACGAGCCGGCGGAGTCCGACGACGAGGACGACGACGCCTGCGACCGTCGCGAGGACCGGGGTGACGGCGTCCGGGATCACCCACGGCGCCGCCGCCAGCAGCACCAGCCCGAGCGCGAGCACCGTCGCCGTGTGCGTGACGGTGAGGACCGCCCCGAGGTGCACCGCCCGCCACGGCGTGGCGCCCGTCCCCACGAGGTGCGCCGCGAGCAGCGCCTTGCCGTGTCCGGGGCCCAGGGCGTGCAGCGCGCCGAGCAGCGTGCAGACCGCCAGGAGCGCGACCAGCGCCCACGGGCCGGCGAGCGGCCGGCGCAGCGCCTCGAGCATCGGGTTCCCCGACGACCCGGCCGGCGCCGCGGGAGCCGGCGCCGCGGTCGCGGCGTCGTTCAGCCGGGCGGTCAGGGTGCGCCCGCCGTCGGCGTGGGCGATGTCGCCGACCGGGACCGGGTCGGACGGCACGAGGACGCCGGCCTGGACGACGGTCGGGGCCGGGTCGTAGGCGTCGTGCACCGCCAAGCGCCGCGCGCCACCGGGGAGGTCCGCGGCCCAGGTGAGCGTGATGGTGCCGCCCCCGGCGGCGAGCAGGGGCGCCGGCGGGTAGCGCTGGTCGGTGAGGCGCAGCGGGAGGCGGACCCCGTCCGCCTCGACGACGAGGTGGTGCCGCACGAGCTCGGCGTGCGCGCCCGTCTCGGACGGCGAGAGCACGCCGTCGCCGTCGACGTCGACGGCGGACACGAAGGCCGGGGCGACGAGGACGTTCGGCGAGATGTCGAGCTGCACGGTCAGCCCGGACCGGGCCGGGGTGACGAAGAGCTGCTGCACGGTCTCGTCCAGCGGATGCGCGGCCGCCGGCGCCGCGAGGAGGACCGCGCCGAGCAGCGACCCGACGAGCACCAGGAGCGCCCTCATCGGCCGGGTCGTGCGACGTAGTCGCTCCCGGGCTCGCGGTAGACCGCGTGGATGTGGGTGATGCCGCCCGACGCGAAGCCGCCGCCCTGCTGGTGGGCGAACTCGATCACGAACGTCGGGCCCTGCACCCGGTAGTAGACGGGCTCGCCGATCGTCGTGGCGCCGGACCAGGCGAACGTCGTGCTCGCCAGGTTCTGCTCCACCGCGGCGAGCTTCGGAGCCGCCTGCTCGCCGTGGAGGGGCCGGATCCACTCACCGACCAGGTCGAGGAGCAGGCGCTGCTGCTCCGGGGTGAAGGTGGCGGCGCTGACGCCCTCGGGGGCGAGGGTGCGGCCGTCGCGGCCGGCGCCGAGGACGAGATCGGTGACGGGGGTGTCGAGGAGGGCCTGTTGTTGCTGGGTCGCGTCGAGGGCTCCCATCATGGCGAACGCCCGGGTCGTCTCGCCGCACAGGGGCTCGGCGCTCGTCCCCGCCGCGGTGTACGACGACGGCTGAGCACCCCAGAACGTCGGGGCGAGGGTCATGGCCCCGCCGTCGACGGTGATGTTCAGGGCCAGGTGGTGGCCGCCGTACTGGACGGTCCACGGCCCCGACGGCCCCGGCGTGCCGAGGATCCGGAACCAGTAGTGGGTGGCCCCGAAGCCCTGGTCCGACCCGGTCGTCGACGCGAGCACCCCGTCACCGGTCGTGATCTGGCGGACCTGCTCGTAGCCCTCGGGACTCAGCGCGGCGCGCAGGACACCGAAGGCCGCGGCCTGCTGCCCGGCGTCGAGGGCGTCGACCCGCAGCCCCTGACGATCGAACAGGTCGTCGGGCAGGTTGGACCACTGCCCGAGATTTTGCGGGGTCCGCTCGCCGGAGACGGCGGCGCGCTGCGACGCGTCGAGGAGAGCGAGGAAGCTCTGCGTCGCCTCGAGCACGGCGGCGGCAGCACCCGGGGTCGTCGACGCGGCCGGCGGCGTGCCGCAGTCCGCGACGGAGGTGGCGTTGGCGGCCTCCTCCCCGTCCACCGACCCGTCGCCGTTCACGGCAGCCGCACCGGGCGCGGGGGCAGTAGCGGCGGGCGCGCTCGATCCCGGCCCCGGCCCCGAGGACGAGGGCGCCGACGAGCACGCCCCGACCGCGAGGACCGAGGCGAGGGCGAGGGCGAGCAACCGCGCGGTGCGGGCCATGGTCCATCGCCACGGCATCGGGACGGTCACGGGACGCTCCTCGGTCAGCTCGTGCGGACAGGCCGATCCTTTGCACCCGGACCCCGCCACCCGCCCCGCCGCCGCGTTCCGTGGGGGGAGCGGAACGCGGACGGCGGCGTCAGGTGGCGGGGCCGGGCCCGGCCCAGGAGCCGACGAGCTCGTCGCGGTTCCTGGTACGCGTGTCCGCCGGGGCGGGGCCGGTCCCCACGTCACGGGCCGCCGCGGCGGCGGCGTCGAGCGACGCCCGGGCGGAGCGCTCGTCGGGGGGTTGGGTGGAGAGGACGGCGAGCACGTAGCGCCCGCCGGCCTCGAGGAGCCCCGCGGAGTGCAGGTCGAGGGCGCCACCCCGGCGGCAGGCCCACCCCTGCTTCGCCTGGGCGCTGCCGCGGCGCGCGGGCTCGAGGAGCCCGAAGCCCTGGTCGAAGCCGTCGGCGGCGATGCGGGGGGCGGCCGCCAGGTCGCCGAGGACCAGATCCCGGTCGGCCGGCTCGAGCCGGTCGAGGATGTAGCCGTAGAGCGCCGCCACGTCGCGGGCGGAGGTCCCGGTGTCGCCCCACCGTGACTCGTCGGCGGGCGGCACGGTCTCCCGGAGCCCCACGAGTCGCGCCACCCTCACGACTCCCCCGGGTCCGTCGAAGCGGGTCCATAGGTCGTTCATAGCGTCGTCGTCGCTCGGTCCGAGGGCGCGACGCAGCAGCTCGACGTCGGCGGCGGTCAGCTCGATCTCGTCGTGGTCGCGGCGCGTGAGGACGTCGACCGCCGTCACCAGCTTGGCCAGCGACGCCGACCGCATCACCGCGACGCCCCGGTCCCCGAGCGCGATCTCGCCGTCACAGCGGTCGAGCACGGCGATCCCCGTCACGGCGTCGATCCGCCCGGTCGAGACCCGCTGCGCGGCGTCGACCATGAGACGGGCGGGGAGAACCGACGACGCGCGCGCCGCGCAGTCGTCCGGCGGTGGCGACGGCGACGGCGACACGGGGGGCGGGTCGGCGCTGACCACCCGCGGGACGAGCACGAAGACGAAGAGGACCAGCGCGGCGAGGAACATGACCACGGCGACGAAAGGCCCGACGGCACGGGACCGCTCGGGGATCACGGCGCGAACGGCGGCGGTGCCGCGGTCCCGGCACCACGGAAGTGGAGCATCACGACGGGAGAATCGTGGACCCGGCCATTCGACTCACGAATGGTGTGATTCTCCGCCTGATCGTCGTCCGCAGGCGCCGTCACCATCCTCACGGAGCCGGTCATGAGATCGATCTCCTCCCACCCAGTTCCTGTCCTACCGACCGGGACGATTCTGTCGATCCGGACAGACGGCGCCAACGCGAACTGCGGATGTAGGCTATGCACGTGACGCATGCCGACCTCGGTCTCGTGCACGAACTGCGCGCCCTCGCCCTCCTGCTCGAGGAGCGCAACGTCACGCGGGCCGCGCTGCGATTCCACCTCAGCCAGTCGTCGATGAGCCGGACGCTGCAGCGCCTCCGCTCGCTGTTCGGCGACGAGCTGCTGGTCAGGGCGGGGAGCGACTACGAGCTGACCCCGCGAGCGCGGCACATGCAGCGCGAGCTCGCCGTCCTCCTGCCGCGCCTGGAGAACCTCGTCGCGGGCCGCACCTTCGATCCGTCCACCGCCACGGGAATCGTGCGCATCATCGGCACCGACTACACCCTCGCCACACTCGGACCACACCTCCTGCCCCGCATCCTGGAGTCCGCGCCATTGCTGGAGTTCCGGATCGAGCAGCGCGACCACGACAGTTACACCGATCTCGAACGCGGACGCGCCGATGTCGCCCTGTCGGTGATGCGGCCCGCCCATTCACTGAGATGGGAGCAGGTCTTCACCGACGACGTGGTCTGCGTGGTCGCCGACGACCACGCGGTGAACGACGAGCGATTCTCTCTCGACGAATATCTCGCGGCGCGCCACGTCGCGGTCACCCTCGTCAACGACGACCAGCCCATGATCGAGCGCTGGCTAGAGGGGGTCGGCCACACGAGAACGATCGCGCTGCGGGTCGCGCACTTCACCTCGGCGCTCGGGGCCCTGCCGGGCACCCCGCTCGTCGCGACCATCCCGCGGCGGATGGCCGAGAAGCTGGCCCAGAACGATCCACGCCTCCGGCTCGTCGAAGCCCCGGAACGGTTCGATGCGATCCCGTACGGCATGGTCTGGCATCCCCGGCTCGACGCCGACCCGATGAACTCCTGGCTCCGCGAGATGCTCCGCGCCGCGGCGTCCGACCTGACCTCCGGTCGAGCCTGAGGACGCCCGAACGTCGCCGTGCACGCCCGCGACCGCAGCCGGACCGACTGGTCCCGGACCGTCTGGTCCGTTAGGGTTCGTCGCCGGCGCCGACGAAAGGCGGTCCTCGTGCCCCTCTGGACCATCCACCACAGCGCGGGATGTCTCGACCTCGACGACCGGCAGGCCCTGGCCTCCGGCATCACGGAGCTCTACGGCATCCTCCCGGCGTTCTACGTCGGTGTCGTGTTCAGCGAGGCCGCCCCGGGTTCGTTGTTCATCGGCGGCACGGCCCGCGCGCGCTTCGTCCGGCTCGCGGTCGACCAGATCGCGCGGACCCTGCCCGACGCGGCCGCGCGCGACCGGTGGATCGAGAAGGTGGGCGACTACCTGACACCCTTCATGGCCGATCGCTCCCTCGACTGGGAGCTGCACATCGACGAGACCTCGCGCGACCTCTGGCTGATCCAGGGGATGCGCCCCCCGGGAGCGGGCACGCCGGGCGAGCGTCTGTGGGCCGAGCGCGACGCGCCGGTGCCCCACGGCGACGCACGACCGACGTCGTCAGCCGGCTGAGGGGCGCAGGTCGGCGGTGCCGGCGATCCCGACGACGGTGTCCCCGCCCACCCACACCTCTCCGTCGACCTCGGCCACGTGGATGCGACCCCGTCGGTGGAGCCGGGTCCCCTGGGCCGCGACGTAGCGGCGCGGCAGCCGCCCGGCGCCGATCAGCCACTGGGCCAGGGAGGCGTTCAGGCTGCCCGTCACCGGGTCCTCCCCCAGCCCGTTCTGCGGCACGAACGCCCGCACCTCGAGGGCGACCGGAGCTCCCGGCTCGTACGGGCCGGCGACGCCGATCGAGCCGAACGGGGCGAACGCCGTCCGGTCGGGCTCGAGCGCGAGCACCGCAGCCGCGTCGCGCAGCAGCAGCGCCACCCACCCCGGACCGTTGTCCACCCACTGCGCGTCCACGACCGCCTCGAGCCCCACCCCCAGGGCCCGCGCCAGGTGCGCCACGTCCGCGCCGTCGACCGGCCCGCCGCGGACCAGCGGCGGGGCGGCGAACGCCAGCCGGGCCCCCTCCCGCCGGACCTCGACCAGGCCGACCCCGCACTCCTGGACCACGCGATCCCTCGCCGGCTGCCCGCCCGCCTCGAGCCAGGCACGCGCCGACCCCAGGGTGGGATGCCCGGCGAACGGCAGCTCCCGGACCGGGGTGAAGATGCGGACCCGGTAGTCCGCCGCGGGCGTCGTCGGCGCGAGCAGGAACGTCGTCTCGGCCAGGTTCGTCCACCGCGCGAACCCCGCCATCGTCTCCTCGGAGAGCCCGTCGGCGTCGTGGACGACCGCGACGGCGTTGCCCCGCGTCAGCTCGTCGGCGAAGACGTCGACCTGGTGGAAGAGCATCCGTGCTCCCTGTCGGTGTCGATTCCGGAACGGCCACGCCGTCGACCTCGACGGAGGAGTCTGCCCGGTCCCGGCGTGATCGTCGTCGGTACGCCGCCGGCCGATGAATCCGTCGGTCACGGTGGGCGCGTCGTGGCCGCCCAGGTCGACGACCAGGTGCTTTCCGCGGGCGACCGATTGCGTGCCCGATCCACGGTGGAGCCGGCCGCCCTAGCGTGCTGATCATCCGCCGTTCGACCGCACACTTCGGGAAGGCCGACCATGGATGAAACGGAGACGAGCAGTTCCTCATCGCCCGAGGTCTCCCGGGCTCCGGAGTCGAGTCGCTACGAGGTCCGTGTGGGCGGCGAGCTCGCCGGACTGGCCGCCTACCTCGACCGTGGCGAGCAACGGATCTTCTACCACACGGAGATCGCCGACGAGTTCGCCGGACGTGGCCTCGCCGACGTCCTGGTCGCCCACGCCCTCACCGACACGCGCGCCGCCGGTCGACGCATCGTCCCCGTCTGCCCGTACGTCGCCCGGTGGGTGCGGAAGCACCACGACGTCGACGACGTGCTGGACCCGGTGACCCCGGCAGCACTCGGCGCGGTCCGCACCATCGCCTGACGGCCGGTCCATGTGCTCATGGACGCGCGCTCGCGGCCGCCGAACGAGGTCCGTCCGCTCCGTGATCTCGCCGCGGAGCCGAGCCGATGGTGCGGAACCGGTCGAGTCCGGCGAAGACCGCCACCAGGACGACGGCCACCACGAGGACGAACGCGGTGTTCCGGATCGAGGCCCAGTACCCGATCTCGTCGACGTCCAGGAACGGGTAGGGGTACCAGCCGACCAGCGCGCCACGGATGAAGGTGTAGGCGATCCAGAGCATCGGCCAGAGGAACGCCCAGGCCACGGTGCTGCGGTCGATGCGGGGGCGCGGGCCGAAGAGCAGCCAACCGAGCAGGGTCGCCCACGGGGCGATGTAGTGGAAGCCGATCGTCGCGGCGAGCTGCCACCCGGTGGGGTGGACGTAGCGGATGAGGACCAGGTCGAAGACCAGCCCGGTGATCGTGATGCCCAGCAGTGCGTCGAGCCGGAGGATGCGCCAGATCCGACCGTCCCGGGCGGGGTCGACCACCAGGGTGATCGCCGCGATCAGCACGAGGATGTTGCTCTGGATGGTGAAGTAGCTCAGCGTCTGGATCACGCGGGTACCGATCCCGACCGAGGCGACGGCCTCGCCGGTGTTGGGATCGGGGCCGCCGGTGAGGATGAGCCCCACCTGGATGACCAAGGCAGCGGCGACGTCCACGGCGATCAGCAGGTGCCAGACGCGGGACGCGGTGCCGGCGCGGCGAGGTGGTGACGTCGGTGGCGTGTCGGTGGCGGTCATGGTGTGTGCCTCGTGGTCGTCGGGCCGGGATGATCGCTGGTGGCCCGGACTCTTCACGAGGAACGGCGAACGGCAAGGTGTCGACACCCGAAAGTGACCGCGCCGCACAGGGGCCGACCCGTGCGTGCGCGATGGTCAGGCGGCGTAGCGGGCCAGCTCGTCGTGCAGCGCGGTGACCATCGCGGACGCGGCGGGTGACCGGTCCCGCGCGGTGAGGATCACGGTCTCCCGCCGGTGCACGAGCGCGGGATCGGTGACGTGGAGCCACCGCACACCGGTCGGCACGATGTCGGCGGCGAGCTGGGGCACGACGGTGACACCGAGACCCGCGGCGACCATTCCGAGGCGGGACGACCAGCCGCGGGCCTCGTACGCCACCGTCGGTCGGTCGATCGTGGGCCACGGCCCGAACTGCGGGTCGCCCTCGCCGCCCACCCCGACGATCCAGCGCGCGTCGGCGATCTCGACGACGTCGACCTCGTCCCGGCCGGCGAGCGGATGCGCGGCGTGCACCGCGATCCCCAGGCCTCGCCGGATCGGCACGACCTCCCGCCGGAGCCCGTCGAGGTCGTGATCGGGGAGCCCTTCCCCGATGGCGACCACGGCGACCTCGGTCCGGCCCGATCGCAGGCGTCGCACCTGCGCTGGGCTGCTGCCCTCCCACAGCGTCACCGCGAGTCCCGGGTGGTCGGCCTGCAGTCGGACCATCGCCCGCGGCACCAACGATGCGGACGCGGTGGGGTAGGCACTGACGGTGAGCCGGCCGGCCAGCCGATCCTGCAGGCCGGCCAGCTCGGACTCGGTGGCCTCCACCTGGGCGATGACCTTGCGCGCGTGGGCCAACAGCACCGTTCCCGCCCGCGTGGGCCGCACACCTCGGGCCTCGCGCTTGAACACCGGGCTACCGACCGCGGCCTCCGTGGCGCTGATCTGCCGCGACACCGCGGACTGGGTGTAGCCGAGCGCCGCCGCCGCCGCGGTGAACGATCCCCACCGGGCGACCTCCACCGTCACGCGCAGACCGACCAGGGTCAACTCCGACATGAGCGGGAAGATAGGCCAGCGGCGTGCCCGGCCCCGCTCAGCCGCGGTACTCGGCGTCGGCGGCGTACGCGCTCTCCCGCTGCGCCTCCAGCCCCTCGAGCCGGTCCCGCACCGCCGCGGTGACCAGTTGGTAGCCATCGGAGTTGAGCAGGAGCCGCAGCGGCGGCTCCGGCGACGTCACCGCGGTGATGACGGCATGCGCCAGCCCGGACGGGCTGCCCGGCATCTCCTCGACCGGGATGGGCGCGCGGTCCGTGGGACCTCCCCGATAGGGCGCGCTCGCCGGCACCTTCGGCGCGGAGTCGAAGAAGCTCGTGCGCACCATGCCCGGCTCGACGAGCACGGTCCGGATCCCGAACGGGGCGATCTCGGCGGCCATCGTCTCGAGATAGCCCTCGATGCCCCACTTGGCGGCGTGGTAGATCGCCATCCCGGGGAAGGTGATGTGGCCGCCCATGCTCGAGACCTGGACGAGGACTCCCCCGCCCTGCGCGCGCAGATGGGGCACGGCGCGGCGGGCGAACTGGATGGAGCCCGTCAGGTTCGTCGCGATGGAGGCCTCCACCTCGGCGTCCGAGAGGTCCTCGGCGGCCCCGAACACGCCGTACCCGGCGTTGGACATCATCACGTCGATCCGCTCGTGGTCGGCGAACGCCTCTGCGATCACCTTCTCCATCTGCGCCACGTCGGTCACGTCGAGGGCTCGACGCCAGAGACGGTCGCCGTACTCGGCGGCGAGGTCGTCCAGTTGCTCGGGGCGGCGCAGGGTGGCCGCGACCCGGTCGCCCTGCGCGAGGGCCTGCTCGGTCAGCTCCCGGCCGAGGCCTCGGGAGGCACCGGTGATGAACCAGGTGGTCATGGTCTTCTCCTCACTCCCGCGGGAGTCAGCCGCCGGTGGCGGCGTTCAGGGTGCGGACGGCGGCGTCGGACGACCGGCGCAACGCCTGGTAGACGGCCTCGCTCCCGCCCACGCGCAGCTCCCGCTCGTCGCGCTCCAGGCCGGCGAACAGGTCGGCGACGGCGGCCTCGGGCGAGACCTTCTGATCGGAGATCACGCCGGACGCGAACGGCGAGTCGACGAGCGGCGCCATGAACTCGAAGACCTTCACAGCGGAGCCGTTGCGCTCGAGCTGGAGGCGCACCGCCTGGGTCAGCGAGTGCAGCGCGGCCTTGGTCGCGCTGTAGGTCGGGTTGGTGAGGTCGGGGGCGAAGGCCGTGCCGGAGGTGGTGACGATCAGCGCGGGCTCGGTGCGGGGCTCGATGATCGGCACGAGGGCGTGGATGAGGCGGACGGCCGAGAGGTAGTTGACGTGCATCTCCTCGTCGGCGTGGGCGTAGGCGTCCTCATGTCCGAAGAGTCGGTAGGTGTGGGTGACGCCCGCGTTGAGCAGGACGGTGTCGAGCTCCGGGTGGTCGGCGACGACGGCGTCCAGCAACCTCCGGACGTCGTCGGCGTCGCTGATGTCGCACGGCAGTGCCACCGCCCCGGGGAGGCGCTCCGCCTCGGCCCGCAACCGTTCGGCCTGGCGAGCGACCATGAGGACCCGGCCCCCTCGCTCGGTGAACTGCTTCGCTGCCTCGAGACCCATCCCGGTGCCGGCACCGGTCACGAGGGCGACGCGTCCGGTGAGCTTCATGCCCGAGCACCCCCTCGGGCCGTGACGACCGCCCGACGCAGGGTGCGTGTCGAGATCGGCTCGCCCAGCAACGGCGCCACCCGGGCGACGCCGCCACTGGTGACGACCGCTCGCTCGTGGCGTTCCGCGTCCTCGCCGCTCACCCAGGACTCGACGACGAACAGCGCCCTGGGGTCGGCGTGATCGAGGAAGACCTCGTAGGTCAGATGGCCCGGCTCACCGGTCACCGCCCGAGAGGTCTCGCGCAGGTCGGCCAGGAGGTGACCGGCGGCGATCTCATCGGTGGCGACGAACCGGCTGAGCAAGAACACCGGTTCGACAGATTCGACGGAATTGCTCATGTCTCCAGGGTTGCCCCGTCGAGCGATGCGCGCCAACGATGATTCCGCACAGCTGACATGCGGGTGACGCATGGCCGGCGGTCGATCGTGGGCATCGGAGAACACCGCTTTCGGGTTCCTGACCGGCTCGAGCCTCACCGGGGACCGCTGCCGTCGGCTTGGACCAGCGGGACGACGGCTTGGACGTCACCGCCCGACGGTCTTGCTCGAGCACGTCGACGATTCCCGTCCGCGGTCGGCCTGCCCTCTTGGTCGGGCGTATCGATCCGCACACGCCGGGACGGTTCCTTCCTCCCGGTGACCTTCGGTGCGGACGCCCTCGCCCGTCGAACCGACCTCGACGGCACAGGGCGCGCGACGGACGCTGCGCGGCCGGACGGCCCGGTCCGGCTCAGGGGGCGACGAGGTGCCGGGCGACGGCGGCCTCGTCCCAGGCCAGCCCGTTGCCGGGCACGTTCGGGGGGTGGACGTGACCGTCGCGGACCGGGAACGGGTCGGCGAGGATCGGGTGGGCCCAGTCCTGCCATTCGAGCCACGCGCCGGTGGGGGTGACGGCCATGAGGTGGCTGCTGATCTCGGGGTAGAGGTGTGAGGACATCGGGACGCGGGTGGCGTCGGCCATCGCGGCGGCGGCGAGCCAGCCGGTCACCCCGCCGATGCGCATGAGGTCGGGCATGACCAGGTCGCAGGCGCCGTGGTGCACGGCCTCGAGGAGGGTCTTGGGGCCGTAGAAGTTCTCGCCGAGCATGATCGGCGTGGTGGTGTCCCGGGCGAGCCGGGCGTGCCCGTCGAGGTCGTCGTAGCGCAGGGGCTCCTCGATCCAGGCCAGGCCCTCGCCGTCGAGCTGGGCGCAACGCGGGATCGCCGCGGCGAGGTCGAGGCCCTGGTTGTAGTCGGCGACCAGGGTGGCGTCGGGGCCGGCCGCCTCGCGGACCGTGCGGATCGCGCGGAGGTCGTCGTCGGGACGGTCGCGCCCGACGCGGACCTTGAGTGCGCTGAACCCGCCCTCGGCGATGAGCTCGGCGGTCTCGGTCGCGAGGGTGTCGGGGTCGTTGAGCCCGAGGCCGTTGCTGTTGTAGGCGGGAACGGGGGCGAGCTCGCCGCCGAGCACGTGGGCCAGCGGTCGTCCGGCGTCCTTGGCGACGACGTCCCACGCGGCCATGTCCAGCCCGGCTTGGGCGGCGAGGGCGAGGCCCTGTTCGCCGGCGAGGGCGCGGAGGCCACCGGCGACCGTGGCGACCGCCCGGGGTGTGGCAGGTGCTCCGGTCAGCTTGTCGCCGAGGTCGTCGACGAGCACCCTCAGCGCGGCGGCGGCCTCGGGTCGGTAGGGGGCGAGGTAGGCGTGGCCCGTGGGTCCGTCGACGGTGTCGAGGTCGATCAGCACCAGGGGCCAGCGCTCGAAGTAGCCGACCTTGGTCGCCAGCGGTCGCGCGAACGGCACGAGCACGGTGCGGGTCCGGACCCCGGCGACGGTCGGTGGTGGGGCGTGCGAGGCGGCGGCGGGGCTCATCCTGGGTCTCCGTCGGTCGTGGTGAGCGCGATCTTGCCGATGGCTTCGCGGGACTCCAGCCGCCGGTGCGCGGCGGCCGCGTCGGTGAGCGCGAACGTGGAGTCGCGCGGCACGACGAAACGTCCGGCGGCCACGCCGTCGAGCAGCACCTCCAGGTCGGGACGGGAGTCCCAGCCGTGGTCGCGCAGATCGTTGATCTGGAAGCCGTGGATGCTGACGTTGCGGGGGTAGAAGTCGCGGGTGTCGATCGTCGACGGTGCGGTCTCGACGTTGGCCATGGCGACGACCCGCCCGGCACGGGCCACGGACTTCAGGCTGGCGGCGAACGTCGTACCGCCGACCAGGTCGAGCACCACGTCTGCGCCGCGTCCCTCGGTGCGCTCGCTGACCGCGGCCACGACGGCATCGAGGTCCGCCTCGCTGCTCCCCGTGTGCACGACGTCGACGCCGTGTTCGGTGAGCCAGTCGGCCTTGGCCGGTGACCCGGCGGACCCCAGCACGCGGGCACCGAGACCGGCGGCGATCTGGACGGCCGCGCTGCCGACCCCGCTGGCCGCGGCATGGACCAGGACGGTCTGCCCGGCCTGCACAGCGCCGAGGTGGACCAGGCAGTAGTAGGCCGAGAGCCACGCGGTGGGCAGCCCGGCCGCGTCGGCGAGCTCGACGCTCGTGGGGACCGGCACGAGCGAGTCGACCGGCAGCACCGCGCGCTCGGCGTAGAAGCCGGGCGCCCCGGTGGCGCCCCACCCCAGCACGCGGTCGCCGACGCCGAACGCCTCGACCCCGGCGCCGAGCGCGACCACTCGGCCGGCGCCCTCCACCCCCGGCGTGGCCGGCAAGGACGCGCCGCGGTGGTACCGACCGGCGCGGAAGAGCACGTCGAGCCGGTTCACCGCCGCCGCCTCCACGGCCACGACGACCTGCCCCGGACCGGGCTCGGGGTCGGGCAACTCCCGGCAGACCAACGCCTCCGGCGCTCCGAACACCTCGACCTGTACGGCTCGCACTGTGCATCCTCTCCGACACCTGCTGAACCGGTGTCACTGTGACACCGATTGAACCGGTGTCAAGAGGTAGGGTGTCGGTCGTGATCGACGAGGAGTTCCCCCGCCCGGGTGGGCGGTGGTGTCTGGACTTCGTCGCCACGCTCGGGCGCCGGCACCGCACCGAGCCGCTCGAGCGACTGCCCGATGCGGCCGCGTTCGGGCGCTGGCTCGATGGGGCCGGCCTCCCCGTGCCGGCCACCGTCGACGACGACGGGATGGCCAGGGTCCGGGAGCTGCGCGAGGCGCTGAACCGACTCGTCCGAGCCCACATGGACGGCGGGCAACTCGGGCCGACGGATCTCGTGATCGTCAACGGCTCCGCCGCCGAAGCCGACCTCGGGCCGCGCCTCGATGCGAGCGGGGTCAGCCACCGCGACGCGAACGAGTCGACGGTCGCCGCGGTGACCAGCACCGTGGCCCGCGACGCCATCGACCTCATCGCGACCGCACCGGCCGATCGGGTGCGTGAGTGCGAGCACCCGGACTGTTCCCTGCTGTTCCTCGACCACACCCAGGGCAACCGGCGGCGCTGGTGCTCGATGCAGCGCTGCGGCAACCAGGTCAAGGTCGCCGACTACCGCCAGCGTCGCCGCGGGGCGCTCCGCTCCGACTGAGGACCTGGCTCGAGCACCGGCCGCGCGAGGACGCGTTCCGCGCGGTGCCGTACTCGGAGCCGGAGTTCGTCGCCGGGCGGCGTGGAGGGCGCGCCCGCCCACCCCGGCACGCCCACCGCGTCGCCGAGGAACGCAAAACGGGCCGATGGAGATCCATCGGCCCGTGAAGTGCGTCGGGACGACAGGATTTGAACCTGCGACCCCTTGACCCCCAGTCAAGTGCGCTACCAAGCTGCGCCACGTCCCGCACCGTCGCCTCGTGCCCGCGACGTGACCACGGTACCCGACGGGGTCGGCCGCGCGGTGCCCGGGGAGGGCTCCCTCCCATGATCGCTCCCGCTGCTCCGTCCACCTCACCTGAGCAGGCGAGAGGAGCACCCGGAGCGATCTTCGCCGTCGAGCCTGCTGCGTCGCCCCCGTGGTCCGCGCCATAGTGGACCTCGTGGCTGCGACGACGCTGACGGCGGCAAACCTGACGCACCTGCCCGCGGAGGTCCCGGGGCCGACGTACGACCGGAGCGCGGTGTCCGTCGGCATCGTGCACTTCGGGGTCGGCGGCTTCCACCGGGCACACCAGGCCATGTACCTCGACGAGCTCATGAACCAGGGCAAGGCGCTGGACTGGGGCATCTGCGGGGTCGGCGTGCTCGAGGCCGACCGGCGGATGGCCGAGGTCACCGAGGCCCAGGACGACCTCTACACGCTCGTGCTCAAGCACGCCGACGGCCGACGGGAGGCGCGGGTCATCGGGTCGATCGTCGACTTCCTCTTCGCCCCCGAGGATCCCGGCGCCGTCCTGGACCGCATGACCGACCCGGCCACGCGGATCGTCAGCCTCACGGTCACCGAGGGCGGCTACCACAAGAACGCGAGCACCGGGGAGTTCGACGACCGCGACCCGGCGATCCGCGCGGACATCGACGCCCCCGTGGGCACCGCGCCGACCACCACGTTCGGCTACATCGTCGAGGCGCTGCGCCGGCGCCGCGACGACGGCACCGGCCCGTTCACGGTCATGTCCTGCGACAACATCCAGGGCAACGGGCACGTCGCCCACGCGATGATCACGGCGTACGCCCGCCGTCGCGACCCCGAGCTCGCCGACTGGATCGAGGCGAACGTCCCGTTCCCCAACTCGATGGTCGACCGGATCACCCCGCGCACGACCGACTCCGACCGCGAGGAGCTCGAGGCCAACACCGGCGTCGTCGACGCCTGGCCGGTCGTCTGCGAGCCGTTCACGCAGTGGGTGCTCGAGGACAGGTTCGCCGCCGGGCGCCCGCCGTTCGAGGACGTCGGCGTGCAGGTCGTCGCGGACGTCGAGCCCTACGAGCTGATGAAGCTGCGCCTGCTCAACGCCAGCCACCAGGCGATCGCCTACCTCGGCTACCTGGCCGGCTACCGCTACGCCCACGAGGTCGCGGGCGACGAGCTGTTCGCCGGCTTCACCCGCGCCTACATGGACCGCGAGGGCACGCCGACGCTCCAGCCGGTGCCCGGCGTCGACCTCGACGACTACAAGGCGACGCTGATCGAGCGGTTCGCCAACCCGGCGATCCGCGACACCCTCGCCCGCCTCGCCGCCGAGAGCTCCGACCGCATCCCGACGTGGCTGGTGCCGGTCATCCGCACCAACCTGGAGAACGGCGGAGAGATCGACCGCTCGGCCCTGGTCGTCGCCTCCTGGGCGCGCTACGCCGAGGGCGTCGACGAGGACGGCGAGCCGATCGAGGTCGTCGACACCGGCCGCGCCGACGACCGCATCGCGGCCGCCCGCCGCTACCCCGGCGAGCCGCTGGCGTTCCTCGCCGACCGCGACCTGTTCGGCGACCTGATCGACGACGAGCGGTTCACCGCGGCCTACCGCGCCCACCTCGACGCGCTCCACGAGCAGGGCGCGCGGGCCACCGTCACCGACGTCGAGTCGCGACTCCCCCGTTGAGCAGACCCTGACTTCACACGTTCGGGCCTGCTACGGCAGACTTTCGGGCTCAACATCTCCGTCCCCGGAGGACCGCGGTGCCCGACCCGAGTCCCGGACCGGTGCGGTCGTGGCCGTTCACGGGCCGCGACGTCGAGCTCCGGGCCGTTGCGGCGGGGCTGGCCCGCGACGGTGTGGTGGTGATCGCCGGGCCGGCCGGTGTCGGCAAGAGCCGACTCGCGCGCGAGTTCGCCGCCCGCAGCGGACCCGCCGCCGGTGTGGTGACGGCGTCGGCCTCCTCCGCCGACATCCCGCTGGGCGCCTTCGCTCCGTGGCTGCGCGTGAACGGCGACGAACCGGTCACGGCGCTCGCGCAGGTGGGCACGGCGCTGCGGGCCGCCGGGCCGAACGCGCTGCTGCTGGTCGACGACGCGCACCAGCTCGACACCGTCTCGGCGACGCTCGTCCACCAGCTCGCGCTCGAGCACGCGTTGCGCCTGGTGCTGACCGTGCGGACCGGCGAGCCGTGCCCCGAGGCGATCACGGCGGTGTGGAAGGACGGGATCGGCGAGCGCGTCGAGATCGAGCCGCTGGGTCCCGACGCGGGCGGCACGCTGCTCGGCGCGGTGCTGGGCGGGCCGGTCGACGCGCAGGCCCTGCGGCGCCTGCACGACACCACGCGCGGCAACGTCCTCTGGCTGCGGCACCTCGTGGACGGCGAGCGCGCGGCCGGGCGGCTCGTGCTCGTCGACGGACGCTGGGAATGGCACGGGCCGGCCAGCCTCTCCCCCGCCCTCGAGCACCTGCTCGCCGAGCGGATCGGCACCCTCGACGGCGACGAGGCGCACGCGCTCGAGCTCGTCGCGCTCGGCGAGCCGGTCGGCCTGGGCCTGCTCATGGGGCTGGCGTCCGAGTCGGCCGTCGAGCGGCTCGCCGAACGCGGGCTGGTCCGCCTCGTCGAGGACGGCGCGCGCGAGGAGGTGCACCTCGGGCACCCGCTCTACGGCGAGGTGACGCGCGCCCGCATGAGCTCGCCGCGTGCCCGCCGACGACGTGGCGAGCTGTCGGCGGCGCTGCGGACGGCGGGGAGCCGCCGGGCTGGCGACGACCTGCGGCGCGCCGTGCTCGACCTCGGCAGCGACAGCCCGCCAGACGCGACGTTGCTGGTCCTCGCGGCCGAGCAGGCGATGAACATGACCGACTTCGTCCTCGCCGAGCGGCTCCTGCGGGCGGCCGTCGCGGCGGACGGCGGCTTCGAGGCGCGGCTCGGGCTGGGCTTCCTGCTCGGCTGGCTCATGCGCCCCGACGAGGCCGAGACCGAGCTCGCCGCGGCGTCCGAGGTGGCGACCACGCAGGCCGACCGGGCGCGGGCGCTGCTGGCGCGGTTCCACGTCCTGGCGTTCATCCTCGACCGGCCCGAGGACGGTCGCGCGGTGCTCGCGCGCGAGGGCGTCGACGAGACGGGCGAGCCGTTCCCCGAGACGACGGGCCTGAGCGCGGCGCTCGAGGTCGGGGGCAACGACGTCGTCACCGGGCTCGCCACGGCGGCGTCCGTGCTGCACCGGCCCGGGGTCTCCTCGCAGGCGACGACCTGGGCGGCGTGGGCGGCGGCGTACGGGACGGCGTACCGCGGCGGTGGGCGGGTCCGGGAGCTCGTCGCGCGCGGGATGGACGCCGCCCGGCAGGCCCCGGAGACGGTGGCGATGCTGGGCAACCTCGGCTTCGCGGACATCCTCGAGGCGGGGTTCCGCGGGACCCCCGACGACGCGCGGGCCCGGCTCGACTGGGTCGAGGCCCTGCCGGGCGGGCACGGGGCCACCTGGTCGGCGCTGTACCACGGGCGGCTCGCCCTCGAGGCCGGCCAGATGGCCACGGCGGCGCGCCTGTTCGTGAGCATCCTGCCGTCGTTCCCGGGGCACGGCGGCGGGTGGACCGCGTGGTTCCACGGGATGATCGCGCAGGCGCTGGCGGCGCGGGGCGACCCGGCGGGCGCGCTGGCGGCGCTCGAGGCCGCCGAGAACGCGCGCCACCCCGTGATCCGGATCGGTGACATCGACGTCGACCTCGGCCGGGCCTGGATCGCGGCGTCGCGCGGGGCCCTGCACGACGCCGTGGCCGCGGCGCGGCGCCTCGCGGTGGACGCGCGGGCGTGCGGGCAGCGGGTGGTCGAGATGACCGCGCGCCACGCCGCCGTGCGCTTCGGCGACCGCGACCAGGCGGAACCGCTCACCGAGCTCGCCCGCGTGCTCGACACCCCTCGCGCCCGGGCGGCCGCGCGTCACGCCGCGGGGCTGGCCGCGCGCGACCCGGACGCCCTCCTCGGCGCCGCCGACGACCTCGAGGCCGCCGGGCAGTTCCTCGCCGCCGCCGACGCCGCCGCCCACGCCGCCGTCGCCGCCCGTGACCGGGGACGGCTCGGCGACGCCACCGCCGCCGCGGAGCGGGCCGTCGGCATCGCGAGCCGGCGGTGCGAGGACGCGTCGACGCCCGCCCTCGAGCTGGCCCGCGCGCCGCTGCCCGTGAGCAGCCGGGAGCGCGAGGTCGCGATCCTGGCCGCCGAGGGACTGACCAACCGGCAGATCGCGGCCCGGCTCCACGTGTCGGTCCGGACCGTCGAGAGCCACATCTATCGCGCCTGCACCCGACTCGGGCTGCCGGACCGCGCCACCCTCGCGGCCGCCGTCGCCCCCGTACGGACGTCCTCGACGCCCTAGTCAGCAGTACTCATCCGAATGATGCCGTAGTGCACTACGGCAGACACCGGAGTGCCCTCGCCCGCACGATCTCCGCGACCGTTCGAGGGGGGACTGCGTCGATGGCACGCGAACAGTGGTCGGTTCCGGGGTACGACGAGGTGCGGGAGCTCGGCCGTGGCGCGACGGGCGTCGTGGTGCTCGCGGTCCACGGGGCGACCGGCCGCGCGGTGGCGATCAAGTACCTCGACGACGAGCTGCGCGGAGAGCCCGGGTTCCTGGAGGACTTCCGCGGCGAGGCACGGGTCCTCGCCGACGTGGCCGACCCGCACGTCGTGCGCCTCTACGAGTACGTCGAGTCCGCCCGGGGCGCGGCGATCGTCATGGAGCTCGTCGACGGCGTGACCCTGCGTCGCATGCTCGACGAGCGCGGCGCGACCACCCCCGAGTCCGCGCTCGTCGTGCTGCAGGGCTCGCTGGTCGGGCTCGGGGCCGCGCACCGCACGGGCGTGGTCCACCGCGACTACAAGCCCGCGAACGTCGTGGTGACCGCCGACGGCGGCAGCGTGCTCACCGACTTCGGCGTCGCCGCCCGCCACGGTGCGACCGCGCAGATGAGCGGCACGCCCGTCTACATGGCCCCGGAGCAGTGGAACGACGGCCCGGCCAGCCCGCGCGGCGACGTCTACGCCGCGACGGCCGTGTTCGTGGAGTGCCTCCTGGGCCGCCCGCCCTTCACGTCGACCGAGGTCACGCAGCTGCGGCGCCAGCACGAGCACGCCCCGCCGCCGCTCGACGACCTGCCGGCCCCCGTGCGCGAGCTCGCCGCCTGGGGCCTGGCGAAGGACCCGGCCGACCGTCCGGCGAACGCCGAGCAGTTCCTCGTGGCGCTCGACGCCGCCGCGACCGCCGGCTTCGGCGAGGACTGGGAGGAGCGCGGCCGGCGCGGCCTCGCCGAGCGCGCGGCGCTGCTCGCGCTGCTGTTCCCGCTCGCCGCGGGGTTGATCGGGGGGTCGGCGGTCGCGACGACCGTGCTCGGCGGTGCGGGCACGGCCGGAGGCGCCACGAACCTCGGACCGAGCTCGCCCGGGGTGACGCCTCCCCTGGGCCCGCCGGCTGCGGCCGCCCGGCTCGGCGCTCGTGCGCGCGTCGGTCTGGGCGTCGCGGCGGCGGCGCTGCTCATCGCCGGGCCGATCATCGCGGTGACGGCGGGGCAGGCCGGGCGCACGGTCGTCGCCGACGCCGGGACCGGACTCACGCTCCCGGGCAACGGCGGGAGCGGCGGAGCCGTCGACGATCTCGTCCCTCTCCCCGGGCCCGCGGCCGGTGGTGGCGGCGCCGGTGGAGGTGGCGGGGTGGTCCGCCTCGGTGTGCGGGGCGGCTCCGACGATCCCGATCCGATCCTCGCCGGGCTCGTCGGCGGGGGCGGTCTCGCCGACGGCGGTGCCGGTGGCGGCGGTGGATCGGCGGCCCGATTCGGCGGTGCGGGCGGCGGCGCCGCGGGGGGCGGGGCCGCGGGTGGTGGCTCGGCGCTGCCGCCGACCGACGGCGGCGGAGCAGGCGGTGGAACCGGAACCGGGACGCCGCCGGGCGGGCCGGAGCCGGAACCCGAACCCCCTGTGGTCCTGCCGACGACCACGACCACCACCGTGCTGCCCCCGACCACGACCACGACCACCTCGGTCCCGCCGGCGAGCACGACCACCACCACGACGAGCAACGCGCCGGCGAGCACGACGACCACGAGCAACGCCCCGGCGAGCACGACCACCACGAGCAACGCGCCCCAGCCGACGTCCGACCCACCGGATCCGACCTCGGACCCGAGCACGAGCGCGACGGGGTCGTCCGGGCCCGACGACAACATCGACTACGGCGGGTGCAGCTGCCCGACCCCGACCTTCACGGACCCGAAGTGAGCGTCGAGGACGGCTCCACCCACATCGGTCGGCGACGCGCCCCGGCACCGCAGGGCGACGGAGCCGACACCCCGGAGCCAGCACAGCCCGGCGAGGACCCGTCCGCCACGCGCGTCGGCCGCCGACGGGCCGAGACGAGCGCCGCGGCACCCGGTGTCACCGGCCGTCCCGAGCCGTCCGGCGCCGACGAGATCGTGCGGTTCGGGCCCGGCGTGCCGGGCGAGCCGCAGTCGCCGTCCTGGACGCCGCCGACTGCCGGAGGACGCAGGCGAAGTCGTCCGGGGCGCTGGGTCGGCGCGTTCCTGACCCTCGCCATCGTCGTCGGCGTCGTGCTCTACCTGTTCCTGCGCGGCGGGGACGCGCCGACGGTGCGGTCGATCGACGTGCGCGCCGATCCCGCCGCGGCGTCGTGCGACGCCACCGTCGACGTCATCGGGACGATCGTCACCGACGGCTCCCCCGGCACCCTCCGCTACCAGTGGATCCGCAGCGACGGGCAGACCAGCGAGGTCCTCGCCCAGACGGTGGCGTCGGGTGTCACCTCCACGCAGGTGCGACTGCAGTGGACCGTCACCGGCCAGGGCTGGCTCGACGCCCGCGCCACGCTCCGTGTCCTCGACCCCGCGCCCTCCGAGGGCGTCGGCCGTTTCACCTACACCTGTTCCTGATCCGGAGCCTCCCGTGACCGAGACACCCCTGCGCAGCGCGATCGCCCGCCTCGCCACCGACGGCGAGTTCGCCCGCGCGGTCCGCGAGCTCCCCGACCGCGTCGCCGCCGACCACGGGCTGTCCGCCGAGGACATGACCACCCTGTCCGCACTCGTCGTCGACGACACCCGGCGCTCGCCGCAACGTCTCGAGGAACGCCTGTCCCGGTCGGCGCTGTTCTTCGGCGGCGACCTGCACAGCGGCGACTCCGGGGGTGACTCGGGCGGTGACTCGGGCGGCGACTCCGGGAGTGACTCGGGCGGCGACCCGGGCAGCTCCGACTCCAGCTCCGACTCCGACTCGGAGTCGGAGTCCGACTCGGGTTCCGACTCCGACTCGGGTTCCGACTCCGGCGACGACTCGAGTGCGGACTCCACAGCGGACGACGACTCGGGCTCCTCCGGTTCCGACAGCGACACCGACAGCGACAGCGACAGCGACAGCGACAGCGACGCCGACTCGACCTCCGACTCCGCCACGACACCCGACAGCACCGCCGACAGCACTGACGACAGCACCGACGAGACGGGCGACGCCGGCAGCGGGCGGGCGGGGAGCGAGAGCGACGCGGCCGCATCGGCACCGTCGTCGTCGGCGCCCGCGGAGCCCGGTACCAGTGAGACGCCGTCCGACGACGAGGCCGCATCCGGGCAAGGACCAGAGTCCGAGCCGGCGCCTCTCGCCACGACCGGTGCGCCGGCCACCGACCCCCAGGTCGCCCCGGCCACGACGACGTCGGCCGACGCCCCGGCAGCCGCTCCTCTCGCGACCGCGGTCGGCGCCGGCCCGGTGGCGACGCCGGTCGTCCCCGCGGTGCCCACCGCCGGACCGGGGGACTCAGGCGAGGCGACGTCCTACGCCGACCGGCCCTTCCTCTCCACACGGCCCGGGGTCTTCGTCGATCCCGTCGAGGTCGAGCCGGACGGCACCGAGCGCTCCACCGTGTTCGACCACGGCTTGATCATCAATCGGGTCATCGAGCCCGACGGCACCGGCACCCGCACCGACAGCACCATCGCCTCGATGGGCGACCCCGTCACCGTCTGGACCATCACCCGCCAGCCCGACGGCTCCTGGGTGGAGACCCGGGTCAGCGGCGCGTCGACCTCGACGACACCCGGACCCCTCGGCCGGTTCGAGCCGGTCTCGTACACCTATCAGGCCGACGGCCGCTGGTCCGAGACCGGGGCGCCGACCGAGATCTACCAGACCTCGATCGCCCCGACGGAGCGGATCACCCACCACGCCCTCGACGGCACGGTCACCGGCTACGAGGCGACCTTCCCGGACGGCTCGACCCAGCACTACGACGGTCACGGCAACCTCGTCAGCGGCGGCGGCCCCTCCGGCGACGGCGAGTACGGCTGGGCCATCGCCAAGCCCCCACCCGGAGTCCAGCACACCGCGACCGCGGACGGCGGCTCGACCACGACGGTCACCAACACGAACGGCGACAGCCTCACGACCGTGCGCGACGCCTACGGCCAGGTCGTCCGCGAGACCGTCGAGCCCGGCCCCTTCGCGCCGCCGGCGATGCTCGCCGAGTCCCGCGGCAACCCCTTCCTCCCCGCCGACGCGCAGATGACCGGCGCGATCGGCGGCAAGGACGGCACCCACGGCACGATCGCCACGCTGCCCGACGGCACCACCGTCACCACGATCATCCGCCCCGACGGCAGCGGGGAGCAGGTCAACACCGCTCCCGACGGCACCGTCACCGAGCGCTACGCCCTGCTCCAGGGCCCCGGCCAGGGATGGGTCCGCATCGGCGGGCCCGAAGGGACCTCGGTGTACGGGGCCGGCGGTCTCATGCACTCCGAGCTCGACCGCAGTCTCTGGCGGAACTGGCCCCCCATCGACGCGGACGACACGCAGGTGAGCGTGTTCGGGTCGGACCCACACGTGCCCGGCAGCCCGGCCCACATCGTCATCACCGACACCGACACCCACGATCCCGACGGCGACGTGGTCGTCGTCGAGCGCACGGCCGACTACCAGGGGACCACCGGCACGGTGACCAACGTCGTCACGACGACGACGGTGACGCGTGCGGACGGCTCCACCGCCACCACGGTCACCGACGTCCGCGGCACCACGACCACCTACCGCGACGCCGGCGGCGCCGTGACCGGGCACTACACCCGCGGCGGCGAGGGTGGCGAGAGCGCCTCCGCCACGAGTCAGGCGCCGGCGTCCGCGCCCCAGGGCCTCGTCGCCGACCGGAACATCGCCTTCACCGACGCCGTCCCCGGGATCGCCCTCGAGTCGACATCGGCCGGCGGACGCTTCGTCGAGGTGCACGTCGACGGCAGCCGCACCGAGACGACCGCGGACGGCACGGCCACCACGACCGCCACCACCGCGCCCGACGCCCACGGCTCGCACAGCGGGAGCTCCGGGGTCGCGTATCCGCGGCCCTACCTCTCGCCGCTGCCGGACGCCCACCCGCTCATCCCGACCGTCGACGGGGCCGGGGTCGAGCACTCCCTCGTCTTCATGCCCGACGGCACGCAGCAGGAACGCGCGGTCTCCCCCGACGGGACCGGCACCCGCGTCGACTACTGGCGGGACCCGTACGAGGGCACCGAGACGGTCCTCGGGCGTTGGACCATGGAGCGCCAGCCCGACGGCTCGTGGGTGGAGACACAGGTGGTCAACCACGGCGTCCGGCCCGACGTCGTCACCCACCACACCGACGGTCACTCCGAGCTCGTCCACCATCAGCAGAACGACGAGGGGTTCGCCCGGACCATCCGCACCGCGACCTTCCCGGACGGCCGCACGATCACGACCACGACCGACGTCGTCAGCGTGAACCAGCTCGGTACATCGATGAGGCAGGTGGTCGTCGAGCGGGTTCCGCACGCGGATCACGGCTGGTCGGAGACCCGGACCACGACGTGGGCGGTGGACCCGGGCCACTCCGGCACCGTGACGGAGCACCGGGCACCCGACGGGTCGATCACCGGCCGGACCTTCACCTACGTCGACGGCAGCACGCTGTCGTTCGACGCGCGGGGGCAGCTGGTCGGCGGCTCGGGGCCGGGCCCCGGCGGTCAGGGCGAGAGCGGCTGGGCCTCGTCGAGCCCGCCGGGGACCGGCGACGGGATCCATCAGAACGGCGGCGGCGTCAACCAGATCGCGGGACTCACGACCGCCCACCACGACCCCGACGGCATGTACCTCGGGCGCACGGTCACGTTCCCCACCGGCGCCACCGAGCACTACGACGCGCAGGGGACCCTCGTCGGCGGGTCCTCACCGCTCCCCGGCGGGGGCGAGAGCGCGTGGGGCTCGTCCAGCGCCGACGTGCGGTACAACCAGGCCAACCAGGGCGGGAGCCCGGACACGACGACGCACTACGACCAGACCGGCACGGTCACCGGCTACACGATGACCGAGCCGGACGGGCCGACCCGGCAGTACGACGCGAGCTGGAACCTCGTCGGCGGCTCCACCCCGAACCCGGGTGGGGGCGAGAGCGCGTGGGGTTCGTCCAGCGCGCCGAAGAGCGCCCAGCACGCCGACCGGAACATCGCGTTCGGCGACGCGGCGGGCACGCCGACCGACCAGGACGCCGTGGTCGTCCCCGCGGGCGGGCCGGACGGCGAGCCCGTCGACGTCGTCGACCGCGCCCTTGCCGACTACCCCGGCCGGGTCACCGGGCACGAGGTCGTCAGCGAGTCGGTCCGCGGCACGACCGTCCTCGTCCACCACGAGGACGGGAGCACCACCCAGGTGCTGCGGCAGTACGACCGCACCCACGGAGCCACCTACGACTCCTGGACCGAGCCCGACGGCACGACCGTGCGCCAGAGCTGGCTGCCGACCGGCACGGACGGCGCCATGGAACCGAACCAGACCGTCACCACCCGTCCCGACGGGACCGTCACCACGCTGTCCCTCGGCGGGCGGGTGAGCATCTTCTACCCCTTCACCGAGGTCACCCAGCACCCCGACGGGTCCCGCACGGTGTTCACCTCGTACGGCGACCCCTCGACGCCGAACGACCGTGAGCCCGGGACGATGGAGTACCGCCGCGTGGACACCGACGCCACGGGCCGCACCACGATCACGACGTGGGGCAGCGGGTCCGCCGGCGCGGCGTCGGTCACCGTCGAGGGCCCCGACGGCACCCGCATCGTCGAGTCGGTCCCCGGCGTGATCCGGGGCACGGAGGGCGAGGTCGTCGTCCTGCGCCACCCCGACGGGAGCGCGGAGACCGTCGTCTGGGGCCAGAACGGCTACGACAGCTACGGCACCCCGCGGATGGCGCACTGGTCGACGCCGCCGGAGGTCGGCGGCGATGACGTCGACACGGGTCGCGGCGCCGAGACGGGCTCCCCCGACCGTCCGGTCACGGAGGCCGCCGCGGCCGGACTCGTCGCCGTCCCCGCGGTCACGACATCGACCGCGGCCGTGCTGCCGACGGCCGCGCCCACCGACCCCAACGCGAGCTACCACGGCGGGGTCGTGCGCACCGCCCCGACGACCCATCCCGACGGCACGCAGACCGTCCAGGTCCGCTACGGCGACGGGACCACGGCGGAGATCAGCCGCACGGTCGATCCGACCGGCGTGCGTACCGACACCTGGACCGAGGCCGACGGCACGACCGCGATCCGGACGGCGAGCCCGGACGGTGTCGACGTCACGGTGCGGACCGCGCCCGACGGCACGGTGACCCTCACCGCGGCCGGCGAGCCGTTCGGCTCGGAGACCACCCGGCCGGACGGGACGTGGAGCCAGACCACCTGGGGTCCGTCGGCGGCCCACCCGACCGCGCTGTTCACCACCGTCGACCACCCCGGAGGCGAGACCCGGGTCGAGACGGTCGTGACACCGACCGCGTCCGGCGGTCATCTCGCGACGATCACCTCGTCGGACGGATCCGTCGAGACCGTGCGGGTCACCGTGCGGGACGTGGACAACCCCGACGGCTCGACGACGCGGATCTACACCTTCCCGGACGGCGACACCGACGCCTTCACCACCGACGTCGCCGGACGCGTCGTGCACCACGACTCGCAGCACGCGGACGCCAGCGCGCAGAACTGGGCGCCCCCGGAGATCCCGCCGGACGCACCCGCCACGGGTGCCGTGACCACGGTCGTCGACACCGCCGACGGCCACCGGATCACGACGACGACCGGCCCGGGCGGCGCCGAGACCCGCACCGACCTGTCGCCGGACGGGAGCTGGTCGCGCACCTCGCAGGACGGTCGCGGCGGCACCGGCGAGAGCTACGGCACCGGCGACCTCACGACGCAGGTCTCGACCAGGGACGCCGACGGCTCCTGGCGCAGCGCCACCTACGGCGAGGGCGGCCTGGACTGGGAGATGACCGGCACGGCCGACGGGACCACCACGGAGACCCACTACGAGTCGGACGGGTCGTGGTACTCGGTGGTCAGCCACCCGGACGGGACGCGCACCGAGACGGCCGGCGACTCCGGCGGCCCGGTCGACGGCACCGTCCTCTACGACGCCGACGGCAACGCGGTCACCCACCTCGACGACGGCACCACCATCGTCATGCGCTCGACCCCTGACGGCGGCACGGAGCGCGTCCAGACCTCGCCCGACGGCACGGTCACGACCACGGTCTTCGGCGCGGACGGTGTGGGGACGAGCGACACCGTCGTCCGCCCGGACGGCACGGGCACGCGCACCCATCACCTGGCGGACGACACGAGCCGGGTCGTCCCGATCGTCCGCGGTGGCGACGGCGCGATCGTCGAGCAGCCCGTGCCGACGGCACCGGCAGCACCGACCGCGCCGCCGGTCAGCACCCCGGCACCCGAGCCCGCGACACCCACGGACGTCCCCGTCGAGGAGAACGTCACCCTGCACCGCGGGAACCTGCAGATCTTCCGTTTCCACGACGGGCACATCGAGATCTTCGCGTCGTGGGAGGGCCGCGAGGACGTCGTCGAGATGTCGTTCCCGGCCGGAGCGGACTGGCGCAACACGGTGATCCACGAGAGCCCGAGCACCGAGATCCAGGACGGCGTCGGGACCTACCACTACGAGAAGACCGTCACCTACGCGGACGGCCGCATGCAGAGGGTCGAGTACGGCGGCGTCTCGGCCGTCTGGAGCGACTGGTTCTGATCCCCCGCATCCCCCGGAGACCACCATGCTGTGCCGTTCCTGCCACGTCCACGTCCGCCGCGACTTCCCCTACTGCCTGCGCTGCGGCGCCCTGCGCCCCGGCGCGAGCGTCGCCGAGTTCGCCCCGCCCTCGCTGGTCTACCGGGTGGCGTCGGCCGGGATGCGCGAGCAGCGGGTCACGCTCGACGGGGCGTCGGTGACCCTGGGACGCGACGCCGACAACGACGTCGTCCTCGACGACCCGAGCGTCTCGCGCCACCACGCGACCGTCACGCGCACGGCCGCGGGGTACGTCGTCGAGGACCTCGGCTCCTTCAACGGCACGACGGTCACCCCGCTCACCGGGGCCGAGCAGGAGCTGACGCCGGGCGCGCCGGTCGCGCTCGCCGACCACACCACCGTGCACGTCGGCGACGTCGCGGTGCTGTTCGACCAGCCGCGGTCGGCGGCGATGGGCGACCGGACGCAGGTCAAGGACATCGCGGGCACCGTCCTGGGCAAGACCGCCGACGGCGAGGACGAGCCGCCACCGGCGACGGAGCCGCTCGACGCGGTGCCGCGGCGGCGCAGCGGGTGGGCGCTCAAGCAGGTCGACGCCGAGCACTGGGTGCTGCGCAACACCCGCACCCACGCGTACCTGAGTCTCGACGAGCGCGACGTGTTCCTCTGGCACCGCCTCGACGGCGAGCACTCGATGCGCGACCTGCTCTTCGCCTACCTCGAGGAGTACGGCGAGCTCGCCCTCCCCCGCATCGAGTCGACCGTGCGGGCCCTGCACGACGCCGGCCTCGTCCGCGGCCTGCCCGGGGACGTCGAGGAGCTGACGTTCTGGAAGCGCTTCGGCCGAGCGGTGGTCAAGAACCTCATCCGCGTGGAGCTCTCGGTCAAGCGCCTGGACCCGCTGGCCGAGAAGCTCTACCACGGCTTCGCGTGGCGGTTCTTCACGCTGCCCGCGGTGATCCTGCTGTGGGCGCTCGCGCTCGGCGGGCTCGCCGCCTTCGTCGCGGCCTCGTCGCAGCAGCTGCTCTTCGACTTCGGCGGCGCCGGGATCGTCGGACTCGTCGCCACCCTCGCCGGCTACGTGGTGGCGACGACGATCCACGAGCTCGCCCACGCGCTGGCGGTGAAGTCGTACGGGCGGCGCGTGAACCGCGGCGGCTTCCTGCTGATGATGGGCGTGCCGTTCGCGTTCGTGGACACCTCGGACATGTGGTTCGGGACGTCCTGGTCGCGGATCGTCGTGGCGATCTCCGGGCCGCTGACGACGGTCGGGCTCGCCGGCGGCGCGTCGATCGCCGCGCTCACCGTCCCGGACCCCCGTGCGGCCGGCGTCTGCTTCACCCTCGCGGCCGGGCTCTACCTGAACACCCTGTTCAACCTCATCCCGCTGGTCCCCCTCGACGGCTATCAGGCGCTCGCCGACGCCCTGCGGATGCCCCGGCTCAAGGAGGAGGCCAAGGCCTACTTCACCGGGGGCTTCCTGCGCGACATCCGGGCCCGCCGCCGCCCGGGCCCGAAGCAGGTCGGACTGCTCGTCTTCGGCGTGCTCTCGGCGATCTGCCTCTGGGCGATGATCGTGCTGTCGGTCATGACCTGGAACTCGCGGCTCGGCGGGCTGGCTCGGGAGTACGTCGCCCAGCCCTGGCTGACGATCCTCGTCGTCCTCGTCATCGCCCTGATCATCTTCCCGGTGTGGTTCCCCCGCGTGCGCACGCTCGTGCGCCGACGACGGGAGCGGCGCGCGGCCCGGGCCGTCCCCGCGAACGCCGTGCCCGCCGAGGAGCCTGCCGAGCCGCCCGCGCCGGCCCCGCCCGCGGGCGTCGAGGAGACGATCGCGCCCCGCCGGGCCCGCAGCTCCCCCGCCACGGACGCGACCTGGGTCCCCGAACGGCGGGCCTCCTCCCCCGCCACCGACACGACCTGGGTGCCGCAGCGGCCCCCGGCGTCGCGGTGACCGCCGTGCAGGTCGCGGAGGTCATGACCCGCTTCCCCGCCACGGTGCGCCCGGGGACGACGCTGCACCGGGCCGCGGAGCTGATCGCGGTCTCGGAGGTCGGGCAGCTCATGGTGGTGGACGCCGCGGGCCGGTTCGTCGGCGTCCTCTCCGAGGGCGATCTCGTGCGGGCACTGCTGCCCACCGCGGCGGAGGCGCGGCAGGCCGGCGGCAGCGTGACGGCGGCGTTCGAGGCGTTCCTCGCGAGGACCGGCGACCGCGGCGAGGGGCCCGTCGACCCGCTCGTGCGCACCGACCCGATCACGGTCGGGCCCGGGAGCCACGTCGCCGAGGCCGCCGTGATCATGGTCGACCGCGGGATCCGCCGGCTGCCGGTGGTCGAGGACGGACACCTGGTGGGCACGGTGTCGCGGACCGACGTCTGCCGCGCGGTGCTCGCCCACCCGGTGGCGGTCGAGGTCGGCGACCCACGAGGGAACGGCCGTGGCTGACGACGGGACGCTGCGGCTGCGCGTCATCACCGAGGACGGCGCCGAGACCGAGCACGTCGTCACCCTGCCGGTCGTCCTGGGCCGGGACCCCGACCGCGTCGACCTGGTCCTCTCCGACCGCATGGTCTCCCGCCGTCACGCCCGGCTCGAGTCGGACGACGGTCGGGTCGTGCTCGTCGACCTCGACAGCGCGAACGGCACCTGGCTGGGCGACGAGCCGGTCACGCGGCGGGCGCTCGGGCCCGACGACGTCGTGACGGTCGGGGCGCACACGGTGCGCTGGGTCCCCGAGACGCCGGAGGTCCCGGAGGACCCCGGCCCCGACCTCGGGAGCGCGGGCGGTGTCGTCCTGGACGACGCCGGCCTGCGGTTCCTGCCGCTGGGCGAGCTCCACGCCGGCTGGCGACGGGCCGTGCGACGCCTCGACGCCATCGCCCGGGACGCCGCCCACGACGCCGTCGCCCCGGCGCTCGAGGCGTTCCTCGACGAGGAGCTCGACCGGATCGCCGCGCCGACGACGTCGCTGTGCGCCCCCGGGATGGACGTCGACGGCTACCGGCGGCGCCTGGCGTGGATCCGCGCGCTCCCGGCGCACGCTGCCCGCCGGGACCACGGGACGGCGGCGCTCGAGGCGGAGGACCGGCGCCTGGCCGTCGAGATGGCCGATGCCCTGCGCGACGGACTCGCCGCGTTCGACGAGCACGGCGTCGACGTCGTCCGCATCGGCGCCGACCGGCTGATGGGCGCCCTCAAGAACACGCTCGTGGCCGTCCACCAGGCCGACGCCCGGGCCGCCGAGCCGGGCGTGCCCCGCTAACCGACCGGCTGCGCCGGGTCCCGGCCCGCGAGGGTGAGGACGCGGTCGAGCTCCGAGTCCGCGGGCGCGTGCACCACCGGGCCGTAGAGCCCCTGGCGCTGCTCGTCCGGCGCGTGCTCGAACTGCGTGACGAACTCCGCGACGGCGGCGAGGTCCTCGTCGCGCACGGCGAACTCCGCCCCCATCGACTGCGCGAGGTCCCAGCCGTGCAGGACGAGCTCCTCGAGCGCGACCACGCCGAGCTGGGCGTTCGGCATGGTCAGCCCGCCCGCGCTGCCCTCGCCCTCCCACGCCTCGGGCTGCGACCACGCCTCGGCGAGGCTCGTCAGACGGCCCTGGAGCACCGCGTTCCAGTCGCTCGGCAGGTCCTCCGGCGCCCCGCCCGCCCCGCCCGCGTCGTGGCGGGCGACGCGGATGAAGTGCCCCGCGAAGGCCAGGAGGTGGCCGACGAGGTCGCGCACCCGCCAGTCGCCGCACGGGGTCGGGCGGTCGAGCCGGTCGTCGTCGACGAGCGCGACGACGCGCGCCATCTCCTGCGCGGCGGGGCCGAGATCGAGCACCGGGATCACTCCTCAGGACGGTGAAGTCCTAGGAATGTATCAGCGCTTGCGTCCTCCGCGCTTCCCCTTCTCACGCACGCGCACGTTGATCTGCACGGGCGTGCCGGTCAGCGGGAACGTCTCGCGCAGCATGCGCTCGAGGAAGCGCCGGTAGCCGGCCTCGAGGAAGCCCGAGGTGAACAGCACGAACGTCGGCGGGCGGTTCTGCGCCTGCGTCGCGTACAGGATCTTCGGCTGCTTCCCGCCGCGCACGGGCGGCGGCTTCGCGGCGACGACGTCGGACAACCACTGGTTGAGCTGCCCGGTCGGCACGCGCCGGTCCCAGTTCTCCAGCGCCGTGCGCATGGCCGGCGCGAGCTTCTGCACCGCCCGCCCGGTGCGCGCGGAGATGTTGACCCGCTCGACCCAGGGGAAGCGCACGAGCGCGCGTTCGAGCTCGCGGGTCATGGCGTGGCGGCGGTCCTCGTCGACGAGGTCCCACTTGTTCATCGCCAGCACGAGCGCCCGGCCGGCCTCGGCGACCTGCGAGGCCACGCGGAGGTCCTGCTCGCTGATCGGTTCCGAGGCGTCGAGCAGCAGCACGGTGACCTCGGCGGCCTCGATGGCGGCCTTGGTGCGCAGCGACGCGTAGTACTCGGTGCCCGAGGCCTGGCCGACCTTGCGGCGCAGGCCGGCGGTGTCGACGATCTTCCAGGTCTCGCCGTCGATCTCGACGAGCGAGTCGACGGGGTCGGTGGTGGTGCCGGCGACCGCGTCGACCACCGAGCGGGTCTCGCCCGTGAGCTGGTTGAGCAGGCTCGACTTGCCCACGTTGGGCTTGCCGACCAGCGCGACGCGGCGCGGTCCGGCGTCGAGGTCGACGTCGTCGCGGGGGCTGTCGGGCATCGCGTCGAGCACGATGTCGAGCAGGTCGCCCGACCCGCGGCCGTGCAGGCCCGAGACCGGGTGCGGCTCGCCGAGCCCGAGGCGCCAGAGTGCCGCGATCTCGCCCTCGCCGCGCGAGTCGTCGATCTTGGTGGCGGCCAGGATCACCGGCCGGTCGGAGCGGCGCAGGGTGCGCGCGACGGCCTGGTCGACCGCGGTCGCGCCGACCTGGCCGTCGACCACCAGCAGGATCACGTCCGCCGTGGCCATCGCCGTCTCGGCCTGCGCCGAGATCGCGGCCTGCATGCCCTTGGCGTCGGGCTCCCAGCCACCGGTGTCGAGCAGCGTGAACCGCTTCCCGTTCCACAGGGCGTCGTAGGCGACGCGGTCGCGCGTCACGCCCGAGACGTCCTGGACCACGGCCTCGCGGCGGCCCAGGATGCGGTTGACCAGCGTCGACTTGCCGACGTTGGGGCGCCCGACCACGGCGAGCACCGGTTGTACGGGGGGCGTGTCGACGCCCTCGGAAAAACTGCCCGTTCCTGCGTCGCCCTCGGCGAGCACAGCGGGCCCTTCCTCGTTCAATGTCTATCCCTTGTGAGTGCCGACTCCCGCGTCGGCGAAGCCGACGATCATATCGCGGTCCTCGGCGAGGTCCTGCAGGCGGTCCAGCACGCCCTCGATGTCCAGGGTCGAGGTGTCGACCTCGACCGCGTCGTCCGCCGGCCGCAGCGGCGAGGCCGCGCGGGAGGAGTCCAGCTTGTCGCGCCGGGCGAGGTCGGCGCGGGAGTCGGGGCTGTCGGCCCGGCCCGCGGCGGTGTTCTCCGCGTCGCGACGGCCGGCCCGCACGAGCTCCGAGGCGGTGAGGAACACCTTCAGCCCGGCGTCCGGGAGCACGACCGTGCCGATGTCGCGGCCCTCGACCACGATCCCGGCGCCGTCCTCGAGTGCCTCGGCGGCGATGCGCCGCTGCTCGTCGACGAGGTGGTGGCGCACCGCGGTCAGCGCCGACACCGCGGACACCGCGCCGGTGACCGCCGACCCGCGGATCTCGGCGGCGACGTCCTCGCCGTCGAGGCGCACGCGGGGCTCGGCGGGATCGGTCGACACGGTCACGCGCGCCCCGAGGGCGACCGCGGCGACGTCGTCGCTGCCGTCCGCGCTGGTGGTGGCGACGTCGAGCGGGAGCCCGGAGCGCAGCACCGCGAGCGTGACCGCCCGGTACATGGCGCCGGTGTCGAGGTAGCGGGCGCCGAGCCGGATCGCGAGCCCGCGCGCCGTGGTCGACTTGCCCGTCCCGGAGGGCCCGTCGACGGCGACCACCCCGCGCAGCGTCCCGTCCATGACCCGTGTGCCTCCCGAACGTCGACCATCGTGCGTTCGGAAGACCATTGTGCCCTGGACGGCGCGCGAAATGTCAGCGACGTGGCGTCGCTGACGCTGGATGTCCGTAGCGCCACGCGCTCGCGCGGCTCGACCGCCGGTCAGAGGCCCACGGCGTGGTACAGCGAGGCCACCTCGTCACGGCCGAGCTTGCGCAGCGTGCCCGGACGCTGCTCGCCGAGCCGGACGTCGCCGACGGCGGTGCGCACGAGCCGCTGCACCGGCTTGTCGACGGCCTCGAGCATGCGCCGCACGATGTGCTTGCGGCCCTCGTGGAGCACGACCTCCACCATCACCCGCGCGCCCGACCGGTCGATCACCTTGAAGCTGTCGACGGCGACCGGGCCGTCGTCGAGCTCGACGCCCTCGCGCAGCCGGCGCCCCAGGTCCTTCGCGATCGGGGTCCTGATCTCGGCGAGGTAGGTCTTGGGCACCTCGTACGACGGGTGCATCAGCCGGTTGGCGAGCTCGCCGTCGTTGGTCAGCAGCAGCAGTCCCTCGGTGGCCGCGTCGAGCCGCCCGACGTGGAACAGCCGCTGCCCCTCGGCCTTCTCGAGGACGACGTCGCCGACGCAGCGCCGGCCCTGGTCGTCCCACATCGTCGAGAGCATCCCCTCGGGCTTGTTCAGCGCGAGGTGGACGGTCTCCTGGTCGGTGACGATCCGGGACCCGTCGACGCGGATGACCGCCGTGTCCGGGTCGACGCGGATGCCCATCTCCTTGACGACCTTGCCGTCGACCTCCACGCGGCCGTCCCGCATGAGGATCTCCGCCTGCCGCCGCGACGCCACTCCCGCCTCGGCCAGCACCTTCTGCAGGCGGACCCCTTCTCCGCCGCCCTCGGACCCGCTCACACCGCTCCCTCGCTCGATCGCCTTCTCCAGCCTACGCAGGCCTTCTCGTCACATTCGCGGGCCGTGGCGCGACCACACGGTGAGGACGCCGAACGAGGAGGGCCGCACGATGCTCGGACGCAAGACGTTCACCGCCGAGGAGATCGACCGGGCACGCACCGCGGTGCGCGCGGAGGTCGCGGCGCTGCGGGTGCACGACGACCCCGCGCTCGCGACCGCGCTGCTGCTCGCGCTCGACCGCCGCTTCGTGCACCGCATCCGCGCGGAGTCGGGCAAGGACACGAACCCGGTAACCGAGCTGGAGCTGCTCGCCGAGTCGCTGCTCGACCACGACGGGGTGCTGACCCCGAACAAGGTCATCAGGTACGAGCCCGAGCGCTCGGTGCTGGGCCTGGCGCCGGGTGCGCGCATCTCGCCGGACGCGGACGCCGTCGAGCGCCTCGCCGACGCGTTCCTGACCGAGCTCGCGGTGCGGTTCGGCGAGGTGGCGCCCGTCTAGCGCAGCCCGTCCCAGAGCGCCCGCTCCGGCCCGTCCGGGGTGTCGACGAGGTCGTCGACGGCGTCGAAGCGCCGCGTCGTCGGGGCCGCGGCCGCGTAGGACGGCCAGCCCGGGTCGCCGTCGCAGGCGAACGCCACCCACGCCGTGCGCATTCGCGCGGCGAGCGCGCGGGTCTCCTCGGTGTCGGGGACGGCGAACGCGCCGGTGTCGATGCGGTCGACGGCGTCGAACACGAACGGCAGCTCGCGCCCGTGGCAGGCCCCGACGCCGTCGCCGGAGCCCCACGCGAACTCGTAGCGCCAGGTCCGTCCGGTGTGGGCGTCGGCGAGACGGCGGGTGGGCACGGCGAACATGACGTCGGTGCGGATCGCGTCGTGCAGCCCGGCGGGGGTCGTGCCGCGCTGCGCATCGCGGTACGCGGCGAGCACCCGGTCGGGGTCGGGGTGCAGGCGCGCGACCACGGCGCGGACCTCGTCCTCGCCGGGCGCGGGCAGCCCGAGCGCGGCGCCGACCATCGAGTACAGCGCCATCTCCTCGGCGTTGACGCCCACGAGCAGGTCGACGTCGGCGGCCGCGCCGGCGGCGAGCGCGTCGACCGGCTGGCCGTCGAGCAGGTCGCCGTCGATCACCGGCGCCAGCGGGGAGAGACCCATCAACGGGTCGCGCAGGCCCTGCACGGCGAGGTCCGGCGGGCTCACCGCGAGCGCGCCCACCGCGCCGACGAGCGCGTCGTCCGGCACGTCGACCAGCCCGGCCGGGTCGACGCCGAGGCCGTCGGCGAGCGCCCGCGTCGTCACCGCGGCCTGGGCCGGGGCGAGCACGTGCGACCCGCCGCCGCTCTGCACGATCGCGCGCCGGAACAGGCCGGCCGGGGCGGCGGCGAGCAGGTCGGCGATGCTCAGGGCACCGGCGGACTCGCCGAACACCGTGATGCGGTCGGGGTCGCCGCCGAACGCCGCGGCGTTGTCGCGGACCCAGCGCAGCGCGGCGATCTGGTCGTGCAGCCCGCGGTTGGCGACGACCCCGGGGATCGCGGCGAAGCCGGGCACGCCGAGCCGGTAGTTGATCGCGACGACGACCGCGCCCTGCTGTGCGAGCCGGGTGCCGTCGTAGGCGGTGGCCCGGGACGTGCCGGCGGTGAACGCGCCGCCGTGGACGAAGACCATGATCGGGAGCCGGCCGTCGCCGGTGTCCGGCGTGCGCACGTCCGCGGTCAGGTAGTCGTCGCCGGCGACCCAGCCGGGTCCGGTGACCGGGCTGATGTCCGGCATGCCCGGGCGTGGGCGCAGCTGCGGCGCGGTCGGGCCGTGGCGCGTGGCGTCACGCTCGCCGTCCCAGCTTGCGGGCTCGGGGCGTGCGAAGCGCCGCGCCCCCACGGGTGCGGCGGCGTAGGGCACGCCGAGGAAGGAGGCGACGCCGTCGGCGACCGTGCCCCGGGTGGCGCCACCGGTGGTCCGGCGGATCTCACTCATCGATGTCGTCCACATCCGGCAGCAGGGGCGCGATCGGCGGGAGCTCGTCGATCGACTGCAGACCCAGGCGCTCGAGGAAGAGCTCGGTGGTGCTGTAGAGCGTGCCGCCGCCGACGTCCGTGCCCGCCTCGATGATCAGCCCGCGCGCGGCCAGGGTGCGCATGACGCCGTCGACGTTGACGCCGCGCACGGCCGCGACCCGCGAACGGGTCACCGGCTGGCGGTAGGCCACGACGGCGAGGGTCTCCAGCGCGGCGCGGGTCAGGCGGGTGCGCTGCCCGTCGAGGACGAAGCGCTCGACGTACGGGGCGAAGCGGTCGCGGCTGTAGAGCCGCCAGCCCTCGCCGCCGGCGCGCAGCTCCATGCCGCGCTCGCGCTCGGTGTACTCGGCGGCCAGGCCCTCGAGCGCCTCCTTGACGCGGGCGACGGGCTGGCCGAGGACGTCGGCGAGCTGGTCGGTCGGCGCCGGCGCGTCGACCACCAGCAGCACCGCCTCGAGCGCCGCGACGAGCTCGGTGTCGGACGCGAGGGACTCCTCGATCTCCTCGAGGGGGTCGGTCCCGCCGTCGCTCACTCGTCCTCCCCGGTCGCACTGGCGCTGCCCGCGTCACCCCCGGGCGCCCAGCGGACGCGCAGCTCGGCGAACGCCTCGGGCTGGTCGAGGGCGACGTCGCGGGCCCGGTACAGCTCGAGCACCGCGAGGAAGCGTCCCACGACCTCGATGCCCTCGGAGCAGTCGGCGACGAGCTCGGCGAACGTCGCGTCGCCCCGCTCCCGGAGCCGCCCGGCAAGGATCGTCATCTGCTCGGGCACCGACACCGTCGAGGCGTGCAGGTGGTCCAGGCCGACCGTCGGGGGCGGCTTGGGCCGGAAGACGGCGGCCGCGAGCTCGGCGAAGCCGTCCGCGTCGACCCCCAGCTGGACCGGCGGCAGCATCTCGGCGAACCGCGGCTCGAGGGTGACCGCCCGCGGGTAGCGCATGCGCGCCGCGCCCTCGAGCTCGCGGAACAGCGCCGCGACCTGCTGGTACGCGCGGTACTGCAGCAGGCGCGCGAACAGGACGTCGCGCGCCTCGAGCAGCGCGAGGTCGTCCTCGTCCTCCACCTCGGCCTGGGGCAGCAGCCGGGCGGCCTTGAGGTCGAGCAGGGTCGCCGCCACGACGAGGAAGCCCGTGGTCTCCTCGAGGTCGGCGTCGTCGCCCAGCGCGGCGGTGTAGGCGATGAAGTCGTCGGTGACCCGGCTCAGGGCCACTTCCGTGACGTCGAGCTCGTGACGGCCGATGAGCTGGAGCAGCAGGTCGAAGGGCCCGGTGAAGTTGTCCAGGCTGACCTGGAACCGGGACCGTTCCGGGGCCTCGGATCTCTCCGGCGCGAGCGTCACCGGGCGATGACCTCGCGGGCCAGGGCGCGGTACGCCTCGGCGCCGGTGGAGCGCGAGGCCCACCGGGTGATCGGCTCGCCGGCCACGGTGGTCTCCGGGAAGCGCACGGTGCGGTTGATGACGGCGTCGAAGACGAGCTCGCCGAACGCCTCGACGACGCGGGTCATCACCTCGCGCGTGTGCAGCGTGCGCGGGTCGTACATGGTGGCCAGGATGCCGGTGATCTCCAGCTTGGGGTTCAGCCGGTCCTGCACCTTCTCGATCGTGTCCATCAGCAGGGCGACCCCGCGCAGGCTGAAGAACTCGCACTCCAGCGGGATCAGCACGCCGTCCGCGCAGGCCAGCGCGTTGACCGTCAGCAGACCGAGCGAGGGCTGGCAGTCGACGAGGACGTAGTCGTAGCGGTCGAGCACCGGCCCGATCGTGCGCCCGAGGGTCTGCTCGCGACCGACCTCGGTGACCAGCTGGACCTCGGCGGCCGAGAGGTCGATGTTCGACGGGAGCAGGTCCATCCCCTCGACCGTGGTCGGGCGGATGACGTCGTCGATCGTGACGCCCTTCTCCATGATCAGGTTGTAGATCGTGGTCTCGAGCTGGTGGGGCTGCACGCCGAGGCCCACCGACAGGGCGCCCTGCGGGTCGAAGTCGACCAGCAGCACCCGCCGGCCGTACTCGGCGAGCGCCGCGCCGAGGTTGATCGTGGACGTCGTCTTGCCGACGCCGCCCTTCTGGTTGCACATCGCGAGGACCGTCGCCGGACCGTGCCCGTCGAGAGGCCCGGGGATCGGGACGTGCCGGCGCGGGCGGCCCGGGGGGACCTCGCCGGACGGCTCGACCGCCCCGTCCGCGCCGCCCTCGGGAGGCTGCTCGCCGTGTGACCAGAGGACCGGCTGCGGGTTCGACATCGCGTGTCCCTCCCTCGCGTGCCCGGCCGTGTGCTCGTGCGATCAGCCTAGGAGGCGCGTCGGGCACGCCGTCGCGCGACTCGCCGGGCGTCGTGGGTCACGAGACGCTCTCGTCACCCACGGCCACAGCGGCTGCCCGTTTCCGTCACGATCTCCCGGTGAACGGAAGCTGTGGCGACGCCATGGTGTGACCACTCGCATACTCCGCGCTCACCGTCGACCCGACCCGTCGACCGATGAGGACGTGAACGATGACGACCGAATCCTCGACCGCCACCACGCCACGCGCCGCCCACGCGGGCTGGGTACGCCCGTTGTGCTGGTCGGCCGTGGCCCTGGAGGGCTTCGACCTCGTGGTGCTGGGCGTGGTGCTGCCCGTGCTGCTGCGCGACCCGGGCTGGGACCTCGACCCGGCCGGGGCCTCGGTGGTGGTCACCGTCGGGCTGCTCGGCGTGATGGTCGGCGCGCTGGCCGTCGGGCCGATCGCCGATGTCATCGGACGCCGGGCGACGATGATCGCGACGGTCGCCGGGTTCTCGGTGCTGACGCTCGCGTGCGCGTTCGCACCCAACCCCGAGGTGCTGGGCGTGCTGCGCTTCCTCGCCGGGCTCGGGCTCGGCGGCGTGCTGCCGGTCGCGCTCGCGCTGGTCGCGGAGTACGCCCCCGCGGGCCGGGGCAGCAGCGCCACCACGATCCTCATGACCGGCTACCACGTCGGCGCGGTGGCGACGGCGCTGCTCGGGATCCTGCTGATCCCGTCGCTCGGGTGGCAGTCCATGTTCGTCGCCGGCGCGATCCCGGCCGTGATCCTCTTGCCGCTGATCGTCATGCGCCTGCCCGAGTCCGCGCAGTTCCTGCAGCGGCGGGGCGCGAAGGACTCGAGCTGGCGCCGCGAACGGCGCAACCCGCTCGCGACGCTCTTCCGCGACGGCCTCGCGCGCCCGACGATCGCGTTCTGGATCGCGTCGTTCATGGGCCTGCTGCTCGTCTACGGCCTGAACACCTGGCTGCCCGAGATCATGCGCTCGGCCGGCTACGAGCTCGGTGCCGCGCTGGCCCTGCTGCTCGTGCTCAACATCGGGGCGATCCTCGGGCTCCTGCTCGCCGGCACCGTCGCCAACCGGACCGGCGTGCGCCCGGCGACGATCGCGTGGTTCGCCGCGGCGACGCTGTTCCTCGCGCTGCTGTCGATCCGCCTGCCCGGGATCGGGGTGTACGTGAGCGTGCTGCTCGCCGGCATCTTCGTGTTCTCCGCGCAGGTGCTCGTCTACGCGTACGTGTCGCAGCTCTACCCCGCGGAGGCCCGGGGCACGGCGCTCGGGACGGCCAGCGGCGTCGGGCGGCTCGGCGCGATCGCCGGCCCGATCCTCGGCGGCGCCCTGCTCCAGGCCGGTGTCGCGTACCCCTGGGGCTTCTACGCCTTCGCGGTCGTCGCCGCCCTCGGCGCCGTCGGCGTGGCCCTCGTCGGCCGCGCCCCCTGACCCCTCTGTGAGTGCTTTCCGCCCCTATGGGGGCGGAAAGCACTCACGTTCGGCCTGGCGGGGTAGGCGAGGCCAGGTAGCGGATCACCGTGGTCGCGATCTGGTCGGCGACGACGTCGGGCGCGTGCAGCGGGAGCACGACGTGGCTGATCGTCAGGCGCGCGGCGATCTCGGCGGCCGCGCTCGCCGTGCCCGCGTCCAGCTCGGGGCGCCGGCGCTGCAGGAACGCCGCCGCCCGGTCGCGCGCCGCGGTGATCAGCGGTTCCGCCTCGCTGGTCAGCAGGGGCAGCAGCTCCTCGGCGCCCTGGCCCGTGAGCAGCACGCGCAGCAGCGGGTCGCGGGCGACGGTGTCGAGCGTGGTGCGCACGGCCTCGACCCAGGCCCGGTACAGGTCGTCCTCGCCGTCCAGCGCGGCCTCGAGGCGGGCCAGGAACTCCTCGGTGCGGCGCAGCACGAGCGCCGCCGCCAGCCCCTGCTTGCTCGCGAACTCGTTGTAGAGCGTCTGGCGGCTCACGCCGATGCCGTCGGCGACGTCCTGCAGCCGCAGCCCGCGCCAGCCCCCGGCGACGAGCAGCTCGGCCGCGCGCTCGAGGGCCTCGTCGCGCACGAGGCCGCGGGCGCGGTCGGCGAACGTCCGGGCGGGCACGCGGCGAGCGTAGACGCATCCGATCGCCCTGTCTCGTATGTGGACACAAACCTGATTCGTGTCTAGCGTGCGGACGCAGCACGTCCCGGTGTCCTGGAGGTGGCCGTGTCCCTGGTCCGTACCGCGACGGGCGAGCGCCTGTCGTCCGTCGTCCTCACGCCCATGCCGGCCGGCGTCGACCGCCGTCTGTTCGAGAAGACCCGCCCGCGCCGGACCGAGCCCCTGGCCCTTCCGCCCGCCGGGTCGGGCCTGGAGCCCGTCCCCGGCGACGCCGGTCCCCCGGTCATCGGGCACACGCTGTCCTACATCCGCTACGGCAGCGCCTTCACCCGCGCCCGTCACGCCGCGCTCGGCCCGGTGTCGTGGTGCGGGTTCGTCGGCGAGCACGTCGTCATCGCCGCCGGCCCCGACGCCACCCACGAGGTGCTGACCAACCCCGACAAGGCCTACTCCCAGGACGGCTGGCGCTTCCTCGTCGACGACTTCTTCCACCGCGGGCTGATGCTGCTCGACGGCGACGACCACCGCGTGCACCGCCGCGTCATGCAGGAGGCGTTCACCGCGCCGCGCATCCGGGGCTACGTCGACCGCACCGTGCCCGTGCTCCGCGAGGAGATCCCGTCCTGGCCCCGTGGGCAGCAGCTGCGCATCTACCCGATGCTCAAGCGCCTGACCCTCGACGTCGCCACCCACGTCTTCATGGACGACCGCTCGGGGCCCGAGGCCGAGGCGGTCAACCAGGCGTTCATGGACTGCGTGCAGGCCGCGAGCTCGATCGTCCGCCACGACCTGCCCGGCACCCGCTACCGCGCGGGTCTGCGGGGACGCGCGCTGCTCGAGCGCTACTTCCGCGCGGCGTTGCCGGCGAAACGGGCCGGCGAGGGCGACGACCTGTTCTCGGTGCTGTGCCGCGCCCGGACCCCGGAGGGCGAGGCGTTCACCGACGACGACGTCGTCAACCACATGATCTTCCTGATGATGGCCGCCCACGACACCTCGACGATCACCAGCGCGGCCGCGGCCTACTACCTCGCGGCGAACCCGGAGTGGCAGGAGAAGGCGCGCGCGGAGTCCCTCGCGCTCGGGGACGGCCCGCCGGACCTCGCCGCCCTCCAGTCGCTGGGCACGCTCGACCTCGTCATCAAGGAGTCGCTGCGCCTGGCCGCGCCGGTGCCGGTGGTCATGCGCCGGACCGTGAAGGACACCGCGCTGCTGGGCCACTTCGTGCCCGCGGGGCAGCTCGTCATGGCCGCCGGCGCGACCAACCACCACGACCCGGCGATCTGGACCGCCCCCGACGTCTTCGACCCCGAGCGCTTCGCCGAGCCGCGCCGGGAGGACAAGGCGCACCGCGACGCCTGGATCCCGTTCGGCGGCGGCGTGCACAAGTGCCTGGGCATGCTGTTCGGCTCGCTGGAGGTCACGGCGATCCTGCACGAGCTGCTGCGCAACCATCGGATCACCGTCGCGCCGGGCTACGAGCCGCGCTGGGACAACACCTCGCTGCCCGTCCCCGCCGACGGCCTCCCCCTGCACCTGGAACCGCTTCCTACGTGAGTGCTTTCCTGCCCTATAGGGCAGGAAAGCACTCACAGGGAACGGGCGCGGGGGTGGGCCATCGCGAAGACCTCGCGCAGGGTGTCGACGGTGACCTGGGTGTAGATCTGCGTGGTCGTCACCGACGCGTGGCCGAGCAGCTCCTGCACGACGCGCAGATCCGCGCCGCCGTCGAGCAGGTGCGTCGCGAACGAGTGCCGCAGGGTGTGCGGGGAGATGTCGCCGGTAATGCCCGCGCGGTCGGCGGCCTCGCGCAGCGACGCCCACGCGCTCTGCCGCGACAGCCGCGCACCCCGCGCGTTGAGGAACAGCGCCGGCGTCCCCCGCCCCCGGCTCGCGAGCCCCGGCCGCCCCCGCACCCGGTACGCCTCCAGCGCGGCGAGCGCCGGGCGCCCGATCGGCACGATCCGCTGCTTGCCGCCCTTGCCGGCCAGACGCACCGCGCGCTGGGTGGTGTCGACGTCGTCGACGTCCAGCCCGACGGCCTCGGAGATCCGCGCGCCGGTGGAGTACAGCAGCTCGAGCAGCGCGCGGTCGCGGACGCCGGCGAGGTCGTCGGCCTCGCCGCCGCGGGACTCCAGCAGCCGCCCGACGGTCGCGACGTCCAGCGCCTTGGGCAGCCGGCGCGGCGGGGCCGGCGGGTGCACCTCGCGCGCCACGTCGACCGCGACCATGCCCTCGGCCAGCGCGAACCGGTGCAGCCCCCGGACGGCGACGACGGCCCGGGTCGCCGACGCCGTCGCCAGCGGCGCGCGCCCGCCGGCGCCGGTGCGCAGGCCGATGAGGAAGTCGCCGACGTGCCGTTCGGTGACGTCGGCGAGGTCCCGCACGCCCGCCGCCTCGAGGTGCTCGAGGTAGCGGCGCAGGTCGCGCCGGTAGGACGCGAGCGTGTTCTCCGCCGTCCCCCGCTCCACGAGCAGGTGGTCGAGGTAGATCGTGACCGCCGCGTCCGGCGCCGTCACCCGGGCAGCACCTCCGCCAACGGGCGCACCGGCAGGTCGTGGGCCTCACCGACGGCCGCCGACGTCAGCTCCCCGTCGACGACGTTCACGCCCTTCGCCAGCGCCGGGTCGGCGGCCACGGCGTCCGCGAGCCCCCGGTCGGCGAGCGCCACCACGTAGGGCAGCGTCACGCCGGTGAGCGCCCGCGTGGACGTCGTGGGCACCGCGCCCGGGACGTTCGCGACGCAGTAGAAGATCGAGTCGTGCACCCGGTACGTCGGCTCGGCGTGGGTCGTCGGGCGGGTGTCGGCGAAGCATCCGCCCTGGTCGACGGCCAGGTCGACGAGCACCGACCCGCTGCGCATCTGCGCCACGAGCTCGTTCGGCACCAGCACCGGCGCCTTCGCGCCCGGGACGAGCACGGCGCCGATGACGAGGTCCGCCTCGCGACAGGCGCGCTCGACCTCGGGGGTGCTCGACAGCACCGTGCGCACGCTGCCGGAGAAGATCTCGTCGACCCGGCGCAGGGCGCGCACGTTGACGTCGAGCACCTCCACCGACGCGCGCAGCCCGACCGCGATCGTCGTGGCCGCGAGCCCGGAGGTCCCCGCGCCGATCACGGCGACCCGCCCCGGCCGCACGCCGGGCACCCCGCCCAGCAGCACGCCGCGCCCGCCCTGGGCGTTCTCGAGGTGGTGCGCGCCGACCTGCGGCGCCATGCGCCCGGCGATCTCGCTCATCGGCGCGAGCAGCGGCAGCGCGCCGTCCTCGGTCTGCACGGTCTCGTACGCGACGGCGGTGGCGCCCGCGTCGAGCAGCGCCTGGGTGCACTCGCGCGAGGCCGCGAGGTGCAGGTAGGTGAACAGCACCTGGTCGCGACGCAGGCGGTGGTACTCCTCGGGGACCGGTTCCTTGACCTTGAGCAGCAGGTCGCTCGCGGCCCAGACCTCGTCGGCGGCGTCGATCACGGTCGCCCCGGCGTCGCGGAACGCGTCGTCGGTGATCGCCGAGCCGACACCGGCCCCGGTCTCGACCAGGACCTCGTGGCCCCGGCGGACCAGCTCGGTGACGCCGATCGGCGTCAGCGCGACCCGGTCCTCGTGGTCCTTGACCTCCCGCGGCACCCCCACCTTCATGGCGGGACCATAGCCGGGCGCACCGCCCCCGTCGGCCCGCCGCGCGCGGGAGGGACAGACTGATCACCGTGCGACTCGGGACCACGCTGCCGCAGTTCGGGGACGCCGCCGACGAGGTGGCCAGGATCGGGGAGTTCGCCGCCCGCGCCGAGGAGGCGGGCGCCGCGAGCCTCTGGGTCGGCGACCGGCTGCTCGCCGCCGTCGACCCGCAGGTCGGCTACGGGGGCACCGACACCATCCCCGTCGAGTTCCGCCGCGCGCTCGACCCGTTCGCGCTGCTCGCCGTCGCCGCCACCGCCACGAGGCGCGCGACGCTCGGCACCAGCGTGCTCGTCGGCCCGCTCTACCCGCCCGCCGTGCTCGCCCGCTCGCTGACGACCATCGGCGCGCTGGCGCCCGGACGGCTGCTTGCCGGGCTCGGGATCGGCTGGTCCCCCGAGGAGTACGCCGGCGCCGGGCTCGGCTTCGACGCCCGCGGCGCCCGGCTCGACGAGCTGCTCGACGGCCTCGACACGCTCTGGTCGGGCACGCCGGCGCCGCTGCGGGGTCCGCGGTTCCCCCTGCCGGCCGTGCACGTCGAGACCCCGGCATCCCGCCCGTCGGTCTACCTCTCGGCGTGGACCGAGTCCGCGCTGCGCCGAGTGGGGCAGCGCGCCGACGGCTGGCTGCCGGTCGGGCGCCTGCCCAGCATCGACCTCGACCGGCAGGCGAACGCCCTGCTGAGCTTCCGCGCCACCATCGACGGCGCCGCGAAGGAGGCCGGCCGCGACCCCGCCGACGTCGGCACCGCGCTGCGGATCAACGTCGCCGCCGGGGTCGGCGCGGCGGAGATCGCCGACGGCACCCGGCGCCTCGTCGAGCGCACGGGGTTCACCGACGTGTTCGTCGACCCGATGTACGCCGCGCCGGGGGTCGACGCGAGCCTGGACCTGCTCGCCGACCTGATCGGCCGGACCGCTTAGTCCGCTCCGCCGTACGCCGCAGCCCCGGACGAACGAAAGGCGCTTTCGCTGCTTCCGAAGCAGCGAAAGCGCCGTTCGTTCGTCACTCTGGGGCGCACCCGGTCCAGCGCGCTGGTCCGAAGGGGCCTCTCAGCGGCGCGCGGACCGGCGCGCGGCGAACTCGCCGGGGCGGTCGAGCCACTCCGCGTCGACCGGGCGCGCCGCGGAGCGGCCGTCGCGTACCGCCGCGGCGGCGAACACGCCCGCCACGCACGGCCCGTTGACCAGCGCGCCGGACATGGCGCCGGTGATGAGGTCGTCGAGCGGGATCCGGCGGATGACGAGGTCCGCCTCCTCGTCGTCACCGCTCGCCGGGCGCTCCACCGACCGCAGCCCGCGGGCGAGGTACACGCGCACCGACTCGTCGGCGAAGCCCGGGCACCCGACGATGTCGACCAGCGTCGACCAGTCGTCGGCCTCGATCCCGACCTCCTCGACGAGCTCGCGCTGTGCCGCGACCACCGGGTTCTCGCCGGCCTCGTCGAGCAGGCCCGCCGGCATCTCCCAGATGCGCCGCCCGAGCGCGGGCCGGTACTGGTAGATCATGACGAGGCGGTCGTCCTCGTCGAGCGCCGCGATCGCGACGGCACCGAAGTGCTCGACCTTCTCCCGCCCGGCGATCCGCCCGCCCGGCATCCGCACCTTGTCCCGGCGCAGCGCGAAGATCGGACCCTCGTAGAGGGTCTCGGTGTCGACGACGGCGAAGTCGTGCGGCGGGTGCCCCTGGTGCGGGTCGGCGAGCGAGTCCGGCGTGCGCGGCGCCGTCACGGGGTCGCGCCGGCCGGCTCGTCGAGCACGTCCTCCACCGACTCCACCGGGTCCGTCCCGTTGCTCGTCTCCAGGTCCAGACGCTGGGAGGAGACGTGCCGCAGCGCCGCGGCGACGAACGCGCGGAACAGCGGGTGCGCCCGGGTCGGGCGGCTCTTGAGCTCCGGGTGCGCCTGGGTGCCGACGAAGAACGGGTGCCGGTCGCGTGGCAGCTCGACGAACTCGACGAGCGCGCCGTCGGGCGAGGTCCCGGAGAACACCAGGCCCGCCTCGGCGAGACGGTCGCGGTAGGCGTTGTTGACCTCGTAGCGGTGGCGGTGCCGCTCGGTGATCCGGCCCGTGCCGTACGCCGCGCGCGTGATCGTCTCCGGCGCGAGCACCGCGGGCCAGGCGCCGAGTCGCATCGTGCCGCCCATGTCGCGCTCACCGGCGACGACGTCGGTCTGGTCGGCCATGGTCGAGATGACCGGGTGGGGCGTCTCCTCGTCGAACTCGGCGGAGTTGGCGCCCTCCAGGCCGGCCATGGACCGCGCGGCGTGGATGACCATGCACTGCAGGCCCAGGCAGAGCCCGAGCGCCGGGATGTCGCGGCGGTGCGCGTGGTCGAGCGCGCCGACCTTGCCCTCGATGCCCCGGATGCCGAAGCCGCCCGGGACGAGGATGCCGTCGACGCCCGCGAGCGCGGCGGCCGCGCCGGCGGGCGTCTCGCACTCGTCGGAGCCCACCCAGCGCACGGCGACGCGGGCGCGGTGGGCGAAGCCGCCGGCGCGCAGGGCCTCGGTGACCGAGAGGTAGGCGTCGGGAAGGTCGACGTACTTGCCGACGATCGCGATCTCGACGGTCTCGGTGGGATGGTGCACGCGGTCGAGCAGGTCGCCCCAGACGGTCCAGTCGACGTCGCGGAACGGCAGCCCGAGCCGCCGCACGACGTAGGCGTCGAGGCCCTCGGTGTGCAGCACCTTCGGGATGTCGTAGATCGACCGCGCGTCGGGGCAGGCGACGACGCCGTCCTCCTCGACGTCGCACATGAGGCTGATCTTGCGCGTCATGTCCTCGGGGATGTCGCGGTCGGCGCGCAGCACCAGCCCGTCGGGCTGGATACCGATGTTGCGCAGCGCGGCCACCGAGTGCTGGGTCGGCTTCGTCTTCAGCTCGCCCGAGGGCGCGAGGAACGGCACCAGCGAGACGTGCAGGAAGAAGCAGTTGTCCCGGCCGACCTCGTGGCGCAGCTGGCGCGCGGCCTCGAGGAACGGCAGCGACTCGATGTCGCCGACGGTGCCGCCGACCTCGGTGATCACCACGTCGGGCGCCGGGTCGTCCGTGCGCATCGCCAGCACGCGGGACTTGATCTCGTCGGTGATGTGCGGGATGACCTGCACCGTGTCGCCGAGGTACTCGCCGCGCCGCTCCTTGGCGATGACGCTCGAGTAGACCTGCCCGGTGGTCACGTTCGCGCGCGCCGAGAGGTCGCGGTCGAGGAACCGCTCGTAGTGCCCGATGTCCAGGTCGGTCTCGGCGCCGTCCTCGGTGACGAAGACCTCGCCGTGCTGGAACGGGTTCATCGTCCCGGGGTCGACGTTGAGGTACGGGTCGAGCTTCTGCATCGTCACGCGCAGACCGCGCGCGGTGAGCAGCTGGCCGAGGCTCGACGCCGTGAGGCCCTTGCCGAGCGAGGAGGCGACGCCTCCGGTGACGAACACGTGCTTGGTCGTCCGCGCCGGCTGCATGATCAGGACACCGCCGGCGATACTCCGTCACTCACGGGGCTTCAGGGTAACGGACCGCGCCCCCCACCCACCCGGGCGACCCTCAGCCCGCGGTGGGCTGGGGCGTGAACGTGCCCGCGGCGGGGCCGTAGACGCCGGTCCGCCCGTCGGCCTGCTCACGCAGCGCCAGCACGGTCGCGACCCGCGAGGCCGGCCCCTCGACGGCGTCGACCGTCGACAGACCGGTGCGCAGCGCCGGGTCCGTGCGCACGGCGGTGACCGCCCCCGACCCGGCGCGCCCGGCGAGCACGGCGCCCGCGCCCACCCGGTCCATCTCCCCCGCGATCCGCGCCAGCACGATGTCGCGGGCCGGGTCGGCGCCGCTGCCGGTGACGACGAGCGCGAGCTCGCCCGGCGCCGCGCCCGGCCCCTCGGGCGCGCGGATGTACCCGGCCTCGGAGAGCGCGCGCAGCGCCGTCGCGACCTCGGGGCCCGTGGTGCGGTCGCCCACGCCGCTCGGCCGCGCGACCAGCAGCGACCCGAGCAGCGAGCCGGTGAGGGTGCCGGTGTCGGTGGTGGTGGGCAGCTGCGCGCCGGCGGGCAGCAGCCGCGGGACCAGCGCGCGCAGCGCCTCCGCGCGGTCGGGGGCGACGGCGGCGTCGGTCAGCGCGACCTGGCCGGTGACGTGCCCGCCCGCGCGGGTGACGAGGTCGGTCACGGCGTCGAGGTCGGCCGGGTCCGCGCCGGGGGCGGCGACGAGCGCGACACCCCGGTCGGGCAGCACGCCCGCGATCGTCGACGGCGCGCCGGCGCCGACGAGGCGCTCGGTGGCCAGCAGCTGCGCGCCGGCCGCGTCACGCTCCCCCCGCATCGCGACGACCTCGCCGGCGAGCTGGTCGCGGTCCGAGGTCAGGGCGCCGAGCACCCGGCCGGACAGGGCCGAGGCCCCCAGCACGACGCCCAGGGCGAGCGCCAGCAGCACCGCCGCGATCGACACGACGTGGTAACGCAGCGACATCATCCCCCGACCCCCTGGGCGGCGGCCAGCGCGGCCGCCCACCCCTCGCGCACGAGCATCACGATGGCCTCGGCGAGTCCGCTCGCGAACAGCGCCGTCGCGCCGACCGCCATCACGGCCAGCAGCAGGAGCAGGACCGCCCCGGTGGTGACCCGGTGGCGGTGCAGCGCGGCCACCGCCGAGGCGTCGACCAGCGTCGGCCCCAGGCGCAGCCGCGTGAGCAGCGTCGACGGGTTGCTCCCCGACCGCCCGCGGTCGAGGAACCCCGACAGCGTCGCGTCGAACCCGCACGCGACCACCAGCGAGGCGCCGTGACGCTGCGCGAGGATCAGCGCCATGTCCTCGGGGTTCGCCGACGACGGGAACCCGACCGGGTCGATGCCGGCGTCCTGCAGGCGCGCCAGCCCGGCGATGTGCCCGTCGGTGTCCGCCGGGATGACGACGTCGACGGCCTTGCGCGCGAGCTCCGGGTCGATCTCCAGCGCGGTCCCGACGACCACCGCCGGCGTGAACCCCGCGGTCCGCAGGGCGGCGGCGCCGCCGCCGACCCCGACGAGCACGGGGCGCTCCTCGCGGACGAAGTGCTTGAGGCGGCGCAGCTCCTCGACGCGGTCGGACCCGCCGGCGACGACCAGCACCGTCCTGTCGTTCATCGCGGTCTCGAGCCCGGGGACGCCGACGCCGTCGAGCAGCATCGCCCGCTCGCGGCCCATGAACTCCGTGGTGTTCGCCGAGAACGCCTCCAGCTGCGCGGCGAGCCCGGAGCGGGCCTCGGCGAGCTGGTCGGCGACGGTCTCGGCGTTCTGCTCGAACCCGCGCGCGACCTCGTCCTCGCCGAGGTACACGCCGCCGTCGTGGAGGCGGACCGAGGCGCCGTCGCGCACCCGGCGCAGCACGCCGTCGCCGACGTCGTCGACGAGCGCCACCCCGGCGTCGGTGAGGATCTCCGGCCCGAGGTTCGGGTAGCGCCCCGAGATCGACGGCGACACGTTGATGACCCCGGCGACGCCCGCGTCGACGAACGCGTGCGCGGTCGCGCGGTCCAGGTCGACCTGGTCGATCACCGCGACGTCGCCGCGGCCGAGCCGGCGCAGCAGCTCCGGGGACACCTCACCGCCGGAGCGCCCGCCGAGCCGTGCCGTGCCGACGACGCCGGCCGGCGCCTCCTTCGTGCGTCCCCGTGGCCACTTCATGCCCGCCACCCCGCACCCGTGCCGCGACCGCCGGTACCCATGCCCTCGATGGTCGTCGGAGGGACGCCCTGGACGGAGCCGACGCGCCGAGGCGACGCGCCGCGGTCACCCGGCCCGGCGACTCCGGCGGCCACCGCTACGCCGCGTGGTCGCACCACGCGTGATCGGTGTCGGCGCCGCCGCCTCGTCGTCCCCGGCGGTCCGGTCCGCCGCGGCCGCGGCGAGCAGCTCCTCGGCGTGGGCGCGGCCGGTCTCGGTCTCCTCGGTGCCCGCGAGCATGCGCGCCAGCTCGATCGTGCGGTCGCCGTCGCCGAGAGTGCGGACGGCACTGCGCGTGACGCCGTCGGTGTCGCCGGCGTCGGCGAGCCCGCCCTTGTCGACCACCAGGTGACGATCGGCATACGCCGCGACCTGCGCCAGGTGGGTCACGACGACCACCTGGTGGGTGCGGGCGAGGCGCGCGAGCCGGCGCCCGACCTCGACGGCGGCGCGCCCGCCGACCCCGGCGTCGACCTCGTCGAACACCAGCGTCGGCGTGGTGTCCGCGCCGGCGAGCACGACCTCGACCGCGAGCATGACCCGCGAGAGCTCGCCGCCCGAGGCGCCCTTGTGCACCGGGAGCGCCGGCGCGCCCGCGTGCGGGGTGAGCAGCAGCTCGACCTCGTCGACGCCGTCGGGGCCGGCGACGACCCGGCGGCCGTCGACGTCCAGCCCGGCCGCGTCGCCTGCGGCCGCCTCCTTCACACCCACGGCGAGCTGGACCGACGCCGACCCCATCGCCAGCCCGTCGAGCTCGGCGGACACGGCGGCACCGAACCGCTCGGCGGCCTCGCGGCGGGCCGCCGACACCGCCGCGGCGTGCCCGGCGACCTCGCCCGCGAGCTGCTCGGCCTCGGCCGCCAGCGCGGCGAGCGCCTCGTCGGAGGTGTCGAGACCGGTGAGCTTCTCGCGCGCGTCGTCGGCCCACGCGAGCACGCCGTCGACGTCCGCGGCGTACTTGCGGGTGAGCCCCTTGAGCGCGGCCTGGCGCTCGAGCACCTGCTCGAGCCGCTGCGGGTCGGCCTCGAGACGCTCGAGGTAGTCGGTGAGCTCGGCGGCGGCGTCACCGAGCAGGGCCGCGGCCTCGGCGAGGCGGGGGTCGAGCCCGGCGAGCGCCGGGTCCTGGCTACCCGAGCTGCCCTGCAGCCGCCGGCGCGCCTCGCCCAGCAGCCCGACAGCGTCCGGGTCCTCCCCCGCACCGTCGGGTGGGCCCGCGAGCGCGGCGAGGGCGGCCGACGCCGTCGCGCGCAGGTCGTCGGCGTCCGCGAGGCGGCGCGCCTCGGCCACCAGCTCGGCGTCCTCGCCGGGCCGCGGGTCGACGGCCTCGATCTCGGTGAGCCCGTGGCGCAGCATGTCGGCCTCGCGGCTCATCTCGCGCGCCTGCTCACGGCGGCGGGTCAGCTCGGTGACCGCGCGTCGCCAGGCCGTGCGCGTGCTTCGGTAGGCGGCGAGCGGCTCGGCGACCGCGGCGCCGGCGAACCGGTCGAGCACCGCCCGCTGCTCGGCCGCGCGGAGGAGCCGCAGCGCCTCGTGCTGGCCGTGCACGGCGAGCGCGGCGTCGGTGACGTCGCCCAGCACGGCCATCGGTACCGAGCGTCCGCCCAGGTGGGCGCGCGAGCGCCCGTCGGCGGACACGGTGCGCGCGGCGATGAGGCTGCCGTCGTCGTCGAGCGCGGCGCCCGCGTCGGCGGCGAGGCGCAGCGCCGAGCGGGGCGCGGCGTCGTCCTCGGCCTCCGGTGGGTCGTCGGTGTCGGCGTCGGTCTCGGCGTCGGCCTCGGCGGACGGCAGCAGGAACCGGCCCTCGACCATGGCGCGCGTGGCGCCGCGGCGCACACGCGAGGAGTCGGCGCGGCCGCCACCCAGCAGGTGCAGCCCCGTGACCACCATCGTCTTGCCGGCCCCGGTCTCCCCGGTGACCACCGTCAGCCCGGGGTGGAGATCGAGGGTCGCGTCCTCGATCACCCCGAGACCCTGGATCCTCAGCTCGGCGAGCACGGGCCTCACGGTAACGGTCCGGTCCGACGCTCCGGGCCCGAACACGCCGATCCGATCGAACACATGGTCGAACGGTCGGTGACGGGCGGTCGACGGGAGAGGGTGGGAGACGCAGCGAAGCGGAGCTCGACCCGTCGAGCGCCTCAGCGCTGGCGCCCGCGCCACCCCTGCACCGGCAGCCCGAACTTGCGGACCAGCCGGTCGGTGAACGGCTGCACCCGCAGGCGCGCCAGCAGCACCGGGTTGCGCCCGCGGACCACCTCGACGCGCGAACCCGGGGGCAGCTCGATGGTGCGCCGGCCGTCGCACACGAGCACGCCGGCGTCCCCGCGGCTCGACACCTCGAGCGCCACCGAGGAGTCCGGCGAGATCACCAGCGGCTTCGCGAACAGCGCGTGCGCGTTGCTCGGCACCAGCAGCATCGCCTGCACCTCGGGCCACACCACCGGCCCGCCCGCCGAGAACGCGTAGGCCGTCGAGCCGGTCGGCGTCGCGCACAGCACCCCGTCACACGCGAACTCGGACACCGGGCGGCCGTCGACCTCGAGCACGACGTCGAGCAGCCGCGCCCAGTTCATCTTCTCGACGATCGCCTCGTTGAGCGCCCAGGTCCGGCCCAGCTCGGTGCCGTTCTGGTGGGCGACGACGTCGACCGTCATCCGTTCCTCGACGCGGTAGGTGCGCCCGACGACGGCGTCGAGGACCTCGTCGAGGTCGTCGAGGTCGGCCTCCGCGAGGAACCCGACGCGCCCGAGGTTCACCCCCAGCATCGGCACCCGCGCGTGGCGGGCGAGCTCGGCCGCCCGCAGCAGCGTGCCGTCGCCGCCGAGCACGAGGACGATCTCCATGCCGAGCGCGGCGTCCGACTCGGCCGTGACGGTGCGCGGGCGCTGCGCCTCGGGGAGGTCGTCGAACAGCCCCTCGTCGGTCGAGTACTCGTCGGGGAGGATCCGCAGCGCGAAGCCGGCGTCCGCGAGCCGGCGGGCCGCCTGCGAGGCGACCTTCCGCGTCGCCTCCCGGCCGGTGTGCACGACGAGGAGCGCGTCGCGCGTGCCGCGGTCGTCGCCGTCCGCGACGCCCGCCGCGTCGGCCTCCACGAGCCCGTCGGTCACCGGTGTCCCCTTGTCTGTCCCCTGGTCCTCACTGCGGACCTTCCTCCACGGCTCGCGCCACCAGCGTCTCGTCATCGTGCGGGCCGTCGTCGCCGCTCGCGCGTCGCAGCCAGCAGAAGTACTCGACGTTGCCCGACGGGCCCGGCAGCGGGCTGGCGACGACGTCGCGCAGCACCAGGCCCCGCGCCCGCGCGGACGCCACGACGTCGATCACGGCCGACGCGCGCAGCGCCGTGTCGCGCACGACCCCGCCCGCGCCGAGCCGGTCCTTGCCGACCTCGAACTGCGGCTTGACCATCGGCACCAGATCCCCGCCCGGGACCGTGCACGCGACGAGCGCGTCGAGCACCAGGCCCAGGGAGATGAACGACAGGTCGGCGACGACGAGGTCGACCGGGCCGCCGATGTCGTCCGGGGTCAGGGAGCGGACGTTGACCCGGTCGTGCACCGCGACGCGCGGGTCGGTCTGCAGCGCCCACACCAGCTGCCCGTAGCCGACGTCGACGGCGACGACCTCGCGCGCCCCGCGGCGCAGCAGGACGTCGGTGAACCCGCCGGTGGAGGCGCCCGCGTCCAGGCAGCGCCGGCCGTCGACGCCGAGGCCCTGCGGGCCGAAGGCCTCGAGCGCGCCGAGCAGCTTGCCCGCACCCCTCGACGCCCAGCCGGGGTCGTCGACGTCCTCGCGCACGACCACGGCGGCGGCGGTCTCGACGGCTGTCGCGGGCTTGCTTGCCACGGTGCCCCCGACCGTCACCCGGCCCTCGGCGATGAGCCCGGCGGCGTGCTCGCGCGAGCGGGCGAGGCCGCGTCGGACCAGCTCGGCGTCCAGGCGGAGCCGGCGGGCGGTGGACCGGGCCACCGCGGTCAGGTCCGGTCCACGTCGGCCAGCACCGCGACCAGCGCGTCGTGCACCGCCTCGAACCGCGTCGCGTGCTCGGCGGCGTCGAAGTCGGCGTCCTCCCCGGCGCCGCCGTGCGGGAGCGCCGCGACGGCGTCCCGCAGGCCGGCGAGCGCGTCGCCGTGCTCGGTCATGGCGCGTCCTCCCCGGCGTCGGCCCGGATGCTGTCGCCGTCCACGCTAACCCGTCAGCCGCTGCTTAGCCCGAGCGCACTGATCATCTTCTCGGCCGCGGGGCCGTCGCCGCGGACGCCGTGCCAGCCGTCGGACGCCCACGCGACGCGGCAGAGGGCGCGCAGGGCGGCCGTGGCGTCGTCGCCGTCCCCGGACAGCACGAGGTGGCCGTCCTCGTGGCGCGCCGTGAACCCGGCGGTGTCGCCGTCGGCCACAGCGGTCGCGGCGAGGTCACCGCCGAGGACCCGCAGATCGGCGCCGAGGTAGGTCGGCCGCTGCCCCTCCTCCGCGGGGAGCAGCCCGGTGGGGGTCGACACGCCCGTGAGTACGAGGAGGCTCTCGGCGTCGACGCTGTGGGCGCCGGCGATGTCGGTGTCGAGGCGGTCGCCGACGACCAGCGGACGCTCGGCGCCCACCCGTGCGATGGCCTGCTCCAGCAGGGGCGCCGCGGGCTTGCCGGCCACCAGCGGCTCGCGCCCGGATGCCGCGCGGAGGGCGGCCACCATCGAGCCGTTGCCCGGGAGCAGGCCCCGCTCGTTCGGCAGGGTCGGGTCGACGTTGCAGGCGACCCACACCACGCCCCGGTGCAGCGCCAGCGTCGCCTCGGCGAGGATCGGCCAGCCGGTCTCCGGCGAGTGGCCCTGCACCACGGCGACCGGCTCGTCGTCCTCGGCCCGGACCGGCTCGAGACCCACCAGGCGGATCTCCTCGGCGAGCGCCTCGGTGCCCACGACCAGCACCTTCGACCCCGCCGCGACGTGCTCCGCGACCACCGCGGCCCCGGCCTGCGCGCTGGTGACGACGGCGTCGGTGTCGAGGGTGAGCCCGAGCCGGCGCAGGTGGTCGGCGACCTCGTCGGGCCCGCGCGAGGCGTTGTTGGTGACGTAGGAGACGGTCGCGCGCTCCCGCACCGCCTCGAGCGTCTCGACCGCGCCCTCGATCGCGTCCGGCCCGCGGTAGACCGTGCCGTCGAGGTCGACGAGCAGGGCGTCGTGCTCGCTCACCCGGAGAACCTCGGGGCCTCGACGGCGCTCGACGGCGCGTCCTCGCGCGGCTCGTCGGGGGACGTGTCCGCGGCATCGTCCTCGGCGGACGACTCGGTGGCGGCCTCGATCTCGTCGTCGAGCACGTCGCGGTCGGCGGTCTCGTCGGCCGTCCCGTCCTGGGACTCGTCCGCGGTGTCGTCCTCGGTGTCGTCCGCGGTGTCGTCCTCGGCGGCGCCGAGGTCGCCGAGGTCGCCGACACCGAGCATGATCGCGCGCTCCTCGGCGTCCGTCTCGCCCTCGAGGTCCGTGCGGGCGGACTCCAGGAACGCGCGGACCGCGTCGTCGGTGCGCCCGGCGGCCTGGAGGGCCTCGGCGTAGGCGTAGAAGAGCCGCGGCACCCACGGGTCCTCGCGGGACGCGTCGAGCTCGGGCACCTGGAGCCCGACGACCGCAGCGTCGTTCTCGCCGAGGTCGCGCCGCGCGCCCGACACGACGATGAGGAGCTCGACGGCGTCCTCGGTCGTGAGGTCGCGGGCCTCGGGGCTGCGGGAGAGCTCGATCGCGCGCTCGGGGCGGCCCAGCGCACGTTCGGCATCGGCCATCACGGGCAGGTGCCCGTCGCCGCCCATCCGCCGGCTCGCGCGGAGCTCGGACAGCGCCTCGGCCCACTCCCCCGCGTGGTACGCGGCGAGCCCCGACGCCTCGCGCACGATGGCGACGCGGCTGGCCCGGTGGCGGGCGAAGCGGGCGTGGGCGAGGGCCTGTTCGGGGTCGTCGTCGACGAGCTCGCCGACCGCCACGAGGTGCCGCGCGACCACGTCGGCCAGGTCCTTGGGAAGACCGCGCAGGTCGCGGCGCGCCTCCTGGTCGAGGAGGTCGGGCGTGATGTCGTCGGGCAGCGGCGGGGCCACCGGGCGCGGTGCGGCGTCCTGATGACGCAGGACCGGCTCCGACGAGTGGTCGACCCGCTCGCCGGCGTCCTCGCGACGCCGGTCGGGTCGGCGGTCGTCGCGCGGGCGGTCCTCGCGCGGCGGGCCCTGACGGCCACGATCACCACGGTCACCGCGGTCACCGCGTCCGCTGCCGTCACGACCAGCACCCGGGCGTCCGCCCTGCGGGCGCGCGCCGGTGGGACGGCCGCCTCCGGAGCGGTCGCCGGTCGGCCGGTCGCTGCGCGGCCTCTCGTCACGCGGGCGGTCGGTTCGGGGCCGGTCGTCACGCGGGCGGTCGGAGCGGGGCCGGTCGTCACGCGGCCGATCCGAGCGGGGGCGGTCGCCGCCCCGCTGGTCGTCGCGGGGCCGGCCGCCTCGGGGTCCGTCGTCGGGACGCCGGTCGTCCTGACGGCGGCCGTCCTGTCGGCGGTCGCCCTGGCGGTCGCTCTGGCCGCGGGGCCGGTCGTCGCGGGACCGGTCGAAGCCGTGCCGGTCACCGCGGGGGCGGTCGCCGGTGGGCCGGTCGTCGCGCCGGTCGCCGTCCCGCGGACGCGAGTCACGGGGTCCGCGGTCGTCGCGACGACCCGAGCCGCCGCGATCCTCGTACCGGCCGCCGCGCGAGCCCGCGGCGCCGCCACGGTCGCGGGGAGGTCCGCCCGGACGCCCGCCCGCGCCGCTGTCGTTGCGCCGCGGACCACCACGGGGGCCACCACGGTCGTTGCCGCCGGCCCGGCCCGGTCCGCCGCGGCCGTCACCGCGCTCGCCGTCACCGCCCGTGCGGCGGTCGGACCCGCCCCGGGGACGGTCCGCGCCGCGGTCGTCACGGGGGTTGCGGTCCGACGGGCGCCCGCCGCCGCGACGGTCGCCGCCGCCTCGTGGCGCGCCGCGGTCGCGACCGGTGGGCCCGCGGCCGCCCGAGCCCTCGTCGTCACGGGAGGAACCTGTGGTCCTCGCGCGGCGAGGGCCGTCGTCGCCTCCGCGAGCGCCGGCACCCTCCGACGGGTCGGACGACATCACGGACCTCCTGTGGACATGCGAACGGGCAGGGCTCCGGCCGGAGTCCTGCCCGTCAAGTGTTGCTCATTCTGTGGCGACCTCTGCAGGTCGTCGTACGTGTCTGCCACCCACGTGGT